>CAJUFF010000063.1:168-14418 GCA_910585505.1 uncultured Ruminiclostridium sp. | reverse complement strand
TTGTTGGGAATTCCTGTCGTATTCGGTCATTTACACAGTTTGAAATTAAGACTCTTTTTATTTAATTTAACCTATTGTCAATAGATTCAATTAAAATCAATATCAATGCACACGTCTTTTCGGCAGATTTTGCCGCTGACTGCGTTATATTTTTTGACAGGCTTATCGAGTAATACCAACTGTAAAAATTGCCTTGTCATTGGTAAAATATGCTCGAAAATCCACGTACAAATCCTATGGGCACAAGTTTTAAAAACCTGTCTTCACAAGATTTGTGCGTGGATTTCAAGCGTTTTTTGCAGAGGACAAGTTACGGTGCAATCATCGAAAAATTTATCGATGACTGCGAATACCGGTTATCAGCTTTACTTTATTTCCGTTACCTCATACCCCGCGTCTTCAACCGCTTTTTTGAGAACTTCATTGCTTACCTCTTCGCTCAGCTCTATGGACGCGGTTTTTGTATCCAGATTTACCGTTGCTTTCACTCCGGTCAAGCCGTTAAGCGCTTGTTCCACCCTCGCACTGCAATGGCCGCAGCTCATTCCCTCGATTGTCATTGTTTTGTTCATAATATTTCCTCCTTTATTTTTTTCCGCTTCTTCCTCTTCGGGGAGCAATTTGACGGAGACGTGAATCTCGGCCTCCGAATCGGAAACGGAAGTGTGCTTAAATTTAAAAAGCTTTAACCTCAAAGCGTTCATAACCACGCAAAAGCTGGACAAACTCATAGCCAGTGCTCCGAACATAGGATCCAGATGCCAGTTTAAAAGCGGCACAAACGCCCCTGCCGCCAGAGGGATACACAGCGCGTTATAGAAAAACGCCCAGAAAAGGTTTTCCTTAATATTTTTTATAACCGCCCGACTCAGTTTTATAGCGCCGGATACGTCGAGAAGGCTGTTTTTCATAAGAACGATGTCGGCGCTGTCTATGGCAATGTCGGTTCCGGCGCCTATGGCCATTCCCACGTCCGCGCGGGCGAGGGCGGGAGCGTCGTTTATGCCGTCCCCTACCATCGCGGCGAGTTTCCCTTCGTTCTGAAGCTGTCTTATCACGCTTTCCTTATCCTGAGGGAGTACTTCGGAGATTACGCGGCCGAAGCCTAATCGTTTTCCGACAGCCTTCGCCGTTCTCTTGTTGTCTCCGCTGAGCATTACGGGTTCTATTCCCATTTCCTTCAGTTCTTTTACCGCGGCTTCGGCAGTGGGCTTTACGGTATCTTCTACGCCTATTATGCCTATTATAACGCCGTTTTCCGCTATATAAAGGGGAGTCGCCCCGTTGTCAGCCAATTTGTCCGCCAAAGCCGTCCATTGGGTGATATCAATGCCGCTGTCCTTCATTAACGCCGCGTTGCCGGCAAGACAGGGCTTTCCTTTTACTTCTCCGTGCACGCCTTTACCGAAAACCGCGCCGAAATCGCTTACGGAAAGAGGAGAAATGTTGTTTTCTTCCGAACAGGTCATAATTGCTTCGGCGAGAGGATGCTCGGATTTTTTTTCAAGACTCGCGGCAACGGCGAGGATATGGCGGCGGGAAACGTTATCCGCTTTCTCTATAACGGTTACGGAGGGCTTTCCGGTAGTAACCGTTCCCGTTTTATCCATTACCGCCACGTCTATTTTATGGGCAATTTCGAGGGCGGCGGCGGATTTGATAAGAATCCCGTTTTCCGCGCCCTTGCCTGTTCCCGCCATAATGGCCACGGGGGTGGCAAGACCGAGGGCGCAGGGACAGGATATGACAAGCACGGAGATGGCGTGCGATAAAGCCACTTCGGCTCCTTCTCCGCAGAGAAGCCATATAAGTCCGGAAAGCAGGGCTATGGTTATCACCACCGGAACAAAAATGCCGCTTATTTTATCCGCCAGCTTGGCAATTGGCGCTTTTGAGCCGGTGGCGTCCTCCACAAGGCGTATGATCTGCGCCAATGTGGTGTCGCCGCCAACTCTTTCGGCGCGCATTTTAAAGTAGCCGCTTTTGTTGATGGATGAGGCAATCACGTTATCTCCCTCTGTTTTTTCAACGCCGATGCTTTCTCCGGTAACCGCCGACTGATCCAGCGTTCCGTGCCCTTCGGTAATAATGCCGTCCACCGGTACGCTTTCGCCCGCTTTAACGATAACGATATCGCCTTTTAAAATTTCGTCGGGGGAAACGGTAAGCTCGGTTCCGAAGCGCTCCACCACCGCCGTTTTAGGGGTGAGATCTAGAAGCTTTTCTATGGCGGAGGAGGTTTTGCCTTTCGCCCGTGCTTCAAGCATTTTTCCCACAGAAATAAGAGTAAGTATGGTGCCGGAGCTTTCAAAATAAAGATTCATCATATAGCTTTCCGCAAGAGCGGTATCGCCGTGTCCCAATCCGTAGCCTATGCGGTATATGGCGATTATTCCGTACAGAAGCGCCGCTCCGGATCCCAAGGCGATAAGAGTATCCATATTCGGCGAACCCTTTATAAGATTGCGAAAGCCGTTGGTAAAGTAATGACCGTTTATCAGGACGATGGGAATCACCAGCAAAAACTGAGTAAAAGCGAAAACAAGCGAGTTTTCCGCCCCGTGGAAAAAGCTCGGAAGAGGAGCGCCCATCATATGTCCCATTGAAATGTAAAATAGCGGTATAATAAATACCAGCGACCATATCAGCCGTTTTTTCATTATGCGGAATTCTTTTTTTCTCAGCTCCGCGGGGCTTTCCCTTTTTTCTTCGGATCCTTTTACTGCGTCGGAAGAAGGAAGGGATGCGGTATAACCGCCTTGTTCCACGGCGGTTATTATATCCGACCTTTGACATTTTCTTCCGTCGTATTCCACGGTCATTGAATTGGTGAGCAGATTTACCTCCGCCTTTGAAACTCCGTTTAGCTTACTTACCGATTTTTCAACGTGAGCGGAGCAGGCGGAACAGGTCATGCCGCCCACATTGTAGCGTTCCTTTATCAATGCGGCTGATTCTTCCGGCAATTTTAATGCACTTCCTTTCATATATGTTTTTTGGTTTTTTTATAGTATGCCTTATACTAATCCCTTTTAAAACTGTGGGTATTACGTCAGTTTAAAAAAAGTGATTGGTATTATTTGCGGCGCTTTAGCTTTTTCTTAATTTCCAAAATACGGTTTTGTGATAAAATTATACTATATTTGTACACTTTTGTCAAGTGGAATTTTATTGCTTAGAAATGTATAATACTAATCCTTAATAAAGGTATATGCAAATTATATGGATAATTAAAGATTGGCATAAAAAAGCGCAGTGTCATGAAAAAACATTCAAAAGAATGAGAGATGTTTTTTAACAATGACGTATTTTATGTAAGCCAAACAAAATAAAAAAACCCCCGCCAAAGCGGGAGCCGTTTCTATGCGGATATATGTTGTTCAAAAGATCAGTTGGCTCTCTGAACCTTACCGGAACGCAAACATCTTGTGCAGACGTTTACTCTGCAAGGAGCGCCGTTAACGACAGCCTTAACCTTCTGTACATTGGGCTTAAAGCTTCTGTTAGAGCATCTGTGTGAGTGAGAAACCTTAACACCGAAAGTGACACCTTTACCGCAGATATCGCATTTTGCCATGGGTGAACACCTCCTTTTCAAAGTATATATTTCAAATACCATCTAATTATAGCAGATGTCCGGAAAAAAATCAAGTACTTTTTATAATTTTTTTTAGTATAGGTTTTTTTCGTGAGAATTGTCAAAAGATGAGTTGTTTTCATATGCGATGTAACGCCCCTGAAATTTAAGGCAATACCGCGCATTTTTCCCGAACAATCGCCGTATGTTCCCGTAAAAATATCCTCCAAATGCAAACCTGAACTTTTGTTATTTGTTCCAATTTTATTAAAATCGGTTGACAATTTGTATTTAATCTGCTATAATAACAATATCGGAAGCGGGAAAAATATTTCCGTTATAATACCGAAATTTACGAAAGAGGCTTGACAAAATGCTGAACCTGCGCTACAATTTTGACAGACAGACAGACAGACAGACAGACAGACAGACAGACAGACAGACAGCATAGTTGCGCTCTTTTTTCGGATATTTTCAGCAGTTCGTTATTCAAAGGCAATAACGGCTTTTCAGCCGTGTTGTCTTATTTTAATTTTATAAACAAAACCGTTAAGGCGAATTTATGATTTAAATTCGCTTTGGCGGTTTTTGTGTTTTACGCCGATTCAAGCCATAAAAATTTAAGGTTTTCGGCATAAAAATTATTTACGGCTATTAACTGTTTTGCGGAGCGGTCTTTTAATAAACCGCGGCGGGCAGTTTTAGTAAAAAAATTTCTTAGGAGGAAATGATAAATGTTAAACAAAATCAGAAAGCTTAGAGAGAAGAAAGGCTTTACTCTTGTTGAGCTTATCGTAGTAATCGCCATTATTGCGATATTGACAGCCGTACTCGTTCCCCTGATCGGAAACTGGACGCAGCAGGCGGCTTATACTACGCTTCAGGACGGCGCGCAGACTATATCCAACAGCATCAATACCGCTATCGCCAAGGTTACTATGGGTGGAGCGCCTTCTTCAATAGTGCAGATTGCGGTTACTAAAACCAACAACACTGTTACAATAACGATAGACGGCTCTGCCCCTGCTGCTGGTAGTGTAAATAAAGATATTGCGGATGAAGTTACGACAACACTCTCGGCAACTCTTCCCAACGGTAGCGCTTTCTTGGCTTCAATTACCGGAGGCGCGGTTGACGGTGTTATTTACAGAAACGATTCAAATACGGCAATTGCTGCCGGAGCTGTTACTGAGGCTGCGGGTGATTTTAACGATGCTTATGAGTATACTGCTGGTAGTGATAAGTATGCCGTAGGTGTTTCCGGTAAATTTAAGGGTGTCGTTACAGTTGCCATTGATGCCACTACTCATGTAGTAAGTGCAACAGTTACAACTCCTTAAGCTTGATCATTTAATTTATTTAAAGTAAATCATCTCGTTTTGATTTACATATAAGCTTTTTCCGCACTCTTATTGAGCGGAGTTGCGCCTCCTTAAAAGAGGCAATCAATTTTTTGCACATAGACTTTTGCTCTTCGGAGCAAATAGTTTATGCTCTCCTACTCAAAGTCTCCGGGTTTTCTCGGAGGCTTTGACTTTTTTATTTGAAAAAACGCCCTATAGGGCGTCTTCCGAGGATTTCCTGCCGATTCAATAAATTTTTTCTTTACAAACGGCGAAAAATATGTTAAAATACTAATTAATATCATTTATAAAAAAATTTAACGATTTAAAAGGTAGAAAAATGAACTTTGATTTTCCGAAAAATATTATAATAACGGGACACTACGGCTGCGGAAAGACAAACATTGCGGTAAATCTCGCGTTAAAGCTTGCGGAAGCAGACAAAGTCACCGTAGTTGATCTGGATATAGTCAACCCCTACTTTCGCACCGCTGATTTCGGAAGCTTGTTTGAAAGCAGAGGGATAAAACTTGCGGCGCCTATGTACGCCAACTCAAATCTGGATATCCCCGCTTTGAGCTTTGACTTAGGGGGGATAGTAAACGGAGAGGGGAGAGTGATTATCGACGTGGGGGGCGACCCGGAGGGGGCGACGGCGCTTGGGCGGTACGGAGACTTGCTTAAAGACCGCGAAGATACGGCGCTTTATTATGTGGTAAACAAGTACCGCTATCTTACCTCTACTCCGACAGAGGCAAAGGAATTGCTTGAGGAAATAAAAGCGGCTTCGGGTTTGTCCTGCGACGGGATAATAAACAACTCCAATTTAGGCGCGCTTACCGATAATAAGACGGTGACCGATTCCGTGAATTACGCCGAAAGGGCGGCGGAGGTTTCGGGCTGCCCGCTGCTGTTTACCTGTTCCCAAAAGGAAAACCTTAAGGGGATAGAGCCTTCCATGGAGATAAATGTTTATGTTAAGCCGCTTTGGGAGCAGTGACGGGTATTTTACCGCATTTTCCCGTTTTCGGGATCATTACTTTATATATAAAGGAGAGCCAATGATAATAAAAAACGAAATTCCGATATTGGAATACAGTACGGAAACAGAGGGAATACTTTCGCCGAAGGAAGCCTACGATTATGAGGACGGGTATTTTCCCAAGCTATGTTTTATGACTTTTTTCGGAGAGGTATTTAAAGCGTTCGGCGAAAAATACGGCGGTGAGGAAATAGGCGGCTATTATTCGGAAATGTGCGAATTTCCGGTGCTGAAAATCAGCTACGGCGGTAAGGAAATGTGTATGATGCAGGCTCCCGTAGGTTCGGCAAATGCCGTTTCCGTGGCTGATTATCTGTACTCCAACGGTGTGGAAACAATTGTGTGCTGCGGCGGCTGCGGAGTGCTGGACGATATTCCCAAGGGGGACGTTATAGTGCCCGTAAAGGCTTTGCGCGAGGAGGGCGGCTCCTATCGGTATCTGCCGCCTTCAAGATATGCGGAGCTTTCAGAAAACGTTATTGAGAAGATTGAAATAACGCTGAAAAGGCTTGATGTGCCTTACATAAAATGTATCACGTGGACTACCGACGGACTGTTTCGTGAAACCAAGGAAATGGTGGATTACAGAAGGTCTGAGGGATGCAAAACCGTTGAGATGGAGTGCGCCGCTTTTGCGGCGGTGGCAAAGGCCAAGGGAAAAAAATACGGTCAGCTGCTATACAGCGGGGACGTGGTGACGGGAGAAGGGAAATATGACGACAGGGAGTGGTACAACGACATGACGTCGAGAGAAAAACTGGCGTATATTGCTATTGAAGCGCTTTCCGCCTGTTAGATTTACACGCATATATAGGGGGAGAAAGCAATGTCAAAGCTTATAATTATACGCGGAAATTCGGGAAGCGGAAAATCCACTCTTGCCGGAAGGCTTCAGCGTAAATTCGGACGCAATACAATGGTTATTTCACAGGACACCGTCAGGCGGGAAATGCTTTGGGCAAAGGACGGAGAGGGGACTCCCGCTTTGCCGCTGATGGAGGAGCTTTTGAGATACGGCAGGAGACACAGCGAGGTTGTTATTCTGGAAGGGATTCTGGACGCAAGGGTTTATGAAAGGCTGTTTGAAACGGCTAAGGAGGAGTTTGGAGAAAATATCTTTGCGTATTACTATGATATACCCTTTGAGGAAACTGTTAGGCGGCATAATACCAGACCGAAGGCTCATTCCTTCGGCGTTGAGGATATGAAAAGATGGTGGAACGAGAAGGATTTTCTGGGGAATATTGCCGAGGAAATATTTACATTGGAAATAAGGCTTGAAGAGGCGGAGGATTTGATATATAATAGAGTGGCTGGGTAGGTAAGTGAGTTTTCTGCCGCCCGGGATTTTGGCTAAGGTTTATTTCCTTTTCCTGCGCCGCGGCTACCGCCGAAACGGGTGGGTTAACTCAAGCAGTTAATCAACAGGCTTCGGCTTGCCGAAGAAAAAACATAATATGCAAAAAATTATTTCAAATTTAAACAACAACTAAACTTTAAATAAACAAGAAACCGAAAGGAGAACACAATGGCAAAAATGAAGGTCGAGTTTGACCGCTGTAAGGGCTGTGGTCTCTGCACCACCGCCTGTCCTAAAAAAATAGTGGAAATACAGCAGGACAAGCTGAACAAAAAGGGCTATTATACCGCCGTTTGCATTGACGATGAAAAATGTATCGCCTGTGGATTCTGCGCTATGATGTGTCCCGACTGCGCGATTACAATTACCGTAGAGGGGGGCGAAAAGAAATGAGCGAGCTTACACTTATGAAGGGCAACGAGGCGTTGGCGGAGGCGGCGATAAGAGCCGGCTGCAAATGCTTTTTCGGTTACCCAATAACCCCTCAGACGGAAATTTCCGCCTATTTGTCCAAGCGTATGCCCAAGGTGGGCGGGGTGTTCCTGCAAGCGGAATCCGAGGTGGCCGCAATAAATATGGTTTACGGCTGCGCGGGTTCGGGAATACGCTGCATGACGTCCTCCTCATCTCCCGGAATTTCCCTTAAAACCGAAGGAATATCCTATATAGCGGGAGCCGATCTGCCCTGCGTTATCATTAACGTCCAGAGAGGCGGTCCGGGTCTCGGCGGTATTCAGCCCTCTCAGGCGGATTACTGGCAGGTGACGAGAGCCTTGGGTCACGGCGATTTCCATGTTCTCGTATTTGCCCCCTCCACCGTTCAGGAAATGGCGGATACAGTTACCAAGGCTTTTGACTTGGCGGATAAGTACAGAATGCCCGCCGTTATTCTGGCGGACGGCCTTTTGGGACAGATGATGGAGCCGGTGGCCTTTGACGAAAGCGCGGAAATAAAGCTTTCCGACGCGTCGGGTAAGCCATGGGCGGCTACCGGTCACGGAAACAAAAGAAAGCACAATATTATAAATTCCCTTTATTTGCAGGCGGCGGAGCTTGAAGAAAAGATACGCGCCCGATTTGAGAGGTACGAGCAGGTAAAGGCGAACGAAACCATGGCGGAATGCTACAAAACCGAGGACGCGGAAATAGTGGTAGTCGCTTACGGCTCCACCGCGAGACTGGCGAAGTCCGCCGTTGAGCTTGCGAGAAAAGAGGGGATAAAGGCGGGCGTGTTCAGACCCGTTACTCTCTGGCCTTATCCCGAAAGGGAAATAAACGAAGCGTGCAAAAACGCAAAAAAGGTGCTGACGGTGGAAATGTCCATGGGTCAGATGGTGGACGATGTGAAGCTTGCTTTGAATTGCAGAATCCCCGTGGAATTCTTCGGCAGAACCGGCGGAGTTATCCCCGGCCCCGCCGAAATATTGAACAAGATAAAGGAAATGACAGGAGGCGATAAATAATGCCCGAATTCAAAAGACCTCACGCCCTATGCGATGTACCCCTGCACTATTGCCCCGGCTGTACACACGGTATAATCCACCGTTTGGTGGCCGAGGTTATAGACGAAATGGGAATAGAGGGCGATACAATAGGCGTTTGCCCGGTAGGCTGCTCCGTTATGGCTTACGATTACTTCAACTGCGATATGCTGGAGGCCTCCCACGGACGTTCTCCCGCTGTGGCAACTGGCGTAAAGAGAGCCAACCCCGACAAGTTCGTGTTTACATATCAGGGCGACGGCGACCTTGCCGCCATAGGTACCGCCGAAACGGTACATGCCGCCACAAGAGGCGAAAACATCACCGTTATATTCGTAAACAATACCACCTACGGAATGACCGGCGGACAAATGGCTCCCACCACTCTCCCCGGACAGATCACACAGACTACTCCCTACGGACGCAACACAAGCGTAGAGGGTTTTCCGGTAAAAATGTGCGAGATGCTTTCCCAGTTAGACGGCGTGGCGCTTGCGGAAAGAGTGACGGTAATTGACCCGAAATCTGTTATGACCGCGAAAAAGGCCATCAGAAAGGGCTTTGAGTTTCAGAAGAACAAGCAGGGATTTTCTATTATAGAGGTGTTGTCCACCTGTCCCACCAACTGGGGAAAAACGCCAGTTGAGGCGCTTCAGAGATTAAAGGACGAAATGATACCTTACTATCCTTTGGGAGTATATAAGGAGGGCGCTGTAAGATGACAAACGATATACTTCTGGCAGGCTTTGGCGGACAGGGCATTCTGTTTATCGGAAAGATGCTTGCCTATCTTGGACTTTACGGTAAAAAACAGGTTTCGTGGCTTCCCTCCTACGGCCCCGAAATGAGAGGCGGCACCTGTAACTGTTCGGTATGCATAAGCGACGATCCCATAGGCTCTCCCTTGGTGCTTGAACCCGACAATCTGCTTGTGATGAACACTCCCAGCTACGATAAATTTATCGGAAGCGTAAAAAGCGGCGGAAGCTGCTTTATTGACAGCACTCTTATCGAAGCGGTTTGCGACAGGGCGGATATAAGCTGTTTTTATGTTCCCGCGACCCGGCTTGCCAATGAAAACGAGCTTCACGGAATGGCAAACGTTATTCTTTTGGGCAAGATGATCAAGGAAGCCGGGATGGCTGACGAGTCGATTATCGAAAAGACCGTTAAAAAGGTAGTGCCTCCAAAAAAAGCGCATCTTATAGATGCAAACATTAAGGCGCTGAAAATCGGAATGAGTCAATAAAAGACAAACCCGACAGATATATGTATCGGGTATAAGTAAAAAGCCGTAATTCTGTTTTATAACCGGGTTACGGCTTTTCTTATACAGCTTTTATAAGCTGCGCTATAAAAAAATATGGACTTTTTTATTTTTTTTTCAAAAAACCCTTGAAAAATGGACAAAAATAAGCTACAATAATATAGATAATGAAACAGTATCGTTTTTAATAAAATTCCGGAGGTTAATTTATGATTTCAGCAGGCGATTTCAGAAACGGCGTTACCTTTGAAGAGGATGGAAACGTAGTTCAGGTAATTGAGTTTCAGCACGTTAAACCCGGCAAGGGCTCCGCTTTCGTGCGCACAAAAACAAAGAACGTTATCACAGGCGCGGTGGTTGAAAAATCTTACAACCCCACCGCCAAATTCCCAACAGCTTTCATTGAAAGAAAGGATATGGAGTATTCCTACAGCGACGGCGATCTTTATTATTTTATGGACAGCGAAACCTATGAGCAGGTGCCTATAAACAAAAAAGATTTAGGCGATAATTTCCGCTTTGTAAAGGAAAATATGGTGTGCAAAATCTTAAGCTACAAGGGCAATGTTTTCGGCGTTGAGCCTCCCAACTTTGTTGAGTTGGAGATTACGGACACCGAGCCCGGTTTTAAGGGCGATACCGCTACGAACGCCACTAAACCCGCCACACTGGAGACCGGTGCGGAAATAAGAGTTCCTCTTTTTATTGACGTGGGCGAGGTGGTGCGTATTGATACAAGAACCGGCGAGTACATGGAGCGCGCAAACAAGTGACCGTTTACACTTTTATTTTTTATAAGTAATGGCTTGCGGCCGAAAACGGCGGTTTGCTTTTGGAAAGGTGGTATAATATGAACATTACGGAAAAGGTTTCTTATATCAAGGGACTGGCGGAAGGCTTAAGTCTTGACGAGACCACAAAGGAGGGCAAGCTTTTAGCGGCTGTTATCGACGTTCTTGACGATATTGCCCATCAGGTTGACGAAATGGATATGGATCTTGCCGATCTTACCGATGTTGTTTCCGATATTGATGAGGCTGTCACCGATCTTGAGGAAGACTTTTACGGTGACGAATATGACGATGACGAGTGTGACTGCGGCTGTGAGGATGACGATCTGTATGAGATCACCTGCCCCAAATGCAACAACAGCATTACCGTTGATTTTGACGTAATTGCGGCGGGCGGAATCCTTTGTCCCAACTGCGGCGAACCGCTTGAGTTTGATCTCAGTGCTCTTGAGGACGAGGAAGAGTAATATTACTCTTTAATCAAGTCAGCGACTTGACCGGAGATTAGTATTGGATTCAAGCAAAAACTATATAGTAAACGGCATTTTTTACTTTTGCTGTAATTAAAGAAACACCTCGTGAATTTCACGGGGTGTTGTTATATATTATATTTTTTAGTTTATATATGTATAAAGATTACTTTTTATTTCCTCTATTTTTTCCCTTGTTGTGAGGTTTTGCTTCCTGCTTGGCGGCAGCGGGCTTTTCGGCAGACTTGGGGGATTCTTTTTCCGCGGTTTTCGCTTCCGGCTTGCTTTCGGACTTTTCGGATTTTGCGGCGGTCTTTTTCTCATGGTCTATAAGGAGCATCAGCTCTTTTGCAATCTCACGGTTTCCGTCTATAAAAAGCTTTCCGCCGTTCAAAGCGTCGATAGGCTCAAGCTTTCCCGATGCAATAGCGGTAAGCGTCTTGCCGTCAGCAGTAAAGATTACGTCATTGTCTTTGTAATCATAAGGTTCGATGGAAAGAACTCCTTTTTTATAGGCGGCGTAAAAAATGCCTTCCCCTTCCCCCGTAATGTTGAACTGAAAAGCAAATTCATTGGTGAAATCGCTGATCTTTGCTTTTTTAAAGCTCTTTTGAATTTCGCTGAAGATTTTTTCGTAAGTCATATTTTTTCCTCTTTTCATTTGCAATGCTGCAATATTTTTACGCCTTGGTGCGTTCAGATATTGGGAACGGCAAAAAAGTATTGGAAGGGGTTTCCCATTTATCCTATCGTGTAGATTTTGATAAATTGCGTTTGGGGCTTTCTGCCGCCGTTTACAGCATTTATCACTTTGTTAGTATAGCACAAAACTATTTTTTTTGCAATATGAAAGAAAGTAAAATAGGGTTTTAAAACAAGAAATGGTAGGAGGTGACAAATCAACATAAAAACAAGAGCTATATTTGTGTAAAAAGCCGAAATTTAAAAACTTATAAAAAAAGGCATTTTTTTAACGTAATGTAACCGCTTTGTAACCGCGCAAGTGTAGAATCCATTATAGAGGAAAATATATTCTGAGGCAGCGGCGGTTTAAAGAGTACGTTAGTACAATCGGCAAAGACTAATAATAAATACATTAAAAATGCTTACTCCGTCATATTACTATACTATAAGGAAAAGGGTGCAAAAGAATCGGTCGATTTTACGGCTGCGCTGTCAAAGATATGACCGTCGTTTATACCGGATGGATGACAGTATAGATGCTTTAAAACGGTCAAGAAAAGGGGAAAAATATGAACGGTTACGAAAAAATGATACGGCTTCGGCGAATGAAGATTACTAAGATAATTTCGGCTTTTACCGCTCTGTCGATGACGATTACCGGTTTGGCTGTGGCGGCAAGCGCCGATTCGGCGAGTCCTGATTTTATCAGCGAGGCTTTGGGCGATTTAACCAACTATGGTATTGTCGCTTCCGATATGGTGAATCTGGTTGACTTTGAAACTAATTTTGCCGTTAAAAACATAAAGTTGGGAAGCCATTTCCAAATGGATAACTTTGTGTTAAACAAACACCGTACCGTTTCCTTTGAGGTAACAAGCGAAGGATATTTTGAACCGGGAACCTCCAAGGCGTATTATTTCGGTGTTTACAGCGGCGGCGAGCTTATTGATATAGAATTTGAGGGAACCACAACGGATAAACCCGCTCCGATAAGAGTAGAATTTACCGAACCGGGCACGAAGAGATTCTCTTTTAACATTCCTTCACAGTACAGAAATGATTTAATTACAATACATAAGCTTGAGCCGATTTTTATTGATAATTGTGATGAAGGTGAAGACAGCAGAACGGATATCGGCGGTAACCCTAAAATTGAATTTGTGACCGTTGATGAAGGAGTTGTACTTTATCCTCAGACAGGTTTTGAAAAAGAGTGCATAATTTCGGATTCGCTTCAGGTGGGCGGTGAAAGCTTTGGCGTAAATAAAACCATAAATGTCGGTTCTGACATCTATGGACGCATTTCAAGCAACGGTAATGAGATTTTTTATGAAGTTCCGCGTATGAATTGGAATAAACCCGAAGGAAGTGATTATTGGGTTGTAACTCCCGATCTTGACTCTGAAGGCAACCAGATTTATGACAAAGGCGTAAAAATTGCCAACGGAACGATAAATTTTGTGGAAATGCCAAACGCGGAGGCGGAGGTGGACAGATTACTTTCCATTATGGAAAGTGCTTCTTCGCAGCTTCGCGGCATTATGAGCAACAGCGATAATGTTACGGTTTATTCCGTAAACGGAAGCATAAACTGCGGTTCGCAGGAGGCAGGCAATATCCTTGCGGAGTATGACCGCGTGAAGAATAATCCAAATGCGTATCTTTTAGTTAATGTAGCTCTTAATCAAGGCGAAAATGTTTTTGTATTTAACAGCGGAAGTATCGGAACTTGGGATGCCGATGAGTCGTCAAGGATTATTTTTAATTTCTACGGCGGTGACGTGAAGGATACTCATATTACCCTTGGGGATGGATTCAGAGGTACGGCGCTTGCTCCAAACGCGAGAGTGTCCGTTATTGCTACTATGTGTGGTGCAATATATGCCCCACAAGTAACAATAAGTTCCGGTGAAGCTCATATGGCGCCTTATCGTTCATTAAATCACACTTACGAAGCACATTTTTACGAAGAACAGCAAACTACTACCTCTATGGAAGAAACAACATCGGAATTGACTTCTTCGGAGGAAGTCTATCCCGAAACAACGCCGGAATCAACTCCTTCCGAAGAAACAACTTCTGAAACAACACAGGGGTCAACCCCTCCCGAAGAAACAACTCCCGGAACGACACCGGAGACAACTGTTCCCGAAGAAACAACTTCCGAAACAACGCAGGGATCAACCCCTCCCGAAGAAACAACTCCCGGAACGACACCGGAGACAACTGTTCCCG
>CAJUFF010000063.1:0-68 GCA_910585505.1 uncultured Ruminiclostridium sp. | reverse complement strand
AAGAAACAACTTCCGAAACAACGCAGGGATCAACCCCTCCTGAAGAAACAACTCCCGGAACGACACCG
>CAJUFF010000062.1 GCA_910585505.1 uncultured Ruminiclostridium sp. | reverse complement strand
TTCCTTTCTTTTTGGATATTATTGACATTTACACGGTTCGTTATTCAGACTCAAGTTATAAAAACCAAAATTTTTATATCTGTTACAGTTGTTAGATCGCTATAATTACATTCATTCCTAGAATATCCTCCTTGTACAAAACATTTTTTGTTTACCTTATCGAAGCAGTCATTTTAAGTTGGAGTAAGGATTGAAGGCGTCATAGAGGTGATTTCTCGGGCAGAACTCCCGTTTTTAAAAAAACCTCATACCTGTTACATATAGGTATAGTCTCGCCAAATCCTATTTGCCTGCCATGATCTAACCACAATACTTTATTGCACATTCGCCGTACTTGAGCAATAGAATGGGAAACAAGAATAGTCGCCTTTCCGTTTTGAATTATCTCGTGCATTTTCTTTTCGCTTTTTTCCCTGAACGCTCCATCGCCCACCGATAAAACTTCATCAAGTATCAGTATCTCAGGCTCGACCATACTTGCAATTGAAAAAGCTATACGTGATTTCATTCCGTTGGAAAGCTGCTTAAACGGACATTGCTCAAAATCCTGAAGCTCAGAAAAGGCAAGAATTTCAGGGTATTTTTTATCCATATATTCCCGTGTATACCCAAGCATAGCTCCACGCAGATAGGCGTTTTCTTTAAGATTCAAATCACCGTCAAAACCACTTCCAAGTTCCAGAAGAGCGGCTATTCTTCCGTTCACTTTTACATATCCGACAGAGGGCTGCATTATTTGTGTAATCACCTTTAACAGTGTAGATTTTCCCGCGCCATTCGTCCCAATTATTCCTAGCATATCGCCATGCTCAAGAGTAAATGAAACGTTGTTGACTGCTATGAATGACTGCACTTGGTATTTTCGCGTAAGCTTCTTCATGAAATATTCTTTTATACCGATATTCCGTAAGTCGCCAGTGATATATTTGACGGAAACATTTTTCACTTCAATGATATTACCCATACTAACTCCCATCAGATATAATATAAAAATTTGTAATTCTTTTTCTTATATATTACTGCTCCGATAACCAATACAATTACGGCATATGCCGCTGCGAGAAGATGAAAAGAAAACCTTGGTATCTCACCATCAATGATTATTTTGCGGAAATAACGGATATAGACATAAATTGGGTTAAGGTAGAATAAATGCTGAACTTCCTCAGGATAAATATCTACTGAATAAAATATCGCCGACATATACATAAGCAATGTTGTAAAAATATTATACAAATATTTCATATCACGAAACATTATATATAAAGCCGACAAAATAAATCCAACTCCCAGATTAAACATCACAAGGCAACATATCGGATACAAAAGCATTACGAATTTCCATGATAATGGCAAACCATCAATGATGCAAAAAATAAACAGAACAATAATATTTATTCCGAAATTTATAAGCGATGAAACGTTTTGAGAAAGGAGAAAAATATATTTTGGAACATTAACTTTTGAAAAAATACCCGCATTTGCTAACAGTACTGTCATTCCGCTGCCAGTGGATTCTTTAAAATATCCGAATAATAAATTCCCGCAGAAAATATATATGATAAAGTGATTGATATTTCTGCCAAAAAACTGCGAAAAAACAAGTGCCATAACGCCGAGGGTCATAAGCGGTCCAAGAACGCTCCAAAATATACCCAAAATGGTACGCTTATATTTTTTTGTAAAATCACGCTTTACGAGTTCCTCAAAAAGAAAGCGGAATTGCTTAAATTTTAACGCGAATTTCTTCAGCATCAGTATTCCTCTCAAGCACATTAAATTTAAGAAAAATTTATAGTTTCAAACAAATTTCCAATGCCCGTTCCAAAGCCTGATCCATATTATAATATTTAAAGTCACCGAGCCTTCCGCCTAAGATCAATCCCTTGACGGAATCCGCGAGGTTTTTGTATTCTTCATATTGCTTTTGACTTTGTTCCGTAAGAACCGGATAGTACGGCTCGGCGTTTTCCGTTTTGCCGTATTCAAGGGGATATTCCACCGCATAGCTGCTGCCCGGTTTATCTTGAACAGGCAATTTTTTATATTCGGTAATTCTTGTGAAACCTTCCGCTTGAGGGTATGCTACCACGGGCATATCCTGGATACTGTCCTTTTGCTCATATTTCCATTCAAATTTGAGCGAGCGATACGGAAGTCTGCCGAATTTATATTCAAAAAGCTCGTCAACCGCGCCTGAATAAATCACGGGGATATCGATTACAACGCCGTTAGCTAATATTTCACTGTCTAATATTTTTATATGCTCCAACGCGTTTATGCCCAGTTCAACGGAAATATTTTCATGATCAAGCAAATTTTCAAAAAAATATGTAAATGAATGCTTCGGCATAACCTGAAATTCATCGTCAAAATATCCTTCCTCATATGAGAAATGCAGGGGTACGCGCTTCAGAACCGAAACGTCTATTTCTTTTGGAGAAATTCCCCATTGCTTTGCTGTATAAAGACTGTAATCCTTTTCAAAAAGAAATTTGGCGTAATTTCCGATTAACGGGTCGGGATTTTCCATTACTTCGGTAACAGGGGCTGTTTTTCTTGTGCCGAAAAATTTTTTTATATGTGTTTTTAATTTCTCCGCATCTTCTGCCGAGTAAAAATCATCAATAGTTTTAAAATTAAAAGGTGTAGGAGTACATTTTCCGTCAATATAAGCTCCGCAGGTCAGCTTATATTCATTCCATTTCTCATAACGGCACATATATTCGTACAATTCTTTTTTTACGGTATGGAATGTGTGAGGTCCGTACTTCTGCACCAGAAATCCGTATTCATCAATATAATCATACATATTTCCGCCAATATGACCGCGTTTTTCAAGTATAATTACTTTTTTGTTTTTCTCGGCAAGATGTCTCGCAATAACACTGCCTGTCAAACCGCAGCCCACAATTATGTAATCGTATTCTAAAAAATCAATCATGCCAAACCACCGTATTCGGAGATAAATTGTTTGAAGCTCTGCAAATTTTTATCTTTATCCGCAAGAATCAACTTGTCTTTTCCGCCGATTCGTTCCAGTCCCCATTCAACGCCTATATCCGGATCATTCCACATAATTCCATCGTCAAATTCCCCGTAAAATTTCTCGCCGCATTTATAAGAAACAATGCTGTCCTCCAGCACGAGATACCCATGCGCACACCCACCGGGCACAAGAATTTCGTTATGCTTTTCACCAACAAGATCAAATCCCAGCCACTTTTTAAAAGCGGGACTTTTTGGGCGTAAATCCACCACGACATCCCACACATGACCGTGAATACAGCGCACCAGCTTTGGCTGCTGTTTTTCACGCTGAAAATGCAGGGCGCGGATTACACCTTTATACGACGTGGTATAAAAAACCTCAGCCAGATCATGCGTTATACCGTTTGCCTCAAAAACTTCTCTTGAGTAATCCTTTGTAAAGCAGCCTCGTATATCATCGGCATTGAACGGCGTTATCTCTGCAAGTCCGGGGATCTCGGTTTCATGAAATTCAAATTTTTGTATCACAGTTCTGCTCCTTAATCCACTGCATTGTTTGCCGAACGCCCTCGCCGAAGCTGATTTCAGCCTTAAAGCCCGTGTCTCTTTCTGTAAGAGAGCAGTCGAAGTCAGACAGTGGCATATTTACACCCGTAAAAGGCACATCACCGAAAACGAACTCTCTTTCGGGAGCCACCGCCGACTTCATTTCAAGAATAAACTCCCTCAGCGGTTTAGCGTTTGAACTTCCTATAAGATAATGACAAAAAGGCTTTCCATTTTCTCCGATTAAGCGAAACGCCCTTGCCACATCGTCTATGTACACAAAATCGTAATTCTGCGTTCCCGAAGTAAATTGCAGCGGTTCATTATTGATTATTTTTCTTAAAGTAGTATTTACAAAGCGTGGCGACAGCTCGCCCGCTCCGTATGCGTTTGTAATTTTCGCCCATACAAGATCCATACCGATATCGGAAGCAACGCTCATGCACATAGTATGCGCAGCTAATTTTCCGCTGCCGTAAATATATCCCAAGCCCGGATTATTGCCCTGTTTGTAAGCGGCGGAAATGGTTTCATGCTCCATTATCGAACCTGCGCAGACAAACTTTCCGCAATTCATTTCTTTTGCCGCCCTCAGACAATCAACCGTCCACTGTGCGTTGTTAAGCTGTAATGCGGTATCTGCTCTTGACGCTCCTGCCGACCCCGCCCATGCAAAATGATAAAAAACGTCTATATCTCGGTCGGGAATAATATCGGGCAAAGCCGCACTGTTATTTAATTCGTACGGCACGAACCTCACGCTCTCCGAAATATTTCCGCAGCATCCCTCTCTGTCAAGTGCGATAACCTCAATATTATTTGCAATCAAATCTTTTACCAGCGCACTTCCAACAAATCCGTTTGCGCCGGTTACAAGTGCTTTTTTCATACCAAATACTCCTCGATTTGTTTATTCATAACGGCTTTAATATCTTGTCCCCCTAAATAAGCCTTGCTCCATTCAACTGTTTTTTCTATCGCGTCTGAAATATGCCAGCGCGGGTTCCAAGCCAGGCTTTTTTTGATTTTCGAGCAGTCCAACTTTAAAAAATTAGCTTCATGAGGTGCATTTTCCTCGCTTATATTTTTCCACCTTGCACTCTCGCCCCATTTTTCACAGAACAAATTGACAAGTTCGCCCGTGTTCACACAGTCACAGTCATCGGGTCCCACATTGTAATTCCCGGCTAACAAATGATTTCGGCACTGTTCAGCGGCAATGATAAGGTAAGTGACAACCGGTTCTAAAACATGCTGATAAGGGCGTTTCGAATAGGGATTACGTACTGTTATTTCCTGTCCTTTTTCCATTGCTCTTACACAATCGGGAATGATTCTGTCCTTGGCAAAGTCTCCGCCTCCGATAACATTTCCAGCTCGACAGGTGGATACCGCAATTTCTTTGCTGTTAAAAAAAGATTTTATGTAAGAGGAGGTTACAAGCTCCGAGCAGGATTTTGAGTTGCTGTAAGGATCATAGCCGTCCAGCGCGTCAGTTTCGCGGTAGCCCCATTCCCATTCGTTGTTTTTGTACACTTTGTCGGTAGTTACATTTATAAAGCTTTTTACGCTGTCGCATTGCCGCACAGCCTCGCAAATGTTGACAGTGCCCATAACATTGGTTTCATATGTATAAACGGGATTCACATAGCTTTCCCTTACGATTGGCTGCGCCGCCATATGGATTACGATTTCTGGGCGGTATTTTTGCAGTGTTTCGGAAAGCTTGTCCAAATTACGGATATCGCCCGATACCGAAACTATTTCCTTTTCAATATCCGCCAACTCATACAAAGAAGGCTTTGTGGGAGGTTCGACGGCATAGCCTATAACCTTCGCCCCCTGCATTGCAAGTACCTTGCACATCCACGAGCCTTTAAAGCCCGTGTGTCCCGTTATTAAAACGGTTTTTCCTTTATAGAAAGATAAATCCATTTAATCCTCCCAGACTTTCCACGGAGCTTGTCCGTTTGCCCACATTTTTTCGAGCTGCTCTTTTTCGCGGACGGTATCCATGCACTGCCAGAAGCCATCATGTTTATAAGCCATAAGCTCTCCCATTTTTGCGGCGGTTTCAAGCGGTTTCTTTTCAAGCACGGTATCATCGCCGTCAATATAGTTGAAAAATTCCGGCTGACATACCATAAACCCGATGTTTATCTGATTTCCGTCGCCCTGGGTTTTCTCGCGGAATTCGCGTATTTTGCCATTCTCGTCAATATCCAAAACACCGAAACGCTGTCCCGCGTTGTAAGATGACATAGTTATCATTTTGCCGTGGGATTTGTGAAATTCGAGCAGCTTTTTGATATTAACATCTGAAACTCCGTCGCCGTAGGTAAGCATAAACGGATTGTTTCCGACATATTCACGGACACGCTTTACTCTGCCGCCCGTCATGGTATTAAGCCCGGTGTCAACGACCGTCACTTTCCAGCGTTCGGAATTATTGCGATGAACAATCATATCATTCTGTCCTTTGGTAAAATCGTATGTAATATCCGAGGTGTGGAGAAAGTAATTCGCAAAATATTCCTTAATAACATGCTGCTTATAGCCGGCGCAGATTATAAACTCGTTTAAGCCGTAATGTGCATACAGCTTAATAATGTGCAGCAATATCGGCATGCCTCCCAGTTCTACCATGGGTTTAGGTTTGAATTGGCTTTCTTCGCTGATGCGTGTGCCGAAGCCGCCAGCGAGGATTAACACCTTCATTGTTTTAATCCACCTTTCCGATTTTTCTTTCCCAGTAAACGTCTTAATGCTTTTGTTATAGCGCGAAGCGGTTTGGTAATGCGCCAGGAACGAGAGTTTTCGTAATAGTCAATTTTTGATTTAAGCGCCAAGATCTCTTTATTTGCCGCCTTTTTTGCCGATTCTATTTCTTTTAAAGCTTCCATCGCTTTTTTATTGGTTTTTTCGTTTTCCCGTTTCAATTCTTTTAATGATTCAATAACCTCTGTGTTAGCTTTTTCGCTTTTGAATTGAAATTCATTGAATGCCTCAATTATCTCTTTGGACAATTTTTTATTTTCCGAATTTATACAATTAAGCGATTCAATAATCTCCGTGTCGCTTTTTTTCTTTTCCTGTTCCGATCTTTTAACCGTATTAAGAATTTCTTCGCTTTTACTACTTCGCTCTTTTAAAACAGATAATGTTTCAACGTTAAACAACGGCGTGGAAATCAGCCGATTGCTGCCTTTAAGAATCTCCTGAATATTGACCGCGTTTATACCGTCCCTCAAGCCGGCATTGCGGTTTCTCGGATCATAATACAGTACAACCTTTGCTGCCTTGCATTTTTTCCATTCCGCATCCGGAATGTCATGAAGGGTCGATTTTGATGAGCAACAAATCATATCTATATAAAACAACCGCAAAACGTCCTGAATAAACTGTGAAACATCGGGATCGGTGCATATAAGACTTACCGAGGTATAGTTGTTTACCTTTATATAGTTAGCCAGCTTGTTGTCAAAGAGCACATCATGGAAGAGACGTTTCATAAAGTCTGTATTGACCGCATTGATTTTGCATTTACAGCGCAGTTCATCCTCTGCAGTGGTAAGATCAAGACCCGCTGTCTCAAATTCCTTTCCTAAAAACACCTCGCTCATCATTTGCAATACGGTCAGCATTTTCTGGTTCTTTATATTGTTGAATTGGTTGACGCCGCCCCATTTGTTTTGAGAATTTGAATAATATTCGGGAAAATATGACAAATATTCCCAAAGATTATTCTTAATAGATTCCTCCGTGCTAATGGAAAGCTCTTCACCATAAACCGATTTTACATATTTTTTAAAACTGTCTGTAACGCCTAATAGAGAAATTCCGTAAACAAAATTCTTATGCAGAAAATTCATAGAGATATCAACACAGTAAATATCCTTAATACACGCCGCCTCGCATATGGAGCAGATATGGGTGAATCCATTGGTGTTTATTCTGGAAAGTATTGTAAGCTTAACGGTTGGTTTACAGAAAACGGAATATAAAGCGCTGGTTCCTATCAGTGTAACAAATTCATCGCAACCGAGCATAAACGAGATTTTTTCTTTTAATGTATAATCGGCAGGATCTATGATTTTAAAGCCCTTATCCGCATAAAAATCGGCAAAATATTTTTCCCCGACTATATTTCCCCTAATCCCGCTTTTGGTGAAATATATCTTTTTATATTCCGACGGTTCAACATCTCTTGCCAAGTGCTTTAAAGCCGAAACAAATTCCTCGGTGTATTCATAAGACGGGTTTGACCATTCCAACAATAGAACGGACTGTTCCGGAACGATTATCTTCTTGAATTTTGTGGGCTTTTCCACAAAAATAATTTGTTCCTCCGAAAAACCAAAACGATATAAAAATTCTTTTGAAAATTTAGCTGTGCCGTCACCATCGAAATTCTGTACGGCTATTTTTAATTTGCTACCTGGATTTTTAACGAACCACCATGTTCTGTTGGCAAAATACTCCGCGAGTAAATGCCCCGGATGATCAAACATAATTTCACCGTATACTACGGTTTCGTCTATGTAATCCAATTCATTATCCGGTACTTTATAGCTCCCCCAAATGTATCTTCCTTTTTTCTTGCGAAGAATGTCATGACCGGATATAAAATTAAAGTTTTCATCACATATACCGCCTTTTAAAGCTGCTCTGGATCCTTTCAGCGGCAAAATGATTCCGTTTTCTATTTCTCGTACTCCAAGAACACGGCTTGAGTAACAGCTTTTTGTAAAAGGTTCTGTCCATAACCGTTTATATTTATCGGGAATAAAAAAATGACTCTCAAAAAAATCATCATCAAAATAAAAGTTCTTGTGATAAAATTCTGGATACTCCGAATATGAATCATATGTAACGGAATCAAAAACCCGGTTGTTATGATAATCATATATGACTATGTTCCAGCCTCTTCCGTTCATGGAAAAATCATTTCCGTTTATTTTTATTTCGGAAATTCCTTCAGCACCCGCACTGCTTTTGACAGAAACAGTACAGTTTTTAACGTCACCTTCAAACAAAAGAGCTTCTTCTGCGGTCTCGCCGCATTTGTCATAAATGATTTCTCCTCCGAAGATAACGCCGATATACATATAGTGAAAATTTTTTGTCATATTTGTAAAACCGAGGCCGCGAATTTTTTGAAAAGCGTCCTCCGTCACATGATGCCCGGGAGTGTCCTTTGTGCTTAGTATGATCAAAAATTCCTTTTTAAAATTACTGAGAGCGTCGATATATTCACTTATATTCCTCATGCCCTTCAGCGTATTTATATCGTCGCCGTTATACATTTTCAATCCTTCTTTCTGCGGTTTATCCAAAGATTCCTCCGTACTTGGTGCACTTTATATCTTCACCGAGTGCGCAGCAGATATCGTTGAATTTTTCATTATTGCTGCAATTTACTATCTCGCTGATTCCGATTGTGGGAAGAATCCTGTCCAACTCCTGTTTATACAGGCGCCTTGCGTCATTTTTGAACCATTTGTATTTACGGAACAACGCGAGCTTTATCAATTCTGATTTTGTGGCGGGCATTTCACCTTGAACAACAATGTACAATATTCCCAAATTGGCATATTCTGACAAAACTTCGTCCGTTTTTTCGATAAAGTCATGTTGAGAAAAAACAAATATCGAATTTTCCGAATCACGCTTTATAAGCATTGAAAAAACATCGCGCTGTTCGGCGTATGCCAGATTTGACATAAAATATATTTTATATAATTTTTCGTTATTCCTGTAATTTATAATCTCGGTATCCCCATCGGTTCTGCCCGTAAGCAAAATGTCGTTAGCAATCGCAGCAGACCGCGCCGAATCATATCTGCAATACTCGGAAAGAAATTTGTCATATTGACTCTCATCAATACCTATATCAGCGTCGGAATTTATGCACTCTATCAACTCATTTACCGTATTCACCCGTTTGAACGGCAAGGAATTCATATCAAAATATACACCGCGCTGTTCGATATATTCATCATAATCATAAGTAAACAGCAATATATTCTTTCGTGTATTCGCAAAATCAAAAAACACGCTTGAGTAATCGGTTATAAGACAATCCATGATACCGAGAAACTTATAATTTTCATAAAGAGGGTGGGCTGTTCGTATATGCTTATAATTGGGCATTTTTATTTTTCTCATTACAACCTGATGCAGTTTTACAAAGAAAATCACGTCATCATTCAGCGCTTTGTCGATCTCATTCAGCATTTTTAAAAGCTGCTTCCCATAAGCCGTAACAGCAGCAGTGTTAAGCGTTTCCCCACGCCAGGTCGGCATATACATATAAAGTTTTTTTCCGCTAAGTCCCATTGATGATTTTATACTTTCCGTCTCGTCATCCGTGAGAGAATAGAAAACCGAATTTCTCGGATACCCGCACATAATTACATTTCCGGTGTACAGTTTGTTCAAAAAAAAGCTGTTCATTATTGCGTCCCTGGTGTATTCGTTGGGATAAAGAAGATAATCGCACATAAGAAAGTTGCTCTGGTTGTTTCCCACATCGCTCAGTCCGTGTTTCATATCCTTTCCGAGGGCTTTTAATGGTGTGCCGTGCCATGTATTTAAATATACCTGACCTTTTCTTTTTGAAAAGAAAGACGGGAAACGAGAATTGTTTACAATGTATTTTGACGTTGCAAGAACGCGCAGATAATCATCGCTGTTTACGTCAACAAGCGTCGGCTCTATCTTATTGAACATGCTGAAAAGCTTTTCGCGGTGTATACTGTTTGTACCGACATACACTGTAAGTTCCTGGCGTGCCAGCAAATCTTGCGCCATATAAAACATACTGTCGCTGAAGCTGCTTCCGTAATAGGAAGTCAGCAGCACTGCTTTTTCATTGATGGGTTCTTTGATAAATTTCGCGTATTTTATAGACTTGGCGTGTTCCTTAATTTTTTTCTTGTATTCCTTTGGCATATGAAAAAACTTTTTTATATTTTTCCACAAGGTAGATAACCTTTTGGGAATATTTTTTAATTTTACTGTGGCTCCGGATAATATGAAAACCAATTTTCTGCGGATTTTTTTGACAACTAGCGGCTGATATATAAATTTTTGCATTTTGGAAAGATCTGAGCGAAACGCATTATACCTATATTCGATTTTGGTTCTGGCTCCGGTTTTTCTGATGGTTGTTTTCCAGCCGAAAAAATATGTATCAAAAAGAACAAAAAATTCTTTCACCAATTGAAGCTGTTTTTCCTTGTTTTTATCCAAATAGAAAGCGTTTATTCTCCTTATATAACACCATGCCTCAACACGCCACAATTCACGTTCCAATACGGTGAAAAATCCCATAGACATGACGATATCATTAGCGCTTTTTAAAGACAAAGGCATGTCAAGCATTGATTCACTGATGGTCGAAGTAACCGCTCCGGTGCGCTGAGCACGGTAATTATATAAAGGTATTCTAACCACACCTATATTTTGACAAAACATTTCATATTGTATCAAAAAGAGAAAATCCTCTGCATATCTATATTTAAACCTAACATTATGTTCCTTAATAATGCTTGCCATAAACAGTTTATCCCAAACGAACATTGTTTGGTTTGATAGTATTTCTGGATTGGTAATAATACTTTTACCAACGCATTTTTTCCCCGGCTTTTTTATAACGGTTCTTCCGTTGTAAATATCTTTTCTCCAACACTGTACCAGTCCTGCGTTTGTGTTCTGAGCTTTCGTATAAAGCAGCTCATACATCATCGGTTCAATGGTATCATCGGCGTCCACGAAACCGATATAAGTTCCTTTAGCCGCATCCAATCCGTCATTACGTGCTGCGCTTACGCCGGCGTTTTCTTTATGTATACCCACAATTTTATCGGGATATTTTCTTTCATATTCCGAAATTATTTCATATGTTCCGTCTATGGAGCCGTCATTTACAATAATTATTTCTATTTCGTCAAGGGTTTGCGCAAGTATGCTGTCAATACATTTCTCTAAAGTGTCGCCGGCGTTATATGCGGGAACAATAACGCTCACCTTTACATTATCCATTGCTTCCTCCCAGCTCGTTTTTTATCTGTGTCGTTGATATTTCCGGAGTTCTCTCCAAATAAACCACCTCGCAATACTCTTTTAAAAAATCAAACTTTCCTTTCCAATCATCTCCCATTACAAAAACATCAGCCTTATAGAGTTTAACATCGTCCACCTTCTGCTCCCAACAATTCTCCGGAATAACCAAATCCACATATCGAATGGCCTCCAAAAGCTGTTTGCGCTTCTCATAACTAAAATAGCATTTTTTTTGCTTCTCATTCCAATTGAACTCGTCTGTGGAAAGCACCACTATAAGATAGTCACCCAATTCCTTTGCGCGTTTCAACAGATTTATGTGACCATAATGAATCAGGTCATAGGTTCCGTAGGTTATTACTCGTTTCACTGTTCTTTTGCCCTTTCTATTGTAATAAAGTGCCCTTCCGTTTTTTCTTTGGCGGGAGGGGTCATATAATCACCGTACATATTTTTTAAAAGCTTGTCCCAACCAATAGGCGCCGAAAAAATCTCTCCTTCAAACTCCATAGGTATGCTGTCCGAAAACCATTCCCGCTCATATACCTCATTGGGATAACCGTGTGCTCCGTCCACCGTACATAACAGCTCGCCGCTTACATTACGCCTTAACAAATCCCTAAGTAATCTTATCGCGCTGCGCGGAAGCAAACGCGCCACGCCATGCAATTTTTTCATACTTTTTTTAGTATAGCCTATCCGGTAATCTGGATTAATTTTTTTAACTAACGCCGTTGTAAGAAAAACATTTATATCAAAAAAAGTTTGGGCTGACTGTTTATCCTCGGGGCAATCGTCCAACGGAAGGATGTCAATATAGCAGCCGTTATATTTAAGCGCCTTCCCAAATAGTTCCTCATGCACAACGTAATTTTTTTCCCGTAGCTTTGGACAATATATCGGATAACTATTATCCGTTTTTCCGTCCTGAAAAACAAACTCACCGGCGCCGTTTCTGCGCATGTGCTTTATAAATCTGTCATAATCCTCACGTGGCATTACCACGTCAATATCATCGTCCCAGGGTATGAATCCGCCGTGCCGAACGGCGCCCAAAAGAGTCCCCGCAGTGATAAAGTATTTCAAGCCGTTTACCTCGCAAAAATCGCGAAAATATATAAGTATTTTCAGCTCGCTTTGCTGTATTTCCTTTAGCATCACGAATTCTTCGTTCAACTTGCGCTCTCCCCTCATTTGCGGTATTTTGTTTCGATTTTTTTCGCGGTTTTCTTTATATCATAACCTTTACTTTTAACAATTTCGGCAGAGTTTCCGCCCCTGTCATAGTGCTCAAAAACATTCATCACCGTTTCCGCCCATTTTTCGGCGCCTTTATTTAACGGCACTGCCTGAATATGCTCTGTCAAAAAAGCTTCATGGGGCACATGCTCCGAACAAATCACGGGTAACCCCTCCGCTTGCGCTTCCAAAGCCGCAATTCCAAATCCCTCAAAAATACTTGGGAAAACAAACACATCCCCCGCGCTTAATAAATCTTCAACATTGGACGAAGTGCCGTAAAATACTACTCTATTGGTTAAGTGAAATCTTTCGGTTTTCTCTTGCAAATCGGAAAGCATTTCACCTTCGCCTACCAAGAGCAGAATACAGTCATATTTCGCATCCTTCAAAACCTTCATCACATCAAGTAAAAACGTCTGATTTTTTTGTGCACATAAACGTCCTATATTTATCAAGATAGGCTTGTCGCCAACCCCTAACTCGCCGCGTATTTTCGCCCTTGTTTTTTCGCAAAACTCAAAGCGACCGGTGTCTATTCCGTTGGGAATAATTTCAAAATCTTTATGATGAGTCAATATTTTTTGTGGAAACATGAATTTTGCCGAGTTTACCGAACATGCCCAATAATCATTAAATATTTTATAATAAAATAATTTAAAAAAACAATGTAAGATTTTTTTTAAAACATAGCTTCTGCATTTGCCAATTTTTGTGTTATGGCTGTGAGCGATCAGCGTTTTAACTTTGTTTTTGCGTGCAGGAATCCCATACAAAAAGGAAATCGTATGAAAAACGTTCATATGTAGAACGTCGTATTGCCGCTCTTTCAGTAGCTTGGAAAACATTCGATAGTTTTTAATAATACGTTTCTGATTTCCAGATAACTCGCAAAAATTTACTCCGATATTTTTCAGTCTTTCCGAAAAAATGCTGTCTTTAAGCTGAGATACAACAATATCTACTTCCAATCCATTTAGGTTAATATTTGAAAGCACATTATACATAAACGACTCAATACCGCCTGATTCCCAGCATTCGCAAAAAACACAAATACGTCTTAACTGATTTTTTTTCAATTTATCAATACGCCTCCCTCAAAAACTCCAGCGGACTAACCTGATCTTTTTTACCAACAGGATAAAAAACCTGGGCATCATCAGCCCCCATAATCTCGCCAAGCATCTTGGAATCCATACCGTTTTCCGCACATCTCGTTCCAAACGTATCCCGAACCGCCGCAAAATCAACATCATAAATTCCGCATTTCGCTGCAATTTTTTTCACTTTGTTTTCAATAGTCTCCGCACCGTAAGCCCTGTTCGGAAACCCGTTTATCAAATAACAATCCATTGAAATTTTTTCATATATCGGTCTTAAAAAATCCACCAAAAATTCCGGCAAAAAAATAACTCTCTTGGCCGCATTTCTCGCAGAATACAAATTACTTCCCAAAGTCAATTCAGAATGATTGCTAAAATATTCATCTGTTTTTTCCGACAAACGCATCTGTGAAGCTTTGGTCTCGGAAACTCTAAGCGTTCTCCTGTCAAAATCAATATCTCCGCGTTTCAGCGCGCACAGCTCCTCTGCGCGTATCCCCGTATTCAAAG
>CAJUFF010000061.1 GCA_910585505.1 uncultured Ruminiclostridium sp. | reverse complement strand
ATAAGTTTACACACCCCAACAGCAATAATTGCAATTCCTCCAAGCTTCTGCATCACCGCAGGCGCTTTTTTATTCACTTTTAACCCCGCTATATTACCCAAAAACACCGTAAGGAATGTAATAATACACGCCGCGGCGCCCACAGCCCATAAATTGTCCTCCGCCGTAAGTCCCGCACCAAATCCCGCCGCAAGACCGTCCACCGACATGGATACCGCAAAAAGCACGGTTTTAGAAGCCGACAAGGTTTCCGGACGCTCGCTTTTATCTTTTTCCATAAGCTTAATTATACCTATTACAAAAAGAATAAGAAAGCTCACAGTCTTAGTGATCCCTTCATCTATGTAAGCGCCGATCACCCCTGCAAAAGCGGCCGAAAACACAAGGAACATACTGCAAATTATGCTTATTAAAAGTGAACGCGTAAATCCTATTTTTATTTTCGCCAGCCCGTAGCTGACCGATGCCGCCAGTGAATCCACCGATAAGGCGGCCACCAACAAAAGAATTTCAAATATCAATGTTATAACCCCCTCAAGCATTTTATGCCGTTATGAGGGTTTTGACACAAAAGAAAAATCACATATTTTTCACAATACCGCCCCGTCTCTTCCACACTACTGTTGTAGTATATAAACGTGCACTACTACAGTCTTATATATAAGAAGAAAGGTTGAAAAAAATGACTTTTGCGCAAATGAGCACTGCGGGAGCGCTGATAATTGCTGTCGGCATCATTGCCCGCGCTTTGTGGATTAACTGTCTGCCCCGAAAAACGTTTTTGCTGTTTTGGGAGACGGCGGTCATAAGACTGCTTGTTCCCTTTTCCGTACCGTTTATGTTCAGCATTTTTTCGGTTTCGGAAAAAGGCGGCGTAAAAAATCGGTCAATTGCTCCCGAAATAATACCCGCAGCCGAAAGCGGCGAAAATGTAACGATAGATATACCCTTGATCTACGTTATATGGGCGGCGGGGGTTCTTATATCAGGGTCGTTTTTTATACTGATGTATTTGAAATGCTGCCGAGAATTTAAAACCTCTATTCCCGATAACAGCGACTTTATCAAAGGATGGCTGAAAGAGCGCAGGCTAAACCGCAATGTGTCGGTAAGATGGTGCGACAGGATCACTTCTCCTCTTACCTATGGAATATTCCGACCCGTGATACTTTTGCCAAAGACGCACGATTTGTCCAATACCATCATATCGGAATATGTTCTTGAACACGAATACACACATATACGGAGATTTGACAGCGCGAGAAAAGTATTGCTTATTGCCGTATTATGCGTGCATTGGTTCAATCCGCTGGTATGGGTTATGTATGTTCTGGCCAATCGGGATATCGAGCTTGTTTGCGACGAACTGACAATACGGCATTTCGGCGAAGATGCAAAAGCCGGATACGCAAAAGCGCTGATTGCCATGGAAGAAAAACGGAGCAAATCCGCTCCGATGTTTAACAGTTTCAGCGGAAACGCCGCTGAAGAAAGGATAGTATCTATTATGAAATTTAAAAAAGCTTCTTTTTTCACCGTTGCTCTTTCCTCCGCACTTATTATAGGAACCACCGCAGCCTTTGCCACGTCCGCCGATAACGCGTCCGGACACACTGTGCCCGAACAAAATCCTAATCCCGGTTACGATTACAGTATGCGGGATTCCGACGGAAACGATAAAAATATCGCGGAAAGCACGGTCAAACGTGCAGGCAGACTTATACCCGATGAAAACGGAAATTATATTCCCTCTCCCGACAACGAAGCGGATAACCTGCTTGGATCCTCCGAAATAGAGATATTTGAATTTCACGAAGGTGATACCATATATATCGGAGGCACTGTTGCAAAGGATTCACCGAAGTCGAGAATCAGCGAGGAGCAAATGAAAAAGTATATCGAGGATATCGAAAGCGGAAAGATCAAGCCGATAGAGGAAATGCCGGAGTTTGCCGATTTCCAAATTATCGATTACAACGAGTGTTCCGAAATTATCAAGAGCCTCCCCTCATCAAACGTATAAGCCGCAGCAAAAATTTATAGTGCTATAAGCAAATAACAACCGATTACCCCGCAAGATTCATTGTGGGGTAATCGGTTATTATCTGCTTATACAACTCCCAAAAATTCCATTACATAGGAGTATTTTTCTTTGTAAAAAACCTTGCTTTTATCGGAAAGCTTAGCATAGCTTCTTTTCAGTTTATTTACCACGAATTCCACGCCTTCATCGTAGCTCATTCCTTTTACCGAAAAAGCAAGATACAGAAGACTCGGAACGCTGTCAAAATGCGAAACGGCGTCGGCGTCGGCAACGCATATCTCTTCGGGAGTGGATTTATCGAAAACAACGCTTCCGCGATGATTTTTTATACAATCGCACACTTGCTTTATTTTTTCTTCGTCGTAATCAAAACCGCTTAATATTTCCCTCGCCATCTTAGCTCCGTGGATATGGTGATTTTCGTACAGGTCATAATCCGTAACCGACGCGATATCGTGAAGCCATGCGGCGATAACCGTAATTTCCTCATTTGCGCCAAGCTGTCGGGAAAGCAACTCCGCGTTTTTTGCCACGGCTTTTATATGGTCATAAATGCCTATGCCGAATTTATTGGAGGGACTTTCGCACCTACGGCGAAGTTCGGATTTCAAGTATTCCGTAATATCGTTTCTCAAACTTGTTCTCCTTTTAAAAAATTGAAGCATTCGTCAAAGTGCTTGCCGGATAAGTTGTTTTCTCTTGCGAGCAGTTCTCCCGTCGTTTCCAAGCTTTCCCATTTCAAATCGTCAACCTCTTTTGAGTCTCCGAATTCTTTTTTGTTTACATAAGCTATAAAACCCGCCATAATCAGATTTTTGGGGGCAAAATAATAACTTTTAATATAATCGCACGATAATACAGTCTGACCCGTTTCCTCAAAAACTTCTCTTGATACCGTTTCCTCAAGGGTTTCTTCTTTCTTGGTATATCCGCTGCATAACGTCCATTTGTCTTTAATAATATAGCTTTGCTTCAGGAGCAGGGCTTCTTTGTTTTGATTCAATATCAATACAAGTACGCAAGGAACGGGATTATCAAAATAATATTTATCGCATTTTTCGCAGTACTTTTGATTGCCCTCGTCGCCGATTTCTTTTAAAATAAGCTTGCTCCCGCATTTTATACAAAAATTTATGTCCATAAAACACCGCCTTATACCAATCTTTAATCAAGTTGTAGACTTGATTAAAGATTGCACCCCAAGCACTAATCTTTGGTCATCCATTACTTGTCTATACCTTGACCAAAGATTAGTATTAACACTATTTTTCTTATCGGCATATACTTATAACATACACGGTAAGAAAGGAAAATCACTATGGAAAATTTCGATATTATATCGGCTCTCAGGAAAAAGCCCAACGCAGAGGCTTGCATATACGGCAGCGATAAATATCCTCACATAAAAGGGAAAGTTATATTTCACCAAGTATGCGGCGGCGTATTGGTGCACGCCGAAATAGAGTGCCTTCCTCAAAAATGCGGTTCGTGTACAAATCCGTTTTACGGCTTTCATATTCATTCGGGTGCCGAGTGCAAAGGAAATAAATCCGATCCATTTGCCAATGCGGACGGTCATTATAATCCTGATAACTGTCAACACCCCTGTCACGCGGGTGATATGCTGCCTATTTTTAATGCCGGAGGAAAAGCAGTTCTTATATTTCTCACAGACAAATTCAACGTATCGGAAATATCGGGAAAAACCGTCATTATACACTCTATGCCCGACGATTTTACGACGCAGCCTTCCGGTAACGCGGGAGAAAAAATTGCCTGCGGCGTTATAAAGCCCGTTTGCGGACAATAAATTTTACTCCGAATTTTTGTTTCTCCAGAATAATTTATGCGGGGCGGTAGATGGGTCGTTCATAATATGGGCGCAGTCGTTGACAAATATTTCTACCGGCTTTAAATCATCGTCAAAATCGTAACAACATATTCCGGTATTGTCGACCCATTCACAGCCGCCTATTTTCTCCAGAGGAAGTCCTCTCAGATAACAGCATAGATTCCTTATGGCGCAGCCGTGAGAGACGATAAGCACGGTTCTGCCTTTATTTTCACTTACCGCCTTCATTGCTCCCAAGGAAACGCGGCGATATACTTCGGTCATGGATTCGCCTTTTTCGGTGGCAAATTTCGCAAAATCGTTTCTCCATTTATTATATGTATCGGGGAATAAAACTGGAAGCTCGCCCCATTTTACTCCCTCGAATTCCCCGCCGTTTATTTCGGAAAAAGCGGGGTCGACGATTATTTCAAGGCCGTGATATCTGTCAGCCGCTTGTGCTGTTTTTACCGCGCGGATCAACGGAGAAGAGTATATAACATCAAAGGGGATGTTCTTACATCTTTCGGCAAGCTTGTCAAGCTGTCTTTGTCCCTTATCGGTGATATCCTCGTCAATGCTCCCCTGAAAGGTATCGTTTATATTGCCCAAGGCTTCGCAGTGTCTTATAAGATAAAGCTTAGTTACCATGGCTGAACAGTCCCCACAATTTCTTCAAGCGAATTAAGATTATTTTCCTCCATATAGCTTTCAAGACCTTCTATTATTCTGACGGGCGCGTAAGGGTCGGTAAAGATGGCGGTGCCTACCTGTACCGCCTTTGCTCCCGCCATCATCATTTCCACCGCGTCCTCGGCAGTGGTGATTCCACCCAAACCCACTACGTCTATACCGACGGCGTTCACCACCTGCCATACCATTCTTACCGCCACGGGGAAAACGGCGGGTCCTGAAAAACCGCCCACATTGTTTTTCAGAATAGGTCTTCTTGTTTTTATATCTATTCTCATACCCAACAAAGTATTTATAAGTGAAAGACAGTCGGCTCCCTCCGCTTCGGCCGCTTTAGCTATTTCGGTTATATTAGTGACGTTGGGGGTGAGCTTTACCATAAGCGGCTTTTTTGTAACCGCGCGGACGGCTTTTGTTACCGTTGCCGCTCCGTCGCAGGAAATGCCCCAGCTTGCGCCGCCCTGTTTTACGTTGGGACAGGAAATGTTCAGTTCTATCATATCAACGTCGGTACCGTCAAGTTTTTCCGCAACCGCTCTGTAATCGTCGAGAGTTGCTCCCGCGATATTGGCGATAATTATGTTTCCGTCTCTTTTGGCCTTGGGAAGGTGTTCGGAAATGAATACGTCGACGCCCGGATTTTGCAGTCCTACCGAGTTCAGCATTCCGGCGGGGGTTTCCGCTATGCGTGGGGCGGGATTGCCGTCTTTGGGGTTTATGGTGGTTCCCTTGCAGGAAATCCCACCTAATACTTTCAGGGGATAAAGATCGGTGTAATCCTGACCGAAGCCGTAGGTACCCGAAGCGGCTATGACGGGATTTGGAAATTTCACTCCCGCTACCGTTACGGACAAGTCTTTTTTGCCTATTTTAACGCTTTCACTCATAAAATTACCTCCTCCGCCTTAAACACCGGACCGTCCTTGCACACTCTTAAAACAAGATCCTTTCCACCGCGTCTTATATTGCAGGCGCAGCCTACGCAGGCTCCTACGCCGCACGCCATTCTCTGCTCCAAGGACAGCTCGCACGGAACATTGTATTTTTCCGCCGCCGCCTTTACCGCTTTTAGCATGGGGGTGGGGCCGCAGGCGTAGAGCATTGCGGTATTGCACTTTTCCAGCTCTTTTTCAAGTGGCTTTGTCACCACTCCGCTTTCCCCATAGCTGCCGTCGTCGGTGCATACGGTAACGTCCGTGCCTATGCGTTTTAAATCTTCCTCTAAAATGACCTTGTCCCTGCTTCTGAATCCGATTATCGCCTTTACTTTTTTATATTCGGCGGATATTCCCAGCATTGGAGGAACGCCTATACCGCCGCCCACGACAACAATGTTTTTATCTTCGGGAATTTCTTTTACCGTAAAGCCGTTTCCGAGAGGGGCTATAATATCCATTTTATCGCCCGGTTTAAGCCGCGACAGGGTATCGGTACCCCCGCCTCTGACCTCGAAAACGATTCGCAAGGCGCCCTTTTCCCTGTCTATCCCGCAAATGGAGATAGGGCGGCGCAGGGTGAAGCCCTCCGCTTTTATGTGCACGAACTGACCCGCCTTTGCCGCAGCGGCAACCTCGGGACAGTTTATCACATAGGAAAAAATGCCCTTGGCGATTTCCGTTCTTTCAAGAACAGGGTAAGCGTTACAAAAATATGCCATCTTTTTTTCCTTTCTGTAAACGGTAAATCGGAAAACTCCGATTTACCAGCGCACCATATTCCTTTTATATTTACTGGAATAGCTCTCCTTTAACTCCTCCGCCGTTATTCCGTAACAAAGCAATACGTCGTTATAATACATCAGCACGTCGGCAAGCTCCTCAACAAGTTTTTTTCGGATTGCGCCGTCCTCGCAGGCTTTTGCGCCGCCGTTTTTCTTGATAATGTCTATTACTTCACCGATTTCGCCTGTCATCCAAAGCAGTTTGTTTTTTCCGGTTTCGATAGAAATTTGTTCCCACTTGCCTTTGTATTTGTTCTGTAAGCTTCTTTGCATCTCCAGCATCTCGTTTACGGTGAAATCCGTATTATCCTCAAAGTCATAGCAATACCAATCGCCGCCGAAATGACGAAAGCCTATGGAAAGAAACATTTTCCTGCTTTGCTCGTTAAAGGAATAAATTTCGGCCTTTACCTGTTTCATTCTCTTTTCTTTTGCCAGCTCCAGAATATTTATAACGCATTTTCTTCCGATATGCTTATTCTGATGTTCCTTACATATAACGATACTTATTTCTCCGTTTTCCTTTAAAGTGATATCGCCCACCGGTGCGCCGAAGTATTCGATATAATAGCAGTTTCCGTGTGCGGAAAGATATTCGTACATCTTTTTTAAGCGATCCAAAGTGTAAACATGGTCAATATTGTCCACCTGTTTACAGAGCTGTGGATCCTGATACCATTTCAGTGCGACGTCATAATTGGGATAATAAGGAATCAATGATATATTATCATCTATATGTCTTTTTGTCATTTACGCTCCTTTTTAAAAATCCGCACACCGAAAGTATGCGGATTTTTATTGCTTTTCTCAGTTATCCTTAAACGTTACTTCCTTTGGCTTCGGCTGACCCGCTTTTACTCTGTGTAGCGAAAACCTTATTAATATTATTGAAAGAAGAATATCCAAAGGTATCTGAAGAGTAAAAATATTCGTTGTATTGCCCGTCATAACGGACTGCTGCATGGCCATAAGCTCGAAAACCGCAAGGAGTACCGGTATGCGCACACAGGTAACGGCTGTTATATAAATATCGCTGTATTTCTGGGCGTTTTCCTCGGTTACAATGTATTTCTTGGGCATTTTTTTTGACTTATATATCATCACCAGAGAAACGGCGGCAACTGCGGCGTCTACGAAAATCCAGATCAGATTCCACTGCCACGTCACCAAACCCTCAATCTCGCTGTTGACGCTCAAAATAAGCTGATTCTGTGATGTAATATACTCGCCGAAGGACAATACACACTGTACCGTCGCAACAATTATCAAAACCGCTACGGCATCAAGCACCATCTGGGCAATCTGATAATTGCGCTTTACTTTTATTGTACCTATTTTCATCTTTTTCCCTATATCTTTGTAATATCTATCATTTCCACATCGTCTATGGACTTGTGCATTTCAAGACAGGAGACCAGAGCGTTTGCCGTATCTATCGCGGTAAGACAGGCTATCGAACGCTCCGAGGCCTTTCTTCTCATCTTAACGCTGTCGCGGGCGGGGTCGCGTCCCGTCTCCGAAGTGGAAATAACGTAGTTTATCTTTCCGCTTTCAAGAAGGGATATAACATTAGGCTCCTTGCCCTCGTTTATGCGGTAGGTGAAATTAGTGGCTATCATATTGCGGTTCAGAAGAGAAGCGGTGCCGCTTGTGGCGTAAATATCGAAGCCCAGCGCCTCAAAACGGCTTGCAAGATCGATTATCTCCGACTTATCCTGATCTCTTACCGAGAAGAGAACACCGCCGGAATACTGCATTTTGAAGCCCGCAGCGATAAGTCCTTTGTAAAGGGCTTCGGAAAAGGTTTTCGCAATGCCGAGACATTCGCCGGTGGATTTCATTTCGGGTCCAAGCTGAGTGTCAACGTCGTGAAGCTTTTCAAAGCTGAACACGGGTACCTTTACCGCCACATAGCCGCCTGCCGGGTACAGGCCGCTTGTGTAGCCCTGCTCTTTAAGAGAATGGCCTAACATTATTTTGGTGGCAATATCCACCATGGGAACGCCCGTTACCTTGCTTATATAAGGAACGGTACGGGAGGAGCGGGGGTTGACCTCGATAACGTAAACCTGATGATCGTATACCACATACTGAATGTTTACAAGCCCTATTACGTTAAGAGCCTTGGCAAGCCTTTCGGTATAGGTTATAATAACCTTTTTCACTCTTTCGGTAAGATTCTGGGCGGGGTAAACGGAAATACTGTCTCCGCTGTGAACGCCCGCTCTCTCTATATGCTCCATAATACCGGGGATAAGGAAGTCCGTTCCGTCGCAGATAGCGTCAACCTCCACTTCGGTGCCCATCATATACTTATCTATAAGAACTGGATTTTCAAGCTTCTGAGCGGTGATTATCTTCATATATTCGGTAACATCGCTGTCTGCGTGAGCAATAATCATATTCTGTCCGCCCAAAACATAAGATGGACGAAGCAGCACAGGATATCCTAACCTGTTAGCCGCCCCCAAAGCCTCTTCTACGGTAAACACCGTTTCTCCCGCAGGTCTCGGAATGTCACAGCGCTCCAGAAGCTCGTCAAACAGTTCTCTGTCCTCTGCGGCGTCTATGCTTTCGGCGGAAGTGCCCAGAATGTTCGCGCCTATATCCTGAAGGTGCTTTGTGAGCTTTATTGCGGTCTGTCCGCCAAACTGCACAACAACGCCGTCGGGCTTTTCGGTGGCAATAAGGCTGTCCACGTCCTCAAAAGTAAGCGGGTCGAAGTAAAGACGATCGCCCGTGTCAAAGTCGGTGGAAACGGTTTCGGGGTTATTGTTGCAGAGAATGGCCTCGCAGCCCATTTCCTTAAGCGCCCATACGCAGTGAACGGAGCAATAGTCAAACTCGATTCCCTGTCCTATTCTTATGGGGCCGGAGCCGAATACAAGAACCTTTTTCTTATCGGTTGGGTGCTGCTTTATAAACTCCTCTGCCTCGTTCTCCTCATCGTAGGTGCTGTAAAAATACGGAGTATCAGCGGAAAACTCGGCGGCGCAGGTGTCAACCATCTTATAAACCGCGTTTCTCCTTTCGATTCCCCATTCCCCAAGAGTTTTTCCCGAAAGCGCTTCTATCGTTTTGTCGAGATAACAGTATTTCTTTGCGGTATCATACTTTTCCTGAGTCAGTTCTCCGTCGGAAAGCCAGTCCTCAAGCTCCTTGAGATTTTTAAGCTTGTATATGAACCATTTATCAATTTTGGTAATTTCGCTGATCTTTTCCGGAGCTATTCCGCGTTTCAAAGCCTCGAATACACAGAAAGCGCGGTCTATGTCCACATCGTGAAGCTTTTCCAGAACCTCTCCGTCGGTAAGCTCCGCAAAAGCCTTTTTGCTCATGGTGTCCATTCCCAGCTCAATTGAGCGGACAGCCTTCATCATAGCCGCCTCGAAGCTGGTACCAATGGACATTATTTCGCCGGTGGCCTTCATCTGTGTACCCAAAGTCTTTTTGGCGTAAACAAACTTATCAAAGGGCCATTTGGGGAATTTTACGACGATATAATCTATGGTAGGCTCGAAACAGGCGTAGGTTTTGCCCGTTACCTGATTTATTATCTCGTCGAGAGAATAGCCTATGGCGATCCTTGTGGCAACCTTCGCGATAGGGTAACCCGTGGCCTTTGAAGCCAAAGCGGAGGAACGGCTTACGCGAGGGTTTACTTCTATTACGGCATACTCGAAGCTTTCGGGATGAAGGGCAAACTGGCAGTTGCAGCCGCCTTCGACCTTCAGTGCCTGAACAATGTTCAAAGCCGCTGTGCGCAGCATCTGATATTCCTTATCGGAAAGAGTGACAGCAGGAGCAACGACAATGCTGTCGCCGGTGTGAACGCCAACGGGGTCGAAGTTTTCCATTGAGCATACGGTTATAACGTTTCCTCTCGCATCGCGTATAACCTCAAACTCTATCTCTTTCCAACCGCTTATACATTTTTCCACCAATATCTGATGTATGGGAGACATTCTCAAGCCGTTTATGGCAATTTCGTGAAGCTCCGTCTCATTATTGGCGATACCGCCGCCCGTACCGCCAAGGGTAAAAGCGGGACGCACTATTACGGGATAGCCTATCTCGTTATTTGCAAAGTTCACCGCGTCTTCCAGAGTTTCCACAACCTTTGATGGGATACAAGGCTCGCCTATTGATTCCATTGTGTCCTTGAACGCCTGTCTGTCCTCCGCCTTATGAATTGTCTGGGGATCGGCACCCAAAAGCTTTACGCCGTGGCTGTTCAGAAAGCCTTCCTCGGCAAGCTGCATTGACATGGTAAGACCCGTTTGACCGCCCAATGTGGAGAGAATGCTGTCGGGTTTTTCAATTTCGATTATTCTTTTAAGACAGTCCAGAGTGAGAGGCTCTATATAGATCTTGTCCGCCATATGCTTATCGGTCATTATGGTGGCGGGATTGGAGTTCACCAATACCACCTCAAGACCTTCCTGCTTCAGCACACGGCAGGCCTGTGAGCCTGCATAATCAAACTCGGCTGCCTGTCCGATTACGATAGGGCCGGAGCCTATCATAAGAACTTTTTTTATATCGCTTCTCAGTGGCATTACTTACGCTCCTCCATTAACTTGATAAATTCGTCGAAAAGGTATGCGGTATCCTGTGGACCGCCGCAGGCTTCGGGGTGGAACTGTACCGTAAAGGCCGGGGCGTTGGTATATCTTACACCCTCGCAGGTACCGTCATTAGCGTTTACATGGCTGACCTTACCCACATTTTCACTTATGCTGTCGTTCAACACCGCATAACCGTGGTTCTGGCTGGTGATAAACGTTCTTCCCAGCCCCAGATCGGTAACCGGCTGATTTTCACCCCTGTGTCCGTATTTGAGCTTAACGGTGGAAGCGCCGTTGGCAAGAGCATAAAGCTGATGACCGAGACAGATACCGAAGGTTGGTATATTTTTTTCGGAAAGCTTTTTCAATGTTTCAATAGCTTCGGGATTGTCGGTGGGATCCCCCGGCCCGTTTGAGAGCATTATGCCGTCGGGATTCAAAGCGCAGACCTCCTCGGCAGTGCTGTTCCAAGGCATTACTGTGACGTCGCAGCCGCGGTTTACAAGCTCTTTTCTTATGTTGTGCTTACAGCCGTAATCCATCAGAACCACGCTGAATTTTTTGTTTTCCGCTTCAAATTTTACCGATTCCTTACAGCTTACCTTAGGCACGGGTCGTTCCGCCTTAAATCCTTTTATTTTTTCAAGCGCCTCCTCCATAACAAATTCTTCGGTTGTAATCATACCGTTCATTACACCTGTTTCGCGTATGATCCTCGTAAGGCGGCGGGTATCTATATCATAAATACCGACTATTCCATGTTTTTTAAGAAAGTCCTCTATTGTACCCTCGCAGCGGAAATTAGACGGAAAATCGCATTTTTCTCTTACCACGTATCCGCTGACAGCGCTGCCATTCGACTCATCGTCATAGCCGTTCACTCCGTAATTTCCTATTAAGGGAAAGGTCTGAGTCACTATCTGCCCGCAATAACTGGGATCGGTCAGGGTTTCCTGATAACCCGTCATAGCGGTGGTAAAAACCGTTTCACCGATGACCGTCCCTTCTTTTCCAAAGCTTTTTCCTTTGAATACCGTACCGTCCGACAATATCAGGTACGCAGTTTTCGCTTTTCCGAAGTCCATTTTTTCATTTTCCTTTCCAATGTGTATAATGCTTTTATATCTAACGGATTTTACGGTTGCTTTTATTTATATCTGCACTCTATTTACAAAGCTCATTATTTCGTCACGCATACGGATGGCTTCTCTTCGCGCCGCTCCCGCATAATCCTTTTCGTCACACTTTTCCTTTTGATATGCGCACATAATTCCTCTTGAGCTGTTTACTATTCCCCCTAAGCCATTTTTATCAAAGGCTGCTGCAATATCTTTGGCGCTCGCGCCCTGCGCTCCGTAGCCGGGAATAAGAAAGAAAGTGTGAGGGAGCCTTTTTCTTAAGATCTCTATCTGTTCGGGGTATGTAGCGCCCGCAACTATTCCAACTCCGCTGTAACCGTATTTTCCGGAAAGCTCCTTCCCCCATTCCTCGCACATATCGCCCATTACCTCATATACAGTACGGTCGCCTATCTTCATATCCTGTAATTCGCCCGAAGAAGGATTTGAGGTTTTGGCAAGAACAAACATACCCTTATCATACTGTTTGCACACCTTTATAACGGGATTAATTCCGTCGCTGCCCAGATATCCGTTTACGGTGAGAGCATCTCCCAAAAAAGGCTCGTACTCTTCCGCTCCTACCCTGACTTTTCCCAAATGACCAACTGCATAGGCTTCCATAGTGGTACCTATATCGTTTCTTTTTGCGTCTGTTATCACGAACATTCCCTTTTTACGGGCATATTCCTGTGTCTTATAAAGCGTTTTTAAACCCGAATATCCGTACATTTCGTAATATGCCGCCTGCGGCTTTACCGCGGGAACAATATCGCAGAGCGCGTCAATAAGGTCTTTGTTGAACCAAAGGAGCGCCTTGGATGCTCCCTTTAAGGTTTCCCCGTATTTTTCAAAGGCTTTTTCCTTGATATAATTCGGTATATAATCTAACTTAGGGTCAAGACCCGCCACGGTGGGGTTATTGGTTCTCGCGATCTTTTCAATAAGTCGGTCAAATGACATTTTCAGTATCCTTTCTTTCAGGTGTTTTTTTAATCCCTGTAAACAATTTTACCGTTCAGCAGGGTATACTTTACTTTTCCACTGAGGGTCATTCCTTTAAAACAGGTGTTTTTTGATTTGGATTGCAGTTTTTCGGGCTGTACCGTCCACTGCTCGTTCTCGCTGAATATAGTTATATCTGCATCGCTGCCTACGGACAAATCCCCTCCGCTTATTCCCAGAATACGCCTCGGATTGACGCACATAAGCTCCACAAGCCGGACATGAGATATTTTCCCCGTGTTGAGAAGAGCGGTTACGGTTACGGCAAGAGAGGTTTCAAGCCCCACCACGCCGTTGGGAGCGGTGTAAAAATCCTCTTTCTGCTCTTTGGTATGAGGGGCATGATCGGTGACAATACAATCAACTGTACCGTCACATATACCCTCGATAATCGCGTCAACGTCCGCCTGCTCCCTTAAAGGAGGATTCATTCGGTAATCCGCATCCTTGGTGAAAAGCTTGTCCTCCGTCAAAGTAAAATAATGCGGAGCGGTTTCACAGGTGACCTTTGCACCTGATTTTTTCATATGGCGTATTATATCAACCGCTTCTTTTGTGGAAACATGGGCGATATGAATCGGAAGTCCCTGCTCCTCAGCCAGAAAAATTTCCCTTGCGGTTATATAATTTTCGCTGGAACGCGCCATGCCTTTTATGCCTAACACATCGCTGACTGCGCCCATATTCATTATACCGCCGTCTATTATATCCAGATCCTCGCAGTGACTTATTATGGTCAGCCTTTCAAGGGCGGCGTTTTTTATGGCGGTTTTCATCATCATTGCGTTTTTAACGGGTTTTCCGTCATCGCTTACTCCCACGCAGCCTGCCAACTTAAGCTCCGCAAAATCGGTAAGCTCCGCGCCCGACAAGCCTTTTGTGATAGAGCCTATGGGATATACTTTAGCTTTGGCGCTCTTTGCCTTATCGAGAATATATTTTACCGTTTCGGGGCAGTCCACGGGAGGTGTGGTGTTGGGCATACAGGCAACGGCGGTAACTCCGCCAGCCGCGGCCGATTCGGAAGCGGTGAAGATATCCTCCTTTTCCGTCTGTCCCGGATCGCGCATATGAATGTGCATATCGCAGACGCCGGGGATTACGGTGAGACCCGAACAGTCAATGCAGAGGGTATTTTCGTCCATGGGAAGCGATCTTCCCACTTCGGCAATTTTTCCGTCAACAATTCTGACGTCCAGAATTTCGTCGATCCTGTTTACGCTGTCAACAACATGTCCGTTTGTCAGGCAAAGCTCCATTTTATTTTCCTTTCGACGTATTTTTAAAGATTCAAGTTAAAATATGAATGATACTAATATTTGTTCAGATTATAGACAAAAATGGTTGACTAAAGATTAGTATGAAAGTTACGCTGCTTTTAGAAAACCGTATTTGATTTATTATACTACATTTTTGCGTTTTTCGCAACAGTTTTTTTACAGTGTTTAAAAAAATTTATAATTTTAGTAAATTCTCAAAGTAAATGCAACAGTGCAACTTAGCGGTAGCACTTACT
>CAJUFF010000060.1 GCA_910585505.1 uncultured Ruminiclostridium sp. | reverse complement strand
CATACGCTTGCATCTTTTCCGTCATTTTTGCCCAAAACTCCTTGAAATACGCCGGCATTCCTGCGTCGTTTTGGACAATATGACGAAAAAAATATTTGCAACGGAACATAAGGACAGAAAAAACAGTATCAAGCGAAAACTTCGAAAAAAATAAAAAAAGCCGAAAACAGTTGAAAAAAGCTTTCGGCGTTGTTTGTGGCGCGCCCGAAGGAATTCGAATCCCCGACCTTCCGCTTAGGAGGCGGACGCTCTATCCTGCTGAGCTACGGGCGCATATTTTATTTTATCGCCTATGGCGGCGATTTGGGAACACTCTCGGTTCTTTTTAGGATGTGGTTGCGTTATATTTGGTTCTTCTATCGCTCTTCAATGGATATATGGCGAGCGGTCTTTCGTAACCTTAGGAGACGGTCGTTCTATCCGCCTAAGGTTCATCAATATTATTTAAGGCAATGCCGCACAATGACCGCATGGCGGCTTTGCGTGCAGCTTGCATATTTTCTGTCAGCTTGCAAAAATCCTACTTGAAATACGTCGGTATTCCTGCGTCGGATTTATACGAGCTGACGATAAATCTGAAGGCGCAATCCAAACACAATCATTGTGCGGTGCTGCCTTAAATTTACTTTATATATTTTAACACAAAAACAAAATAATTTCAAGTCTTTTCAGCAAAAATTTGACAAAACCCTGACGAGTTTATTATAAAAAATAACGGTGTACAATATGAGGATTACGAATACATTCGTAATGGCACCTCGTGCATTTTCATGTTTACCGAGCCTTTAGCAAGGTGGAGATACGCTTAAGCTCGGGAACGGAGAACTCGGCAGGATTGGGCAAGACAAATTTATTTGTTATTGACCGAACGATATCTCATACTATAGCAATCCAAAAAAGTTTAAACAAAATTACAACAGTGCAAAAAACAAACAAGCATTGGGGGCGTTGCCCCCGTCCTTTGGACTCCCCTGCTTCCCTTTCGGAGTCCGAAAGGGAAGCGGAAAGGACAATTAGTCGCTTCGCTCCTGTTTGTTTATCTTTTTGATGGATTGATATAATTCCTTTTTTAAACTATGGATTTTATCCATAGTTTAAAAAAGGTTTGGTATCAAATCCAAAAAGGTCATTCTTGTAATGGATAATCTCATATTTAAAGATTTAAAATTTACAAATTGCCGGTATTAAGGCAACACCGCGCAAAGACCGCGCTGCGCGCTTTGCCGCGCATACGCTTGCATCTTTTCCGTCGTTTTTGCGCAAAACGCCTTGAAATACGCCAATATTCCTGCGTCGTTTTAGACAATCTGACGAAAAAGCTGACTGCGCGTTTGCACGACAATCTTTGTGCGGTATTGCCTTAAAAACAGTGTTTACGGTTATTCCGACAGCAGTCGTTCATCGCAGTACTCACACTCCAGCACTCCTCCGTGATTCCTGAAGCTGTGTGGCAGCGCCTCCTCGCTGCCGGTGATACATTTCGGATTCCCGCAGCAAACCTTGGGCATAACTTCGCCGATCAGCAGCGGAGCCGTTTTGATATTGTCGTTGAGTACCGACAATATCAGTGACATTCTTACATACATACCGTAATTGGCCTGTTTAAAATAAAGCGCCCTCGGATCGTTGTCCACCTCGACCGCTATTTCGTCGACACGGGGCAGAGGGTGCAGCACTATCATATCTCCTTTTGCCGCTTGCATTTTCTTTTTATCCAACCTGAAAATATGCTTTTGCTTCTCATATTCCGACGGATCCGCAAACCGTTCCCTTTGTATCCTTGTCATATAAAGCACATCCAGCTCCGGAATTGCTTCTTCCAGAGAGTTGACTTCCATGTATTCCTTTCCCGACGCCGATATCCGATCCTTTATATATGTGGGCGCCTTAAGCTCGTCCGTGGATATAAGGACAAATCTGTTGTTTTCATAGCAGCAAAGCGCTTTTAAAAGCGAGTGCACAGTCCTTCCGTTCTTCAAGTCCCCGCAGAAACCCACCGTGAGACCGCTGAGAGTGTCTTTTTCCGCTCTTAAGGTAATTAGATCCGTAAGTGTCTGCGTAGGGTGAAGATGTCCACCGTCTCCCGCGTTTATTACGGGGCAGTCTGCCGTCAGTGCCGCTGCCTTTACCGACCCTTCCAACGGGTGCCGCATAACAATGATATCCGAATAGCTGCTGGCAATTTTGGTGGTGTCCTTTATAGATTCCCCCTTTGCTACCGAGGAATTTAAGGGATTGTCGAAGCCGACTATGCCGCCGCCAAGCCTCAGCATCGCGCTTTGAAAACTCATCTGGGTGCGGGTAGATGGCTCATAGAAAAGCGTACCCATTATTTTTCCGTTGCAGGCTCCCACGTAAATATGGGGATTGCGCTTGATGTCCAGACCGAGAGCGGTAATGCTGTTCCATGCGGATACTGGATAGCTGTCCAAATCAATTAAATGGGGGAAGCTGTTTTTTTTCATATATATGATCTCCTTTTTTCTTTTCGGATAAATACGAATTCTATATAAATTATATCACAATTTTTTTTTTTTCAATATTTCTATATAAACCTTTTGTTATAATCAACAAATCGGCTTTCCCGCCGTGCGAAAAGGTAGGCCGCTTGTTTTTGTTTAATACTAATTTCCGATCGACAACAAAATTTGTCTATACTTTGTTCAAGAATCAGTTTTAACATTACAATGTTGTAGAAATTGTGCAAACTGTAGCCTTTCAGACAGATTACTTCGTTCCCACAAACTTTTCCAACATACGCTCAACTTCCTTAACGTCAATCGGTTTGGCAATATGAGCGTTCATTCCCGCATTAAGGCATTTCTGCCTATCCTCGGTGAAAGCGTCGGCGGTCATGGCAATAATAGGCACGCCGGCGTCGGAACGGTCAAGCTTCCTTATCTCCTCGGTTGCTTCAAGACCCGACATTACTGGCATTCTGATATCCATAAGTATCGCCGAATAATAACCGACAGGTGATTTTTCAAACATTTCCAAACAGATCTTTCCGTTTTCCGCGTGATCCATATCCAGACCGAGAGGAGTAAGAAGCTCGTTTGCAATCTCCCAGTTAAGGTCGTTATCCTCCGCCAGCAGCACCTTCATATGTGTCAGCTTGTGTTCCTCTGTCTTTTCCTTGCTCTCTTCCTGAAGTTTTCCGCCGCTGAACTGACGAAGCCCGTGATATAAAGTGGATTTAAACAGCGGTTTGGAAATAAATCCGGTAACCCCCGCTTTTTTCGCGTTTTCTTCTATATCGCTCCAATCGTAGGCGGAAATGAGTATAATCGGAATATTGTTGTTCATTTCCTTTCGGATCAATTTAGTGGCTTCAATACCGTCCATTCCCGGCAGCTTCCAGTCAATAAGTATAATTTCATAAGGCGTGTGCTTTCTGTTATTTTCGCTTACCATCTCAAGAGCCTTTTCGGCGTTAAGGCACCAGTCGGCGTCTACGCCTATTTCCTTAAGAGAATTTACCGCGCTTTCACAAAGCAGGTTGTCGTCATCCACCACCAAAATTCTCCATTTGGGGAGAATCATTTCCTCTTCGCTCTCCGTGGCTTTTTCCATATCAATGGTGATGCGGAATTCGGAGCCCTTGCCCTGCTCGCTTTCCACCTCTATGCTTCCGCCCATCGCGTCAATAATATATTTGGTAATTGACATTCCGAGTCCTGAACCCTCGGTGTGATGAACTCGCTTATTGTCCTCCCGCATAAAGGATTCAAAAATTTTCTCCTTAAATTCGGGGGACATTCCTATACCGTTGTCCTTGACAATAAAGTGAACTCTTATATAATTTTCGCCCTTGTCGGAGTCCTCCTGATACAGAACGGTGCGTATATCTCCGCCGTCGTGAGTGAATTTTATAGCGTTGGACATAAGATTCAATATTACCTGATTGAGCCTTACACTGTCGCAGTATACGTTTTCGCATTTTATATCGTATATGGATACCTCGAAATTCTGATTTTTTGCCTTGATCTGAGGCTGTACAATGCTGATAATGCTGTCCATAACCTCGCGGAGCGATATCATATCCATATTGAGAGTCATTTTTCCGCTTTCTATCTTGGACATATCGAGTATGTCGTTAATAAGACCCAGAAGATGCTTGCTGGAAAGTGATATTTTCTTGAGACAGGTCTGTACCTGCTGGCGGTCGTCAAGGTGCGTCACAGCTATGGCGGTCATACCCACTATGGCGTTCATTGGGGTTCTGATATCGTGACTCATATTTGAAAGGAATTCGCTCTTTGCCTTATTGGCCTTTACCGCTTCCTTGCGTGCGGTCTCCATTTCCGTCATCTGATTCCATGTCATTTTGAAGTATAGGATAAATATAACGATAATAACCACCAGCATTATAGATACCGTAACAGCGTACATTCTTTGTTGGTAGCTGTTAGATTCTTCTATTATTTCGTTGATGCTGCCGTAGGGCATAACGGTAATTAGGTACCATTCGGAGTTTGTAAGACGGGTGCAGAACAAAGCGCATTTCTCATTTTTGTAATTCACCGCTTCACCGTCACTGTTCATATAGAAGTTCAGAAAAAAGTCCTCGTTTTTTTCCATATGGGAGCGAAGAATGCTTATGTAATCCTCGATGTCGCCGCCATCAACGTCATGGTAAGCATTTCTCATATGGTCAAAATAATTGTTTTCGGAAATTTCCTCGCTGCGTATGATAAAGCTTCCGTCAATTCGTATAACATGGGAATAAACGAGAATGGAATTGTCCATGCTGAGAGAAAGGGGAAGGCTTAAATCGGAAACGGGTATGCCGATAACCATGGCGGTGCTCCTCTTTCCGTCTTTCATGGGGTAAGAGGAAGAAATGCCCAGGGCGATAATGTCTCCGGAGTTTATGTTGTCCTGATCCGAAGTTCTTTTTGCAATTGCAACCTTTTTATCGCCGTTGTTCATCGATGTTATAAAAGGCTCCGGATCAATAATGACCAAATCCTCACCGTATATTACCTCAAAATTTCCCTCCGAATCCATAAGAGAAAAATAATCATACCCATGCTCCCTTCCTTCTTTTTCAAGAGCTTTGATCATTTCCTCGCCGTACCGGGCGGAATCGTCGGGGATGGAGGAAAGAATCGTAGCGGCTTTATCAATCTGCAGATTAATAATTGTTTCAAAGTGCATAGCGATTTCTTCGCTCATACCCGATGTATATACATTGCCCATTTTGGAAATGACATCATTGTTTTTTTCTCCTACCGTAACGGAGAAAACAGACATAACGCCCACAAAAAAAGTAATCATAACAACGAGACTTATTATAAGAAATAATCTGGTTTTACTCTTTTTATTCATTTTATTCATAATAAGGTAACTCCTTTGAAATTCGCGGCATGGTGGGAAATAACCGCTGCCGGATGTCCTTCGCATCTTAGGCGGCCGGTTACTCCTCTCGATTCGGTATGGGATAAAATTCCTCCGCTATACCCCGTAATTGCTTTGCGATTCATCAGCGTGTTTAAGCTGCGCTTTTATGCTTTTTTTCAAAAAAATCTTCTGTTTCTCACATACAATATATTATAGCGTAATGCGAAACTTTTGTCAATACTGTTGTTTTTTAAATTCCGACCCAAAATTACGAAGATAATAAAATTTGACATATTTGTTTTTTTATGTTATAATTTTATCGAATTTTTTTTGGAAAAAATAGGAGATAAAAAGTAAATGCAGGATATAAAAGCCATAACGGTTAAGTACCTTATGCGTATAACTGCAGTTATAGCGGTATTGATACTGGTTACCGCAATGGTGCTGCAAATCGTCAGCAGGCATAGTCAGGCGATTGCCAGCTCGGAAAACGTTTTCAGACAGGTGAGGCAGCTTTTATCCGAAAACAGTTCCGAGCTTGAATCGGTAAAGGAGGATTACAGCCGTATGTGTCTCCACAGCGCCGAAGCCATCGCCTATATAATCCAAAACGATCCGGCTGTGCTGAACGACATCGAGGAACTGAAAAAGATAGCCGAATTCTGCGATGTGGACGAGATACACCTTTTTAATGAGGAAGGAGTAATTTATAACGGAACACATCCCCAGTATTACAATATGAGCGTTAACGACGGAGAACAGATAGGCTTCTTCGCCGCAATGCTGGAAGACAAGAATGCCAAGCTCTGTCAGGAAGTGATGCCCAATACCGCCGAAAATGAAATGGTACAGTATTCCGCCGTATGGAGCCGCAACGGAAAGTTTTTCGTTCAGGTGGGAATGAAACCCGAACGGGTGATGAAGGCTACCGAAAAAAACGAGTTGTCATACATTTTTACTCTTTTGAGAGCCAACAGTACCGTGGCACTGTATGCAGCGGATATCGACAGCGGAATAATCAAAGGCTCCACCACAAAGGAAAATATCGGGAGAAATCTTTCGGACATAGGTATACCGGTTGAGAAAATACACGAAGGAACTAGCACCTTTTACGCCAACGTGAACGGTAAAAGCTGCTACTGTGTTTTTACCGTGTTTGAATCCGAGTATATGATGTTAGGCAGGGTGATTACAAACGCTTCTATGTATCAGAACGTCGTAACCGCAACTGTTATATTGACTTTAGGTATAGTCCTGATATCTTTTTTTCCTGTAAAAACGGTTTCAGTATATCTTGACAAAATCATTATCAGCGGCATAAAGAAGCTTAACGGCGAGCTGAAGGAGATTGCCGAAGGAAATCTCGACCGAACGGCGGACGTGAGAAGCTGTCTGGAATTCTCCGAGCTGAGCGATCATATAAACTCAATGATAAGCACTCTTTTTTCCAGTACGGATAAAATATCCTATATACTTGATAAAGCGAATATGCAGATCGGCGTATATGAGTACAACGAAAATATGAAAACCGTCCGCTTTACCGACAAGACATCAAAAATCCTTGGAATCGCAAAGGATGAAGAAAGCGCCCTGCGCTCCGATTGTATAAGCTTCAGGAGCTATTTTAAGGAGCATGTGAAAAAAACGGACATCGACGGTGAGGAAATCTGCCGTATTGACGACGGAACCGACAGCGGAAGATATGTAAAGTATGAAGAGCTTCCCGTGAAAAACGGATTTTTGGGCATAATCATAGACGTAACGGAAGATGTGCGTGCAAGAAAACAGCTTGAGAACGAGCGCGACATTGATATACTTACAAAGCTCTATAACAGACGCGGCTTTGAGAGCCGGATCAGAGAGCCTCTTGACAAATCCCGCACAGAAGACATAGGCGAAGGCGCCCTTATAATGATAGATGCCGACGGACTTAAGCAGATAAACGACAGATACGGTCACAAGGCGGGGGATCTGTATCTTCGGGGAATAGCCGATATGATAAGGGCTTTCGGGAGCTGCAAAAAGGTTTCCGCGAGATTGGGCGGAGACGAATTTGTATTGTTCCTGTACGGCTACGGCAGCAACGAATCGCTTTTTGACGACATAGACCGCTTGAAGGAAACAAGAAACGGTACCTGCATCGAGGTGGAGAAAGGCGTTGTTGTACCGGTAAGGTTTTCCTTTGGAGTAAGCGTGGCTGAAAAAGGAAAAAACTACTCGGCGATGATGAAGGAAGCCGACGATAAAATGTACGAAAGCAAAAGAGTACGGAAAAAGCTTGAGCTTAATGCCAATCACGGTTTAAACTGACGTAATAACCGCTGTTTATACTGTTATTAATTAAAACACTGTTTTTAAATCATGCTGATCTTTTGAGCATTCGTATTATCTGTCTGCACCCTGCACAAAGCTATATTCGCCAAAACCCTCCCCGAAAGGATTCGGAGAGGGTTTATACTAATCTTTATATGGATAACCAAAGATCAAAGCTTCCATATATCCCTGTTGTATTCTTCAATGGTGCGGTCGGAGGAGAAATATCCCGCCATAGCCACGTTGACTAACATTTTTTCCGCCCATTCGAGCCTGTTTTCATAATCCTTATATGCCTTTTCTCTTGTTTTTACATATTCGTCAAAATCAGGGAAGGTCATAAACCAATCCTTGCCCTTAAGCTCCTTTGAAAGCCGCTCAAGACATTCGGCGCAGCCTGTTTCCATAAGCTCCTTACCCGTAATGAAATCCACGGCTTTCTTAATCGCTTCGTTTTCCTCATAATATTCCACGGCTTTGTAGCTGCCATTTTTGTAGCGTTCCACGACGGTTTCGCTTTTGTCGCCGAAAATATAAATGTTGTCGTTGCCCACAAGGTCGTGTATCTCTACGTTTGCGCCGTCTTCGGTGCCCAATGTTACCGCGCCGTTGAGCATAAACTTCATATTGCCCGTACCGCTGGCTTCCTTTGAAGCAAGGGAAATCTGCTCCGATATGTCGCAGGCGGGAATAAGCTTTTCCGCTTCGGTAACGTTGTAGTTTTCAACCATAACCACTTTAAGATAGGGGCTGACCTCCGGATCGCCGTTAATGAGCTCGCTTAAGCACAGTATAAGGTGTATTATATCCTGAGCTATCACATAAGCCGGAGCGGCCTTTGCCCCGAAAATCACGGTAATAGGTTTGGAGGGCTTTTTTCCGTCCTTGATTTCAAGGTACTTGTGAATGATGTAAAGGGCGTTGAGCTGCTGACGTTTATACTCGTGAAGGCGCTTTATCTGAATGTCGAATACGGAGTTTTCGTCAATCTCAATGTTCTTGGACGTGAGAAGGTGTTCTTTAAGCTGCCTCTTTTTTATATTTTTGATTTCCAGAAGCTTGTTGAGTACTTCGGCGTCTTTTCTGAATCCCAGCAGCTTTTTAAGCTCCGAAGCGTCTTTTTTGTACCCGTTGCCTATAAGTGAGGAAATGAGAGCGGAAAGTTCGGGATTACAGTGGAGAAGCCATCTTCTGAAAGTGATTCCGTTTGTTTTGTTGTTGAATTTTTCGGGGTATATTTTGTAAAAGCCATTAAGCTCCTCCTGCTTCAGTATATCGGTATGAAGAGAGGCAACGCCGTTAACGCTGACGCTGTAATGAATATCAATATGAGCCATATGGACGCGCTCGTCCTTGTCTATGATAAAAAGCGACTTGTCGTCGTACTTTCTTCTTACCTTGTTGTCCAACACTTCTATTATCGGCATAAGCTGAGGCACTACCTGCTTAAGATAGCTGATGGGCCATTTTTCCAGAGCCTCCGCCAGAATAGTATGGTTGGTATAGGCACAGGCCTTGCTTACCGCCTCAATGGCATCGTCCATGTCCAATCCCCGCTCCGTAAGCAGCCTTATCAGTTCCGGTATCACCATTGTGGGGTGAGTGTCGTTTATCTGTATCATTGCGTAATCCGCCAGATCGTAAAGCCTGCAGCCCTTGGCGGTGCATTCGTCAAGCAGCATCTGCGCTCCCGCCGACACCATAAAGTACTGCTGGTATATTCTCAGCATACGTCCCGCGTCGTCGCTGTCATCGGGATAAAGGAACAACGTCAGGTTTTTGTCAAAGCGCTCCTTGTCGAAATTGATGCCGTCGGTTACAATGGATTCGTCCGCAGTGTCGATGTCGAAAAGGTGGAGCTTATTGGTGGTGCTGTCGTATCCCGTAACGCTGATATCGTACATTCTTGCGGTAACGGCGCCTTTTTTGAACCTTACCGTATATGTTTTGTCCGTCTTAATCAGCCAACTGTCGTCGGTAAGCCATCTGTCGGGCTGAGCGGTCTGTCTGTTGTTTTTGAACACCTGTCTGAACAGTCCGAAATGATATTTCAGACCAACGCCGTCGCCGTTAAGTCCGAGAGTCGCTATTGAGTCAAGGAAACAGGCGGCCAGTCTTCCAAGTCCGCCGTTGCCTAAGGAAGGCTCGTTCTCGATCTCCTCCACGGCGCAGATATCCTTTCCGCATTCCTTAAGCTGTCTCTTGACTTCGTCGTAAAGACCGAGATTTATGAGATTGTTGGACAGAAGCTTTCCTATAAGAAACTCGGCGGAAAAATAATAAAGCTTTTTCTTTGACTCCGGACGCTTTTTGGCCGCGGCAAGGCGCTGTACTTCGTCTAAAAGAGTGTAATAAATTTCTTCGTCGGTGCACAGGGCGGCTTCTTTTCCGTATTTTGCTTTTGTAAGCTCGGAAACGTTCATTTTAATACCTTCCTTTCATTATGTGCGCTATACTGATCTTTGGTCAAGTACAAACGATTCAAGCGGTATACCAAAGATTATTGTTTGGGAGCTGATCTTGCATCAAGTCTACAACTTGAATAAAGATCAGTATTACGTTGTCGGTTCCTGTACGGCGCTGATACTATTCTGTTATTATGTTACAATTGTAATACCGTTTTTGTTTTATTTCTTGCATTATTATGCCTTTTTTTTGTACAATTCTATTCTTTTTGGAGGTTCACATGGATAACATTCAATACGGAAGCTATCGCGAACAAAAAAAGCACACTCCCGACGATTTCCCTTACAACACATATCTCTGCACAATCCCGCTGGATTTTGCCTCGGTAAAAATACACTGGCATGAGGAAGTAGAACTTATTATCGTAAAAAAAGGGGAAGGGAAAATAAGCGTCGATCTTGAGGAATACGAGGTAAAGGCGGGGGACATTGTATTCGTCCCATCCGGAAAGCTTCATTCCATCGGGCAAAAGGATGGGATGTCCATGGAATACGAAAACATAATTTTCAAATCGTCCCTTCTGTATTCGGCGGGGGAGGATCTATGCCGAAAAAGCTATATTGACCCCATATGCGGCGGAGAAATCCCCACCGCCGCGCATATTCATGGCCGCCTTTCATGTCACGGGAGCATTTCCGAGCTTGTCTCCCGTATGGACAGGCTGTGCGGAGAAAGAAAACGGGGTTATCAGCTTGCGGTAAAGGGCTGCCTTTTTCAGATAATGTACCTTCTGCTTACCGAGGGCGGCGCGGAGGAGAGATGCAAAACAAACGAACGCTCTTTGACAAAGCTTAAAATTATTCTTTCCTATATTGAGAAAAATTATCACAAACAAATTACGGTAGAGGAAATATCGGGCTGCTGCTTTTACAGCAAGTCGTATTTTATGAGATTTTTTAAGGAGACTATGGGGATTTCCTTTGTTGAATATCTAAACAACTATCGTCTTGACGCGGCGGCGAAAATGCTGTTAAGCTCCGGTGAAAACATACTTAATATTGCCTCGGAGTGCGGATTTGATAACCTTTCGTATTTTAACAGAAGATTTAAGAAAAGGTTTGATATGACTCCGGGAGAATACAGAAGAATAGGACGGTACCGCACAATCGGCAAATGATGTCATAACAATACGGCGCGTGTATTCATAGGATAATACACGCGCCTTTTCTAATTATATTATAGCAATCCAAAAAAAGCTTAAACAAAATTACAACAGTGCAAAAACACACAAGCTTTGGGGGCGTTGCCCCCGTCCTTTGGACTCCCCTACTTCCCTTTCGGAGTCCGAAAGGGAAGCGGAAAGGACAATTAGTCGCTCCTCTCCTATTTGTTTATCTTTTTGTTGGATTGCTATAGAACATGTTATTAAGGTTTTCCGTGTAAAAACAATATTTTTATTGACATTCACTTTCGTTTCTGCTACAATAATAACTTACAATATCAAAAAAGGAAAAAACAGTCATGAAAATAAGAAATAATCCCATTTATAAATCCGCGCTTCGGCTGGCGGTGCCTATGATGATACAAAACGGCATCACCAACGCGGTAGGACTTGTGGATAACGTTATGGTGGGCAGTATCGGAAGCGAGGCCATAACGGCGGTATCCATTATAAGTCAGCTTATTTTTGTTTTTAATCTGGCTATATTCGGCGGGCTTTCGGGCCCGGGAATTTATGGCGCGCAATATTTCGGTCAGAATAATATGGACGGATTCAGAAATACCGTCCGCATAAAGCACTGGATAGGAGCTGTCTGCCTTATAGGAGGGCTTCTGATTTTTAATTTTGCCGCCGAACCGCTTATTTCCCTTTATCTGAGGGGAGAAAGCGCAAACGTGGATCCTGTTCTGACAATGAGTCTCGCCAAGGAATACATGTCGGTAATGTTGTGGGGGCTTCCGTTTTTTGTTGTAACGCAAATATATGCGGGAAGCCTTAGGGAAACGGGAGACAGCATTAAGCCGATGATAGCCGGAGTTTCCTCGGTAGTGATAGATATTGTTTTCAACTACCTTCTGATTTACGGAAACTTAGGCATGCCTCGTCTGGGGGTAAAGGGCGCCGCGATAGCCACGGTTTTGGCGAGAATAGCCGAAATGGCGGTAACGGTGATCTGGACATTTGCGGCGCGTAAAAAACACACCTTTATAAAAGGATTGTATAAAACAATGTTGGTTCCGTTTTATGATATGAAGCGTATTGTAAAAAAAAGTCTGCCAATATTTTTTAACGAATTTTTATGGGCGGGAGCGATTGCCGCGCTTACACAATGTTATTCCGTAAGAAGTCTGGACATAGTGGCTGGGCTTAATATATCAAACGCGCTGTGCAATTTGCTCAACGTGGTTTTTGTTGCTTTGGGCAACGCGGTGGGCATACTGATCGGTCAGACGTTGGGCGCTTCGCAATATGAAAAAGCGAAAAAGGAGTCCTTCAGCCTTATGTGGTTTACGGGCTTTGTCTGCTTTGTACTGATGGTGATTTTGGTGGCTTTTTCGGGAATTTTTCCGGGCTTTTACAATACCACCGACGAGATAAAAGGTTATGCCACAAGCTTTATAATAATAACCGCTTTGTTTTTTCCCGTTCAAGGATTTCTCAACGCTCTTTATTTCACCTTGCGCTCAGGAGGAAAGACGTTTGTCACCTTTATGTTTGACAGCGTTTTTTCGTGGCTGATACCGGTTCCCTGCGCTTTTATCCTTTGCAATTTTACACAATTGTCTGTTTTTGCGGTGTTTGCCTTAGTTCAGGCGGCGGATCTGATTAAAGTGGGAGTGGGATATGTTTTAATCAGAAAAGGAGTATGGATAAGCAATCTTGTTGGGGAACAATAACGTTATTATTGAGAATCTGTTCCAAAAGGATACGGACGCCGATTCTTATTTTATGCTTTTGGCGAAAGGAAGTCTCAGTATATGCAGACGGATATGACGCACGGACCGATCATGAAATCAATGCTGATATTTGCCGCTCCGATGGTGCTTGGCAATCTGCTTCAGCAGTGCTATAACATTGCCGACACGCTGATTGTGGGCAGATATCTCGGCTCGGACGCTCTGGCGGCGGTAGGCTCTTCGTTTACGCTTATGACGTTCCTGACCTCAATCCTGTTGGGACTGTGCATGGGCAGCGGGGCGTTCTTTTCCATACGGTTCGGTGAAAAGGACGAAACGGGATTAAAGGACGGTATCTGCGCTTCTTTTTTGCTTATTCTGCTGCTGACCGCTGTCTTAAATATAATTGCGTTTATCCTGTTGGATAATGTGAAAATATTCATGAATATCCCTCCCGATATCTGGGAGTATATGAGAGACTATCTTGCGGTTATTTTTTGCGGTATTTTCGCCACTTTTCTTTACAATTACTTTTCCTCCCTTTTGAGATCGGTGGGAAATTCCGTTGTGCCGCTTGTGTTTCTGGCAATTTCGGCCGTGTTGAATATCGGGCTGGACTTTCTGTTCGTATTTGGATTTAAACGCGGTACGGCGGGGGCGGCGGAGGCTACTTTAATAGCTCAGTACATCGCGGGCGTTGGGATCACCGTTTATTCGGTAAAATATGTTCCCTATTTAAAATTTAAAAAAGGAGAGCTTTGTATCCGCCGCGGGGTTATGAAGAATATCATGGGGTTTTCCATACTTACCTGTATTCAGCAATCCGTTATGAACCTGGGCATTCTGTTGGTGCAAGGTATAGTCAACAGCTTTGGGGCTTCGGTTATGACGGCTTTTGCCGCCGCAGTCAAGATCGACGCGTTTGCGTATATGCCCGTACAGGATTTCGGAAACGCGTTTTCCACGTTTATCGCTCAAAATTACGGGGCAAAAAAGCCGGAAAGAATTCGCCGGGGATTAAAGTATGCCGCTGCAGTGTCGATAATCTTCTGTGCCGTAATATCCGCAGCCATATGGATATTTGCTCGACCTCTGATGGAATTGTTTATAAACGCGAAGGAAACGGCAGTTATCGCGGAGGGTGTGCGTTATCTGCATATTGAGGGGAGCTTTTACTTTGGCATCGGCTGTCTGTTTCTGCTGTACGGGTTTTATCGGGCGTTGGGCAGACCCCGTATGTCGGTGGTGCTTACCGTATTGTCTCTCGGTACGCGCGTTCTTTTGGCGTACCTGCTGTCGGCCGTTCCCGAAATTGGAGTGACGGGGATATGGTGGTCGGTGCCAATAGGCTGGCTTCTCGCAGACGCGGTGGGTATAGCCTGTTATGTAATCGGAAAGAAAAGTCTGTTATCCTATGAGTACAAGCTCTGAAACAAATTCCGAAAAGTGCACAAAAATTTGCATATACAGCTTTTGAGAGGATTATTTGTGCATATGTGCACAATTTATATACGAAATCGATATTATCGGTTTTTGCCGTTTCCTGCTGCTTGTTACGGACAGACTAATACTATGCCTTGTTTGAAAAATCGGAAACGCCGTCTTTTCGCCCCCAAACGGTCATCTTCCGCGTCAAAAAGCCTCGCCAAACGACTGTTTGATACTAATTCCTGATCAAAGTATAGACAAATTTTGTTGTCGATCGGGAATTAGTATGACTGCGTTTTTTTCCTTGAAGCTAACCATTTTGGGTCAAAAATCCGTCATTTC
>CAJUFF010000059.1 GCA_910585505.1 uncultured Ruminiclostridium sp. | reverse complement strand
ACGTGTGCTCTTCCGATCTAACCTCCGGGTGATCCTTTCCGTTGGAGCACATGGCTCTCAGAATAAAGCTTCCGTCTCCTTTGGCAGTGACCGAGGCCGTATCTCCGTTTTGTACAAGCTTGGCGATGGGGCTTTCTATACCGTTTTCAAGAACGCATTTCCAGCTTATGTCCCTGAAGCTTGAATTTTTTGGCAGTATTTCCGCCTTTACCTCCGCCGTGGGGGTTTCATTGTCAAGAACGTTTCTGTTTGACGAAAGCTCTATCTTGCGGGTGGAAATATCGCCGTCTTCGGGCTGAACGTAAACGGGGAAACACTTTCGAGGCGCGGAGACGCCCTCCTTAATTTCGCAGGGAAGTGCGGTCAGTACCAACCTCACGGTGGGAAGCCCCTCCGAGGAAACGGAAATATTGATGTCTCCGCTTTCAAATACCGCTCCCACAATCGCGGTTATCTGCCCGCTGAACAGCCGCTTGCTGTTTCCCTTGTAGCTGTCGTAGTCGGTGGAGTCGCCGCTGTCCAGACCCACGAGCCTTCCCGCTCCGCTTACCTCCACCTTGACGCGGTTTCTGGCGTTGGCCACCGGCTCTCCGTTTTCGTCGGCAGCTCCTATTCTTAAAAAGATAAGGTCGCGCCCGTCAGCATTAAGCGTGTTTTTTTCGGGGGTAATAACCAGCTTGGCGGTCTCCCCGAAGGAAGCGCGCCTGTCAAAGGCGGCCTCAGCGCCGTTTTCGCCGTATGCCCTTGCCGTAAGCTCTCCTTTGGCGTAATTTAAAGTCCAGCTTCCGTGAAGCACCTTCCCGTGTTCAAGGTCAATGTGCTGTCTTCCGAGGGATTTTCCGTTAAAGAACAACTCCACGTCCTTCAGATTGGAATAAGTCCTTACCTCAACCTCCTGACCCTCGTTGAAGTCCCATGCGGGCAGAATGTGCACAAAAGGCGCTTTCTTTCCGTCCGTCCATACAGAACGATAGAAATAATAAGCGTCTTTGAACAGTCCCGCCGTGTCCACTATCCCGAAATACGAGTTCTTGGTGCTGTAAGGCGTAGGCTCTCCTATATAGTCAAAGCCCGTCCACACGAACTGACCGCCGCAGTAGGGCGTATCTCTGTCCATTATCCACGCCTTTTCCATAGGCTTGCCCCAACCTACGCAGCTATTGCCCATATCGCTGCATTGCAGGTCGTCGTGAGTAAGTATATCGGCGGAAGCGGGAAGATGATAAACCCCTCTCGAACGCACTGCCGAAGAAGTCTCACTTCCGTAAATGAACCAATCGGGGTGTTTTTCGTGGTGCTCGTTATAGAGATGCTCGGCGTAGTTGTATCCTCCCTGTTTAAGGTAGTCCGCTACCTTCTGAGCGTTTTCCCAAGGCATATAGTTTGAAGCGATGGTGCATATTGCGTTCCCCTTAGGGTCGTGTTCCAGCACGGCCTCTTTAAGCATTTTCGCCACCTCAAGCCCTCTCGGGGAAGCGTGAGTGTCCCCGATTTCGTTTCCGATTGACCACATAACCACTGCCGGACTGTTTCTGTCGCGTCTTACCCACGCGGCCACGTCGGTTTTATACCATTCCGGGAAAAATCTCGCGTAGTCGTACTCGGTTTTGGCGTTCTCCCACATATCGAAGCATTCGCTGTCAAGCAGTATCCCCATTTCCTCGCACATAGCCACCAATTCGCGTGCGGGCATATTGTGGCTGGTTCTGACGGCGTTGACGCCGAAGCTTTTCAGTATTTCAAGCTGCCGCCTTAAAGCCGCCTCGTTCATTGCGGCTCCTAACGCGCCCAGGTCGTGGTGCATACATACCCCGTGCATTTTTTCAGAGCGCCCGTTTATTACGAAGCCTCTTTGGGGATCAAATTCCGTGGTGCGAAAGCCGAAGCGGTTCTCGCTCACGTCGATGATTTCCGTTCCCTTATACAGAATGCTCTTCAGGGTATAAAGATTGCCTTCGTAAATATCCCACAGCTTTGGGTCGTTTACACGTATGGCGCAGTTCATACCCTCGGCGCTTCCGATTTCCTCGCCCTCGGCGGAGACAATTGTGTGAATAAGCTTGTCCCCGCCGTTTTTTTCCGCTTCGATATACACGTTCCACACGCCGTTTTCAAGGCGCGGAGAAATATACACGCCGTTTTCTTTGATATATTCGTTATTCCTTATTTTAAGACGCACGTTTCTGTATATTCCCGCTCCGCTGTACCAGCGGGAATTGGGCGCCTTGTATCTTACCAGAACGTATATCGTGTTTTCACCCTTGTCAAGATAATCGGTAATATCGAAACTGAAGCTGGAATAACCGTATTTCCAGTCGCCTGCGGGCTTTTTGTTCACATATACGGTGCAGTCCATATAAACACCGTCAAAGCAGACAAAAACCCTTCCTGCCAGCATTTCATTAGTAACCGTAAAGCTTTTTCTGTACCAGCCGTCGCCGCTCCTGTAAAGATCGCGGGTATCGCCGATAAGCCAGTCGTGGGGAACCTCCACATCGGTAAACTTTTCTTTGTCCGCGCTTTCTACGGTAAGAGTTCCGTTTTCCGTAAGACAAAACTGCCATCCATCGTTCCAAAGTATGTCTTTGTACATTTTTTTGACCGTTCCTTTCACATTGTTAGATTTAAATAAGGTTAAAAGAGGTTATGCCAATCCCATTTTATGCGGACTTAATACTCACAGCTTTAAAAAGGATTAGCATCAGTGTTATACTAATCTTTGATCAATGTATAGACAAATATATGGATGATTAAAGATTGGTATTAGTTCGTACAGCCTGCCGTCTTGTATTCCGCCTTATTGTCATGCAAAAAGTTGAAATGATAGGAGGTGTCTCTGTTTGTGACGAAAAATTCGGTTTTTAAAGCGGTGGAAGGATCAATGGTCACTATCTTTTTTTTCATCTTTTCCGCGTAATCCAAGGTGTTTTTCGTTCCTCCCGACTTTCCGTCGTAAACCGCAACCACCGCGGAGGAGTTGTCTACCATATACTCATTTCTCACCTGCATACAGCCTTTATAATACGGACGATCGGACACGTAAAAAGCAAAATTTCCGTTGTTGAGCAGTCTTTCCAGATAATCCTTCTCCTTTTGGCTCCAGTTTTTGATATGGTTGTGACAGGGGAGACAAATAAAGCTGATGGAACGGGAGGCTCGTTTACCGTATGATTTAAGCATTTCCGAGATTGCGTCGGCGGCCAGCAGATCGCTGCCCATGGCGCCTCCGGTTAAGAAACAGTTGTAGTTTTTGAGAAAAAACTGTTCAAATACGCTCATAAGCGCTGATTTAAGTTTTCTTGCCATTTCGCACTCGTAATCGTCTCCGAAGGGAAGCTTTCCGGGGCGGTAGCCGGTAAAGGAAACGGTTCTGTAAATGTCGTCCGTGCCGGCGGACGGGGGCTGTTTGTGTTTTAAAAATTCAAGACGTTCGTTTAAGCTCAAATTCATATTCATTCCCCTTTTCGGTGTTAAGAGACACTATTCCGTTTTCTTCCGAAAAGCTTAGCTCTCTTCCGTTTTGTGTTATTTTTTCGGTTTTGAACTTTATTTTAAGGAGACCGCCGCATTTTGAAAAAACAGAGAGCTTGGTCAGTTCTCCCTTTTCCCATTTTCCGCGCAGAACAAAGCCGTTTCTTGCGCAAAGACCTTTAAATTCTCCCTTTTCCCATGCCTTGGGGATAGAAGCCAACGGATTGATATACCCCTCGTGGCTTTGCAGCAGCATTTCCGCAATTCCCGCGCTTCCTCCGAAGTTTCCGTCAAGTTGGAAGGGAGGGTGAAAGTCGAACAGGTTTACGAAGGTGCAGCTTGACAAAAGCCCCGTCAATATTTTATACGCCCTTTCCCCGTCTCCCGTCCTTGCCCAGAGATTAAGCTTATAGGCTCTCGCCCAGCCGGTGGATTCGTCTCCCCTGTCGTTCATGGTATTTACCGCAGCTTTCATAAGCTCTTTTTCGGTGGAAACAATGGCTTTTCCAGGATACAGACCCATAAGATGGCTTATATGACGGTGATTTTTCTGTACCTTTGAGAAATCAAAGCCCTCTTCGTCCTCCTCGAACCATTCCTTCAGAAGTCCGTTTTTGTTTACTCCGAAGGGTTTAAGCATTTTTACGTCCTCTTTTATTTTTTCTCTGAGCTCTTTGTCCGCGTCCAAAATTTCACTGGCTGTTATAAAATCCTTATATAGCTGTTCTATAAGAGATTGTTCGTATGTGTTTCCTATTGTTACGGGGCCGTGTTCGGGGGAGTAGGTGGGGGTTGAAACAAGGCGCTCCTGATTGTCGTCGTAAATCAGCCATTGGCTGTAAAACCTTACGCTTTCACGCATGATGGGGTATATCTTTTTTTCCAGATACTCTTTATCTCCCGTAAATTCATAGTATTCCCATATATTCTGCATAAGCCACGCCACGGCGGCGGTGGACCAGCCCCAGTAAAAGTCCCATCCCGGAGCGGTCCAGCCGAAGGGAGTAACGGCGGTATGGGCCGTCCAGCCGTTTTCCGGATTCTTTTCATCGGATACTATGCCAAAGTATTCCTTGGCGGTAACTCTTCCCGCAGGGCGCAGGTTATCGAGAAAATCCACCAGCGGCAGAGCCGTTTCTGCCAGATTTGTATTGTAAGCGCCCCAGTAATTCATCTGAAGATTTACGTTAATATGATAGTCACAGTTCCATGGCGGGCAGTTGCTTTCGTTCCACACACCCTGAAGATTTGCGGGGAGAGTGCCCGAACGGGAGCTTGAAATAAGCATATAGCGTCCGAACTGGAAATACAGCATCTCCAGCGTTGAGCGAAGGCGGCGGTCTCCATCCTTATAGCCCCTGACCAACTCGTCGGCGGGCAGCGGTTCACCGCACACATCGTTAAGACATATGCCGCATGCTTGGAACAGCGGGGCGTAATCATCCTCATGCTCCTTGTAAAGACTATCATACCCCATGGATATCGCCTTGTCAAGTCTTTTTTTCACCGGAACTTCGGGATTTATGCCGTTTCTGTAATCATCTTCGTATTCGGGGCTGTAATCCGTGGAGGCGGTAAGGTAAACAAACACGTATTCCGCGCCCTTTACCGTCAATACCGTGTCGTTTTCCCCGATAATCTCCCCGTCGCTTTCGGCTCTGAGCTCAAGGGCGTATCTCATTTTGTTGTCGGGTATCGTTCCGAAGTATTTTAAGCTTCCTTTTCCCTTTTGAGAGCAGTCTGCCGTTACCGTTCCCGAATACTGGATCTCTCCCAAGAAAAGCTTCAGGTTAAGCGCCTTTTTTTTGCTTGCCGAGAGCTTTATGCAGATAACGTTGGAAGGGTAATTGGCAAAGGCTTCACGGTAATACTTTGTGTTGTTCACAGCAAATTCGGTTATGAACAGGGCCTTGTCCATATCCAATGCCCTTATGTAATTTACGGCATGGCTTTCGTCAACGTCCTGTTCCAGATAAAGGTTGCACAGAAGCTGATAAGCTCCGGAGCCGTCCGCCAGTCCCGTAAGCCTGGGAAGAACCTCCAGCGCTTCGCCGTACTTTCCGTCATGGAGAAGTTTCTGCACCTCTTTTACATAAGGGAAGCTGTTGGGTTTGTTTCCGCCGTAATAATCGGGGCGGCTTTCGGAAGGACCGCCCGTCCAGAGAGTTTTTTCATTTAGCACGACTTTTTCTTTTCCGATTCCGCCGAAAAAGCTTGCGCCCATATAGGCGTTGCCGATAGGCTGACATTCCTGTTCCCATTTTGTGAAGTCGCCGGGAGAAGTGAATTTAATCACATTGTTTAATTTGTTCATTTTTTCGTTAGATATGCACATCTCAGCTCGTCCTTTCTGTTAGTATCGAAAATTACACCCGAAGCACCGTTTTAAAGTCAATTCGTATTTCCGTCTTGTTAGCGGTATGATTTGAAAATATAGTTAATACCAATCTTTAATCAAGTTGTGGACTTGATTAAAGATTGCACCCTAAGCACTAATCTTTGATCATCTGTATTATTTGTCTATTCCTTGATCAAAGATTAGTATAAATCTCCTCCACTTCCCTCATCCACGCGTCACAACAGGCGTCGGAGGGCATCCTCCAGTCTCCCCTGGGAGAAAGGGTCACCGACCCCACCTTGGGGCCGTCGGGCAGGCAGGAACGCTTGAATTGCTGCGCGAAAAATCTTCGATAAAAGTTTTTAAGCCACTTTAATATAACCGCTTTTTCGTATTTGGAGCTTAAAGCGTAAACCGCCAGCCTGTATATCTTTTTCGGTGAATAACCCCAGCGAACCGCATAGTACAGGAAAAAGTCATGCAGCTCATAAGGTCCTACGAGATCCTCGGTTATCTGGCTTATTTTACCGTTTTCGGCGGGGAGAAGTTCCGGACTTACCGGCGTATCCAGAATGTCATATAAAGGACGCTTTAATTCCGGATTTTCGGAGCTGTCTGCAAAAAATCGCACTATGTGACGGACAAGAGTCTTGGGTATCCCCGCGTTTACACCGTACATGGACATATGGTCGCCGTTGTAGGTGGCCCAACCCAGAGCCAGCTCCGACAGGTCGCCCGTTCCAACGACAAGTCCGCCCGTTTCGTTGGCTATATCCATCAATACTAAGGTTCGTTCTCTCGCCTGAGCATTTTCGTAAACCACGTTGCGGTTGTCGGGGTCGTGGTCTATATCCTCAAAGTGCCGTAATACCGATTCGGAAATATTCACTTCGCGCAGAGTAACCCCCAATGCTCCGCAAAGGGCAATGGCGTTGCTTCTGGTTCTTTCGGTGGTGCCGAAGCAAGGCATTGTAACTGCTATAATGTCCTTTCTCGATCTTCCCGAAAGATCCATCGCCTTGACGGAAGCAAGCAGCGCAAGACAACTGTCCAGTCCTCCCGAAATTCCTATTATAAGGCTTTTGGCTCTTGTATGGGCAATGCGCTTTTTAAGGCCGCTGCTCTGCATAAGGAGGATTTCCTCGCATCTCCTGCTTTTCCTCTCCTCGTCGGAGGGCACAAAGGGTGTGCCGCTTATATAACGGGTAAGCTCGGTTTCCTCCGGCTCCATATCGAAGTATATTGTCTCGATATCTTCATAAGGAGGGAACACTGTGTTTTTTTGTCTTTCGTAAGCGATACGGTACAGGTCAATTTCCGTTGCGATAAGCTCGTTTTCAAACAGTTTGGTTTCGCTTAGAACGGTTCCGTTTTCTGCAATAAGGCTGTGCCCCGAAAATACGAGGTCAGTGCTGCTTTCCCCTTCTCCGGCCGAAGCGTAAACATATCCGCAGAGCAGGCGTCCGCTTTGTCCCGCAACCAAATTCCTTCGGTAGTCGGATTTCCCAACCATCTCGTTACTGGCGCTCAGATTAAGTATAATTTCCGCTCCACCGCGGGCAAGGGCTGCAGAGGGAGGCTCGGCAACCCAAAGATCCTCGCATATCTCCACGCCGAAAGTAAATTCGGGCATTTGTCTGCATTTAAAAATCACTGGAGGTTCCGTGTATTCCGCGAAATTTCTCTTTTCGTAAAACTCGTTGTAATTGGGGATGTTCCTTTTTCCGCTGATTCCCAAGGTTTTTCCCTTATAAATTACGGCGGCGGCGTTTATAAGCTTTCCTCCTTTTATTATCGGAAGTCCCAAAGCAAAGATTATGTTCAATTCCCTTGTTTCCGTCTTTATTCTTTCAAGCTGACGGGAGGCGGATTCTATAAGGGTTCTTTGTCCAAACAGATCTCCGCAGGTATAGCCTGTCAGGCAGAGTTCGGGAAGGGCCAGAAGCTTTACTTTTTTTTCGGCGGCTTTTTTTACGCAGGAGATGATGCTGTCAGCATTGTAAACCGGATCGGCTACTCTTATTTCGGGAGTGTCGGCGGCGACTTTTATAAATCCGTGCTTCATTTGTGTTTCCTTTCGTTTTTGTTTCGTATTTGGAAGAAATTAAAGTAATTATAAACCATATTTATTTTAGCATTTTTTCCTGAAAAAAGCAATATATACGGCAAGAATATACAGCTCGGATAATATAAAAATGTTCTTTTTTAGGGGCACAATGAACAGAGATGTTCGCTTTTCCGCAATATATGAACAAAATGCAATTTTCACTCATCAAGCCGTTTTTTTAAAGCGGTCTATGCCGTAAATCAAATATACTTCCTTTTTTGCGGCAAACATAACCGCCTTTACCGCTTGCATTTTAAGTAAAAATATGTTAAAATGCTGATATCGGAAAAAATTGCCGCAATGCCAATTTCTGTTTTAAAGTATTTTGTCTGCTTTTTTAACAGAAATTAGTATAAGAACCTGTCCACACAGGAATTGGCACGTTTTTTTGAGGATTTTGGCGATGACTTTAGGCAAATGACTGAACGCCTCGTGTGTTAAAATTTTTACTTGACTATCGTGCAAGACAGCCCGCAAAATTTTGCCTTATCCTCAGAAAAAACTGATCGAAAATCCACGCACCGTTCCTATGCGGACAGGTTCCAAAACGGATTAAACAAAAAACAGGAGGCATTATGTCAAGAGATTACAACACCTATGAAAGCCCTCTTTGCACCAGATACGCAAGCAAAGAAATGCAGTACGTTTTTTCACAGCAAAAAAAGTTTGGTACCTTCCGTCGCCTTTGGGTGGCTCTGGCAAGAGCGGAAATGAAGCTGGGGCTGGATATTACACAGGAACAGGTTGATCAGCTTGAAGCCAATGTGGACAATATAGATTTCGCGGTTGCCGAGGCGAGGGAGAAGGAAGTGCGTCACGACGTAATGTCTCACGTTTACGCATACGGCAAGGCCTGCCCCGACGCGGCGGGTATTATCCATTTAGGCGCAACCTCCTGTTATGTGGGAGATAATACGGATATTATCATTATGAGGGACGCCATGAGAATAATCAGAAGAAAGCTTGTGAACGTGCTTTCAAATCTGGCGGGCTTTGCGGATAAGTATAAAAGTATGCCTTGTCTTGCTTATACACACTTGCAGCCCGCTCAGCTCACCACGGTGGGAAAACGCGCCACGCTCTGGATGAACGAGCTGCTTATGGATTTTGAGGAACTGGAGTACCGAATGAACAGCCTTAAGCTGTTGGGACAGAAGGGCACTACGGGTACACAGGCAAGCTTCGTCGAGCTTTTCGGCGGAAACGGGGAAAAGATAGACAAACTGGAGCAAATGATCGCCAAGGAAATGGGCTTTGAAAAGTGCGTCCCCGTAAGCGGTCAGACTTATTCGAGAAAAATTGACACAATGGCGGTTAACGCTCTGGCGGGAATCGCCGCAAGCTGTTCAAAATTCAGCAACGATCTCCGCATACTTGCCAGCTTCAAGGAAATGGAGGAACCCTTTGAGGAACATCAGATAGGCTCCTCGGCAATGCCTTACAAGCGTAATCCTATGAGGGCGGAGCGCATAACCTCCCTTGCCCGTTATGTGATGGTGGATGCGCTTAATCCCGCTTTTACAAGCGCTACCCAATGGTTTGAAAGAACCCTTGACGACAGCGCAAACAAAAGGATCGCCGTGGCGGAAGCATTTTTGGCCGTTGACGCTATACTCAATATAATGATAAACGTTACCGACGGACTTGTGGTTTACGAAAAATCCGTAAGGGCAAGGGTGATGAGGGAGCTTCCATTTATGGCTACCGAAAACATTATGATGCGGCTTGTGGAAAAAGGCGGAAACCGGCAGGAAATACACGAAGCGCTGCGCAGACACAGCCTTGCCGCCGCCAAGGCGGTAAAGGAGGAGGGAAAGGAAAACGATCTGGTGGATCGTATTGCAGCGGATCCTTTCTTTGATATGACAAAGGAAGAGATAGAATCGGTGTTGAAACCAGAAAACTATACCGGAAGATGCGAAGAGCAGGTGGATAATTTCCTTAAGGAGTGTATTTGTCCCGTTCTTGAGGCAAATAAGGATATTCTGGGAGAAAAATCCGAGCTTTCCGTGTGAAACGGAGCTTGTCGAAAAACAGTCGGAGTTTTAATAAAACGTAATAAAATAGGTAAAATATTATGAAAAATATACGAAACTTCTTGACTTATAGGAAATAATCTACTATAATATATAAGGTTATCCTTTAAAATAAAGGTTAATGTGTTTTTGCTTTATAATATGTTTATAAAATGACAGAAACCCAATGAAACCGAAAAAACAGGACAGGAACGGAGTGAAATCTAATTGAAAAGAATTAAAAAGCCCGTTTTCTTTGTAGTGGCAGGACTTATCGCAGTGTTCGCGCTGTTGGCGGCTATCGGCGTTCACACATTTTACGGAGATATCACCACTACCTGGATACGCGGGTTGTCGGATATTCGCTGGGGTATCGACATCAGGGGAGGCGTCGACGTTACTTTTACCCCTCCGGAGGGATATGAGGCGGATCAGTATCAGATGGACGCCGCGAGATCGGTAATCGAGACTCGTATGCTTAACAGCAACATTACCGATTATGATTTGTATGTGGATTATTCAACTCACCAGATAATAGTTCGTTTTCCGTGGCAGTCGGACGATACCGATTTTGACCCCGAAGCGGCCGTTAAGGAGTTGGGCGAGACGGCTATGCTGTCTTTCCGCGAGGGAGGAAGCACGTCAATAGGAGAGGATCAGACCTATGAGGATCTTCCCTTGGTGCTGAACGGTTCCGACGTTGAAAGCGCGAGAGCTTATTACAATACTCAGGATAAGGAATATCAGATTGCCCTTACGCTTAAGGATTCGGGCGTCACTGCTTTTTCGGAGGCTACGGAAAGACTCAGCGCATCAAACGGCATAATCTCCATTTGGATGGATGACGATATGATTTCGGAGCCCAGAGTTTCCGCTCACATAACCGACGGTTCAGCCACCATAAGCGGCAGCTTCACTGCGGACAGCGCGAAGGCGCTGGCGGATAAGATAAACGGCGGCGCTTTGCCATTTAACCTTGTTACCGCCAATTTCAGCACAATAAGCCCCACTCTCGGCGAAGGGGCGAGAGACGCAATGGCAATTGCCGGACTTATCGGGTTTGCGTTTATTGTGGTATTTATGATAGTCAAATACCGCCTTCCCGGTTTTGTGGCCTCCATCGCCCTTTTGGGACAAGCCGCCGGCACATTCGCGGCGGTAACGGGCTTCTTTGGCTTTAACGACAGCTTTACTCTCACTATTCCCGGTATAGCGGGTATAATTCTCGCTTTGGGTATGGGCGTTGACGCAAACGTTATCACGGCTGAACGCATTAAGGAAGAGATATACGCGGGCAAGTCGGTAAACGGAGCCATTCGCGTGGGATATAAGCGCGCATTTTCCGCCATTTTCGACGGCAACATTACCATGGTTATCGTGGCGCTTATACTGATGGGCGCTTTCGGAACCAGCGACAGCATATGCTCCATAATTCTTTCTCCTATATTCATCTGGTTCGGCGCTTCTACCGAAGGCACGATTTATTCCTTCGGTTATACCTTGGCGGTAGGCGTTATACTGAACTTCCTGTTCGGAATTCTGCTTTCAAGGCTTATGACGGCTTCTTTGGCGGATTTCAAGGCGTTCAGAAAGCCTGCTCTTTACGGAGGTGCTAACAATGAGTAAGAAAAAAGTTTGGGACATCTACGGAAAGAGAAGGATATTCTTTATAATTCCCATAGTGATTGCATTGGCGGCGCTTATTGTCGCTTTGGTTGCCGGCATTGAAGTTGATATAGAATTTAAGGGCGGTACTCTGATAACTTACAGCTATACCGGAGAGCTTGACACCGCGGCGCTTAAGTCGGCGGCGGAGGGCTACGGTTACGGCACGGTAAATGTTACCACCGGCTCCTCGCTTAATTCGTCAACAAATAACGTTACGCTTTCCTATGCATCCAATGACGGACTGACTGCCGACGTGCTAAACGATATGTCTGCGGGGCTTATGGAAAAATTTTCGGGAAATCAGCTTGAAAGACTTAACAGTCAGGACGTGAGTCCCACATCGGGTTGGAAGTTTTTTGTGAAGTGTCTGGTAGCGGTTATATTCTCCTTTATATTATTGGTAGTTTATATTGCTTTCAGGTTCAAGAAGATAGGCGGTCTTTCCGCGGGTGTTTTTGCTCTGGTGTCGCTTATTCACGACATAGTCATAGTGTTCGCTTCCTTTATATTCTTCAGATTGCCTTTGGACGCGAATTTCATGGCGGTGGTTCTTACGATTTTAGGTTACTCCATAAACAATACTATTGTAACTTATGACAGAATTCGTGAGAACAGAACGCTTTACGGAAAGAAAATGGGACTTGTGGAATTGATGAATACCAGTGTTTCGCAGACTATGACGCGTTCCATAAACACTACCGTCACCACTGCGTTTGCGGCATTGGCGATTTGCGTTGTGGCAATGGTTTGCGGAGTTGAGTCTATTATCAGCTTTTCTTTCCCGTTGTTGATAGGTCTTGTTGCAGGATTTTATTCTTCCGTGTTTATGTCGGGATCCATGTGGGTTTCCTGGCAGCTTCATAAGGAAAAGAAAGCGATTACAGAAAAGAAATAAGTTTTTTCAGAACCCGACTTTGTCGGGCTCTGATTGTTTATGGGAAAAGTAAAAGAAAATTAAAAATCGATGCTGATTGTCCCGCGCAAAAAGAAAGGAAAATTCAAATGAACATAGGAGTTTCAACTGCCTGTATGTATCCGACTGAAACGGAAAAAGCACTTCTCAGCCTTTGCGAAGCCGGCGTGGATACATTTGAGGTTTTTTTTAACGCCGACTGTGAAATTAAAGGCCGGATTTATAATGAAATCAGGTCAATTACGGCAAAATACCATCCGAATATACTTTCCGTACATCCGTATACAAGCGCTGTTGAAACAATGTCGCTTTTCGGCAATTATCAAAGACGGGTAGACGATATAATGGAAGCATATAAAAGGTATTTTACCGTAATGAACGAATTGGGCGCAAAAATCTTTATTCTTCACGGTGCACTCAAAAGCGCGGAATGTCCCGAAGAGCTTTATTTTGAGCGATATCTTTCTTTAAGAGAGAAAGGAAAAACTTTTGGCATAACCGTGGCTCAGGAAAACGTAAGCTATTGTAAGAGCGGAAGTCTGGACTTCCTTAAAAAAATGAAAAAGAGCCTTGGAACGGAGTGCGATTTTGTGCTCGACGTTAAACAGGCGTTAAGATGCGGAACGGATTGTTTTGAAATGGTAAATTCACTTGGCGGGAGCATAGCTCACTGTCACCTTAGCGATAATACTTCCGAAAAAGACTGTGTTCCGGTTGGTAAAGGACGCTTTGATTTTGCCGGATTCGCGGAATTGCTGAAAAAAGTCGGGTATAAAGGAGGTATAATTTTAGAGCTCTACAAAAACGGTTTTAAGAACGTAAATGAATTAAAAGAAAGCGTAAATTTTATGAAAGGTTTTTTCTGAAAGGTATTGCAAATTTTGTAAAAAAATGTTATTATATACGAAAAGTATATTTTGATTTATGAAAGGACAATCACATTTTATGAAATGCCCAAATTGCGGATACGATGACAGCAAAGTAATTGATTCCCGTCCCACGGAAAACAGGATACGCCGCCGCAGGGAATGCCTTAAGTGTAAGGAAAGGTTCACCACATATGAGGAAATAGAGAATACCCCCCTTATGGTGACTAAGAAAAACGGCTCCGTAGAGGAGTTTAAGCGGGATAAGCTTTTAAAAAGCATTGTCAGGGCTGCCGCCAACCGCGCTACCATAGATACAAGGGCAGCCAATGATATGGTGGACGGTATTGTCAGTGAGTTGAGAAACAATTTTAAGGATGAGGTGACCAGTACCCAGATCGGTGAAATGGCTCTTCGCAAGCTAAAGGACAAGGATGCGGTTGCTTATATAAGATTTGCTTCGGTTTATCAGAAGTTCAACGATGCGGAGAGTTTTATAAAAGTAATAACCGAATTATCGGAAGATAAAAGCAGAGAACAGAATCCCGCAAAATAGATCGCCGTGTTTACACGTATGATCGAAACACCATATGAACACTCATATGCTTTTATTTTTTCAAGTTTAAGTGGAAAAATCGTGTATAATTGACGATTTGGTGTACAAAATAAACAATAACAAAAAAGAAAAGTAAAAAAAACTAACAAAAGAACCAAAAAGCAAAAAAAAGGAAAAAAAGGGTTGACAAAAGAAGAAGTAAGTGATATAATAATCAAGCACTCGACGAGAGAGCCGAAAAGTTAAGAAGGCTGGAGAAAAAAGTGAAATTTTTTCAAAAAAGGTATTGACAAATCGGCGAGCCTGTGATATAATAGACAGGCACTCTTGAGAGGGAGGAAAAGACAAGGAAAAAGAAATTTGAAAAAAAACAAAAAATTTCAAAAAAGTACTTGACAAAACTTCCAAGATGTGTTAAAATATAAAAGCTGTCGACTTGAGATAAAAATCTTAAGAGGAATCGAAAAGATAGAAATCGAAAGAAGAAGCTGCTCCTTGAAAATTGAACAGTATTGACGAATTAAGTAACCTGAAATTCAAATTAATTCTGGATGAACAAACAAGTGCAGAAATGCAAGTTGGCGTTCAAAAAGAGACAGATTAGAGAGACGGGTCTTTAGGGGCAAGTCTTTTTGATACAAACTTTAAAGAGTTTGATCCTGGCTCAGGACGAACGCTGGCGGCGCGCCTAACACATGCAAGTCGAACGGTGAAGAGGAGCTTGCTCCTCGGATCAGTGGCGGACGGGTGAGTAACACGTGAGCAACCTGCCTTTCAGTGGGGGACAACAGTTGGAAACGACTGCTAATACCGCATAACGTGCCAGAGGGGCATCCTTTTGGTACCAAAGATTTATCGCTGAAAGATGGGCTCGCGTCTGATTAGATAGTTGGTGAGGTAACGGCCCACCAAGTCGACGATCAGTAGCCGGACTGAGAGGTTGATCGGCCACATTGGGACTGAGACACGGCCCAGACTCCTACGGGAGGCAGCAGT
>CAJUFF010000058.1 GCA_910585505.1 uncultured Ruminiclostridium sp. | reverse complement strand
CGACCAAATATTAAATTCCTGCGGTTCAGGTAATTGTTCCCAAATATCTTTTATTGGCATGGATAAATACGCCGGTATTCCTTCATTGGATTTATACAAGCTGACAAAAAATCTGACGGCGCAATCCGCACACAATCATTGTGCGGTGCTGCCTTTACAACATTATTTCGGTAGATACGCACTTGGTACCGCAAATTTTTTCGCTCAGAACATCGGGTTGATGCGTTCCCGCGTAGAGAGTAAAGCTTTTTCCGAATACGGCGCGTTTTCCTTCATTATCAACGGAGGTGAAAGCCTTTTCGGGAATCGGTATTTCAACCTGTTTTTCCTCACCCGCCCTAAGAGAAAGCCTTTTGAAGCCGCAAAGACTGTGATTGGGCACCGCGTTTTCGCCATGATCCTTTAAATAAAGCTGAACGACCTCTTCCGTATCGCGGTTTCCGACATTTTTTACCTGAACCTTGGCAATGTTTTCCGAATACCGGAGATTTTCACATATAACCTTTGAGTAAGTCAGTCCGCAGCCGAAGGGGTAAAGCACATTGTTTTCGGCATAGCGGTAAGTTCTGTTTTTCATGGAGTAATCGGTGAATATGGGAAGCTTTTCTGCACTCTCGTAAAATGTCAAGGGCAGCTTTCCGCTGGGCGATACGTCCCCGAAAAGTATGCGAGCCAACGCCTTTCCTCCCTCTGAACCCGGATACCATGCGTGAATAATGGCGTCGGGCTGCGTTTCAATATTTATTGAGCTTCCCGCCGCACACACCACAATTACGGGCTTTCCTGTTTTCATTACCTCGTGAAGCAGTATGCGCTGGCTTTCGGGGAGTCTGAGATCGCGCTTGTCGCCCGAAGAAAACTCGTTTCCCGTGTCGCCTTCCTCGCCCTCAAGAGTGGAGTCGAGACCAAGACAAAGTATTGATATGTCAGAGCATTCGGCGGCAATTACCGCTTCGGAAAGGCGGTCGTTAGCCATAGCCAGACCCGACAGCCTGTCCTTATATAAATGACAGCCCTCCGCATAAATAACGCGTCCCGAAAATCTGTCCTGAATTCCTTCCAAAAAGGTTACATATCTGTCGGCGGTGCCGTTATAATTACCTTCAAGGCATATACGGCTGTTGCTGTTGGGGCCTATTACGGCTACGGTCTTTATTTTGTTTTCGTCCAACGGGAGAATGCCGTTATTTTTCAGAAGCACCATCGAACGCTCCGCGCATTCCAGGGTGAATTTCCTGTGCTCTTCGCAGGATACAACGGAATAGGGAATGTTGTCAAACTCGGTGTGGCTGTCAAACATTCCGAGACGTATTCTGGTGCGCATTGCCGCAACACACGACCTGCGTATATCCTCCTTGTCAATTAATCCTTGTTCCAACGCAAGAAGAAGATTTGTGTAAGTGCAGCCGCAGTTTACATTACAACCGTTTTTTATGGCAAGAGCGGCAGATTCGGGGGGAGATTTTGTGATCTTGTGATAATCGTGAAAATCCTTTACCGCCCAGCAGTCGGAAACAAAATAACCGTCAAAACCCCAGTCGCGAAGCTTCTCCATAAGGAAAGGTGAAGCGCAGGAAGGCTCTCCGTTTACAGCGTTATAGGCGCCCATTACGCCCTCTGCTCCCGCCTTTACAAGCTCCTCAAAGGCCGGCAGATAGGTTTCCTCCAAATCCTTGGAATTTACAACCGAATTAAAACCGTGGCGGATATCCTCCGGACCGCTGTGAACGGCAAAATGCTTTGCGCAGGCGGCGGTTCTCAAAGTCTTTCCACTGCCCTGAAGCCCCCGTACAAAAGCTTTTCCGCATTCGGCGGTAAGAAACGGATCCTCGCCGTAGGTTTCGTGTCCTCTTCCCCATCGGGGATCTCTGAAAATATTTATATTTGGCGACCAGATTGTCAGTCCCTTATAAATATCGCGGTCGCCGTGTGCGGTATATTGATTGTACTTGGCGCGGGCTTCCACAGACACGATTTCACCGGCCTTGTACATAAGATCGGCGTCAAACATTGCCGCGAGACCTATTGCCTGTGGAAGCATCGTGGCGGTTCCCGCACGCGCAAGACCATGCAGACCCTCGTTCCACCAGTTATAAGCGGGTATGCCTAAGCGTTCTATGGCGGGCGAGTCGTATCTGAGACAGCTTGCCTGCTCCTCCACCGTCATGGCGTCGGTAAGGGCTTCCGCTCTTTCCTGTGGTGATAAGCTTTCATTTAAATATTTTTCCATAATGCTGTTCCTTTCGATAACGAATGGGTTTATACCGTCTTTAATACTGTTAACCAATTAAAAATTGGAAAAATGGTTTTTAATTGGTTAACAGTGTTTCGGGTGTAATAACCATTTTGACTATGATTTTATCCTGTGTCAAAATGGTTATTAGTATAATTTTACGCTTGATTAATAATATAAGTATATCATTTACGAACATGCAAGTCAATATAAAAAACTTTTTTGATATTACTCAAAATAATATAATTATTCAGTGTACAGGTAAACATAAAGCAAAAAGCCGCATACCTAAGCTCTTTATCCCAAAAATCGGAATTCCAAAACAGCTTATGGTGCGGCATTTCGCTTATTTTTTAGAAGAAAATGAGAAAAGAAGAAAAAGATCAATAATTATTTAACTCTCCAACGCTCCGTTGGCCTTGTCTACCTCACTCTGAACCGAACCGAAGATGGTTTCCTTGGTCTGTGTCCAAGAGGTACCGTTGTGGTAAGCGTCCTTGGCAGGATTGTCAAGATTGTCGAAGGTTGCTAAGGATACGCCCTTGTAGAAGTCGAATACGGGATGCTCCTCAAGAAGATCATACATAGTCTGACGCATCTCCCACATTTCGTCTGTCCAGCCATACTCGTTAAAGTACTGCTCCTTAGTGATATTCTCTGCCTCTTGGCTGTCGGCGGCGGCAGCTTCGCAGTACATCATGCAGGCAAAGCCTTCGGGGTTGGGTGCGCCGGAACAGAGCATATAACCGTTAACTCTTGCGGGAACATAAAGCGCGTCTGCGGAAGGGCATTTGGGAATGGGAACAAATCCTACTTCGCCGGGATTTCCGTACTTGGCGAGACCGTATTCGGAGTTAAGCTCGGTAAGAGCCCAATAACCGGTGGGATAGAACAGGGTTTTGCCTACGCCCACGTTGGCGGGATTGGATACCCAACCGTAATCCCATACTGGATAAGCCATATCTTCTTTACGGATGGTATAAAGGAATTCCTGCGCCTCGGCTATAAGAGAATCTCTTACATTATTTACGATCTTGCCGTCCTGCATTCCGATAAAGGGAACGCCCGTGGAGTTGCAGAAGCCGCTGCTGATCCACCAGCCGTCGGTTGCGTAATTTTCCTCGGACTTATCGCAGAACTTTCTCATCATGTCCATACAAGCGGTCCAGTCCCACTTGCCTTCCTTAAGAAGCTGGTAAGGATCGGGAAGACCGTTTTCCTCGATTACGGACTTGTTGTAAATCATAAGTACTTCAACTTCGGGACTGATAGCGGCCACATAATGCTTGTCCTTATAAACAAATTTGTCGTTAACGGCCTTGCGGCTGCTCCACCAATCGTCGGTATAATCAATGTAGTCGTCTACTGGCTGGAACATATTGTTGATGGCGCCCATAGGGAAAGCGTCGCTGTCCGCAGCCGAGAAAAAGTCGGGAGAGGTTCCCGTGGAAACCATTGAGGCAAGCTTATCGTATCTTTCGCTGTCACCTACCACTATATCCTCAATTTCCCCGCCGAATCTGGTCTGGAACAGCTCGATGGCAACGTCCTTGTTCTTTCCGTTGGCGGGATTTCTTGCCCATGTCGCAAGGAAAGTTATTTTTTTGTTTTCAAGCTCAAATTCCTTTGTGGAAATCTCTTCCGCCTGACTCTGTTGCTCCTCCTGCATAGTAGATGGGGGAGCGGTTGTGCCGGGAGCAGCGGTAGTTGTAGTGCTTCCGCCGCTTCCGCTGTCGCTCTGTGTGCATGCGGTCATACTGAGCAGAATAGCCGCCGCTGCCGATAAGGAAATGATTTTCTTCATCTTCATAATAATTATTCCTTTCTGTTTTATTTTTTAGACTGCCAAAATGCCGTGACGCACAATTCAGCATATTGTCTTATTCCGACCTTTATCGGAAATCTTTTTTGGTTGATTTGCTAGCTGTGAGTATATGATATCACAGAAAAAGAAAGGTTACAATTGATTATTCTGCGAGATAACTTACCTATTTTGTTTTTTATTTTCCCTTTTTCTGCCTTTTCACGATGTATGCCCGGTTTTGCTTCTGCATTTCCGCTCTGTAAGCGGAAGGAGTAACTCCGAGTCTCGATTTGAACTGCCGCATAAAATGTATATCGCTTTTATATCCGCATATTTCAGCGATAAGGTTTATGGGAATATCAGTGGTGGAAAGCATAAACTTGGCGTGTTCGAGACGGCTGTTAATTACTTCATTCATAGGACTGACGCCAAAAATTTTCTTATAAGTGTGCTCAAAATGAGAACGGCTCATGGTGAGCTCATGAGCCAAGCCGTCAATATTCCAATCGTTCTGGGGCATACTGTATATTTTGGCTCTGAGCATAGACATTTTGTCATAACAGCTTGAAATCTTAATTTCACCTTCGGAATGAAGTTTTTCACTGAGTTTAATAAAAAACAGCTTTAAATACAGTTCAATCGAATCTGTTTTATAGAGATTCGACGAGTAATTCTCAAAGCTCATATTTTTTATAAGCAGCGATAAAATGCTCGGATCGCCTATTTCCACTACCTTGTCGAAGGGTATCTCAAGAGCCTCAAACAGGCTTTTTTCCTCCTCGGAATAGGAGAAATGAAACCAATCGTTGGCAAATTCACCGCCGTCGGAGCGGTAATTCTGAGGCGTTCCCTCTCCGAACATTATAAAGGAGTTTTTTTCGGTGCGCTGTTCCTTTCCGTCAATAACAAAAACCGCGGGAGTTTTTAAAAGCAGCAATAAATTATCCCCGGAACCTTCGGGGCGCAATACGAAAAAATCCGCATCGTGTTTATGGTTGTAGCCTATATTGTTTATTTTCATATCGATGGCTTCCTTCTTTATTCAATATCATATGTTATTTACACAGAAGCAATAATACCGACTTCAGCCCGAACACAAGCAAATTATGCGGAATACCGAAGATTGGTATAAAGAATTATACCAAATATATCACGGCTTTTTCAATAACAAATCCTGCTATATAACTTACATATTGCGCACGAAACTTATAAAGTATGTTTTGCGCAATATGTAAGTTAATTAGCACTAAATTTCATTGTTAAAAAAGTTCTCAATATGTATAATAAAAACAAATAAAATGAAAGGAAATGTTTTAAATGAACTGTACAATAAAATTAAGTTTGAAAAACGAAATAGGCAAAATCGACAAAAGGCTTTTCGGCTCCTTTATAGAGCATCTGGGCAGAGCGGTTTACGGAGGAATATATGAGCCTGATCACCCCACTGCGGATAAAAACGGTTTCCGCGGAGACGTGCTTGAGCTTGTCAGGGAACTTAAGGTACCCGTGATACGCTATCCGGGCGGAAACTTCGTATCCGGTTACAACTGGGAGGACGGCACCGGCGATAAAGCGCTGCGTCCCCGTAAAATGGATCTGGCGTGGCAGGCAGTGGAAACAAATCAGGTGGGAATAGACGAATTTCAGGAGTGGGCAAAACTGACAGGCGGCGAAATTATGATGGCGGTAAATTTAGGCACAAGGGGAGCCGACGAGGCAAGAGAATTGGTCGAATACTGCAACGGCACCACCGATACCCATTACGCGGATATGCGCCGTAAAAACGGATTTGAGGAGCCTTTCGGCATAAAACTCTGGTGTCTCGGCAACGAGATGGATGGGGCGTGGCAGATATGCGCCCAAACACCCTACGAATACGCGAGAAAAGCCTGCGAGGCAGCAAAGGTTATGAAATGGACCGACGACAGCATTGAGCTGGTAGCCTGCGGCAGCTCAAACAGCAACTCTCCTACCTTCGGCGTATGGGAGGAAACGGTTCTAAGGGAGTGCTACGACCATATAGATTATCTGTCCCTCCACAATTACTACGGCAACAGAGACAACGATTCCGCCGCCTACTTAGGATCTTCTCTGGATATGGACAGCTTTATAAAGCGTGTAACGGCTATCTGCGACAAAGTCAAGGCAGAAAAAAACAGCGACAAACAGATAAACCTTTCTTTTGACGAATGGAATGTGTGGTTCCATTCCAACGAAAGCGACAAGGAAATACCCAAGTGGACGGTTGCTCCGCCTCAATTGGAAGATATATACAATCTTGAGGACGCGCTTGTGGTTGGAACGCTGTTAACAACACTCATTAAAAATTGCGACAGGGTAAAGATAGGCTGCCTTGCTCAGTTGGTTAACGTTATCGCTCCCATTATGACTGAAAAGGGCGGAAAAGTCTGGAAACAAACAATATTTTATCCTTACAGTCATGCTTTAAAATTTGCACGCGGAACTGCTCTTCAAATTAAAACAGAGGCGGGAAGCTACACGGCTGGAGGAAAAGAAATCCCTTATATCGAAGCGGCGGCGGTTTATAACGAAGAGGAAAAGGAGCTGGTTGTTTTCGCCGTAAATCGGTCACAGAAAGATGATTGCCCTCTTGACACAGATTTCGGAATAAGCACGGATTTAATCCGACATCTGACGGTTACTGGCGATGATCTGAAAGCGGAAAATTCGGCCAAATCCGAGCGCGTAACCGAAACGGAAATCCAATTAAGCGATAAAGTTATTTTGCCCAAACAGTCATGGAATGTTTTAATATATAAAATAAACTGAACGGAAAGGAGAGCTTTTAAATGAAAATGAAAAGGAAAGTCTCGGCTATTTTTGGCTTAGGCGCGGCTTTATCACTTATATTATGCGCCTGCGCGGGTGAAAATAACGAACACGGAGAAATGCGCGGGTTAAACGCCGCAGAACTGGTTGCGGAAATGAAGACCGGCTGGAATTTGGGAAACTCGCTGGATTCCATAGGGGAGGACGAAACCGCCTGGGGAAATCCTGTGACCACACCGGAGATGATAACCGCCGTTAAGGATCAGGGGTTTGATATATTAAGGGTACCCGTTACGTGGGGACAGCATATGGACGAAAACTATACGATTGAACCCGAATTTATGGCGAGAGTAAAGGAAGTTGTGGATTACGGAATTGACAGCGGAATGTATGTTATTTTGGATACTCATCATGAGCCCGACACATGGCTGCTGCCGCAAAGCGAAAGCATGGACAAAGTAGAACCGCAGTTTACCGCGCTTTGGCGGCAGGTATCAGAGCAATTCGCGGATTACGGCGATCATCTTGTATTCGAAGGGATAAACGAGGCAAGGATAAAGGGCTCGCCTACCGAGTGGTCGGGCGGCACCCCTGATGAAAGAGAATGTGTCAACCGTCTCAACAGAATATTTGTGGATACCGTCAGAGAAACGGGCGGAAAAAACGCCAAGCGTCTGCTTTTGGTATCCACCTATGCCCACGCCGTTACCGAAAACGCCTTTGACGGATTTATCTTCGACTATGACGAATACACGGCTGTCGCGCTCCACGCTTACACCCCTTACAGCTTTACCTATCACAGCGGCGAAAGCTGGGAGTCCTACGAATGGACAGGTTGGGAAAAAGGCAGCATCAGCGGAGTGTTTAAGCTTATAGACGAACAGTTGACAAGCAAGGGGATACCTGTTATAATAACGGAGTACGGCGCTGTAAGAAAAAGGCTCGGAGACTTTCTGTACAACACAGAAGAGGTTATAGCGTGGCTGGGAGATTATCTGGGAACGGCAAAGCAATATGGAATACCGTGCGTATGGTGGGACAACAACTATTACACAAGCGGAAACGAGCTTTTCGGAATTTTTGACAGAAGCAGCTGCGACTGGTATTCAAAGGAAATAGCCGACGCGATAGTCGGAATGTATTCGGAGTAATATGAACAATATTTAAGGCAACACCACGCAATGACCGCCTTACGACTTTGCGTGCGGCTTGCTTGCATATTTTCCGTCATCTTGCACAAATCCTCCTTGAAATACGCCGGTATTCCTGCGTCGGATTTATACAAGCTGACGAAAAATCTGACGGCGCAATCCACACACAATCATTGTGCGATGTTGCCTACAAAAGGAGTGATATGAAAATGGCATTCAAAGAAAACTTCCTGTGGGGAGCGGCAACCTCCGCTTATCAGCTTGAAGGCGGCTTCTTAGAGGACGGCAGAGGGCTAAGCGTGTGGGACGTTTTTTCTCATACGCCCGGAAAAATTTACGACAATCACAACGGCGATGTTTCCTGTGACCATTACCATAGGTTAGAGGAAGACCTTGAGCTGATGAAGGAATTGGGGCTGAAAAGTTACCGTTTTTCAGTAAGCTGGTCAAGAATCATTCCTGACGGAATCGGTAAAGTAAATGAAAAAGGAATTGATTTTTACAATCGCCTTATCGACGGACTGATAAAACACGATATAAAGCCCTGCCTTACACTTTATCACTGGGATCTGCCTTACAGCCTTCATCTAAAGGGCGGCTGGCTCAGCGACGAAGCGCCGCAATGGTTTGAATACTATACCAAAATAATATGCGAAAGCTTCGGAGACAGAGTAAAGGATTTTATCACATTTAATGAACCTCAGGTTTTTGGCGGCTGTGGATATTTTGAAGGTGTGCACGCCCCCGGATACAAGCTCGGAAAAGGAGAGCTTTTAAGAATAGGTCACAATATACTTAAGGCGCACGGCAGATCTGTAACCGTACTCAGAAAAGTTTCCGACGTCAGGATCGGATTTACCGCCGCTTCATGTCCGTGTATACCCGCCAGCAAGGAATCAAGGGACATTGAGGCGGCAAGGGAAAGCTATTTCGCAAGCGATTACGACGCGTTTCTTTTCTCTGACGCATACTGGCTGGACGCGATAATAAAAGGCAGGTATCCGGAATGGGTATACAATTATAAAGGATTGGACGCGCCAACAATCACCGAAGAAGAAATGAAGCTCATAAGTCAGCCGATTGATTTTCTGGGAATGAATATTTACAACGGAAAATACGTCAGCGCGGAAAGCGGCATTTTAAAGAACGAGGACGGTATCGCGCGGACATCTATCGGGTGGCCCATTACACCGGAGGCTCTTTACTGGGGTCCGAAATTCTATTTTGAGAGATACGAAAAGCCCATAATGATAACGGAAAACGGCATGGCTTGTCATGACGCTGTTTCACTGGACGGAAAAGTACACGATCCGAATAGAACGGATTATCTTAACCGTTATATAGCGGAGCTTAAAAGAGCTGCCGAGGACGGAGTTGAAGTTGACGGATATTATGTGTGGTCGCTTATTGATAATTTCGAGTGGGCTCAAGGGTATAAGGAAAGGTTCGGGGTAATTTACTGCGATTATAAAACCGGAAAAAGGATTATAAAGGATTCGGGAGTGTGGTACAGTAAGGTTATTGAAAGCAACGGTGAAATACTGTAATACTATGGGCTATCTGAAAAGTCGCAATTTGCACAATTTCTACTAACCGCAGGCGCTTTCTGCGTCAAAAATGCTCGAAATACCCTCGTATTTCTCCGCTTTTTTCCTTGAAATCACCACGCATTTAGCGAAATTGTACAAAATTGCTTGGTTTTCAGATACGCCCTAATTCCCGATCAAAGTATAGACAAATTTTGTTGTCGATCGGGAATTAGTATAAATATGGATTTATAAACAAGGAGATTTTCGCCTTTTGGTGAAAATCTCCTTAATTTATACAGATTGTTATAACAATTACATAACTGAAACTATTACCGCAAATACCGCCAACATTGCCGGATAAAAAGCGTAGTAAAAATACTTCCCACTCTTCTTATCGGTATTCTTTCTCTCACCGCTGTACAAAGCCACGGGAGCGAATCCGAAAAGCGCGGTGGCATAAATAAGACTTACGATCAAAGACGCTACAATGCTCCACCCTTTTTTCTCCCTGAGCAAGAAAAGTATTGCGGCTATAAGCACAAATCCACCGCCGAATTTACACCCGAGAACCATTGCCCAAAAACAGCCGCCCGCAACGATAAGAAAACACAGCAGCTTCGGCCCCAATCCCTTGCCCTCAAAAATCTTCAAAAGCCACAGCATTATAAGCGCGATGAGAACCGTAAACAAAACATTCTGATCCTCCCAATTAAACGCCTTTCCCGAAACCGCCAGATCATAAGGCACTTCGGAAATCAGTGCGAAAATCAGTACCGTTAAAACATATTTTTTGATGTTGGAGGTATGCAAAACGCCCTGTACCAGCAAAAAAGCATATATAGGTATTGCCGCCACTCCAATAAGATAGCACACCGTGGCGACTCCGGACAGCATAAACACATTATTGTCCGTATTTATCAGTTCGCCAAATTCCTGTGAAGTGTAGTCCGAAGCGTGTAAAATTCCGTTTTGGATCACCGTAAGACCGAAAAAATAAATAAGAGTCAGGACAGCTCCCGCATTTTTCAGCCAGTTAGCCGATACCACAGGCAGAGTAAATGGTCGCCTGCGTGCGCTTAACATTCTGCTGCGTGAACCGAATACTGCCATAGGCACCTCCGATGTTGTTGTAGTTTGATTGGAAAACAGTATCAGCCTTTAACAGCTCCGCCTGTAATGCCCTCAACATAAAACTTTTGCATAATTACAAACAAAACGGAAATGGGGATAGATACTATAACGCCGCCCGCACAGAACTGTGAGAAATATGTGTTTATAAGGCTTCGGTCAAGCATATTGTAAAGACCGATGGATACCGTCCACATATCCGCGATACCGGAATTAAGTATCATCTTTGAGAATACGAAATCCGTCCATGGGGTAAGGAACGAGCTTATTACGGTGTAAACTATTATAGGCTTGCTTATAGGCAGTATTATACTGAAAAACGTCCTCGCCTGGCTTGCGCCGTCAAGTTTCGCAGCTTCCACCAACGCCCTCGGCACCGTATCAAAGTAACCCTTGGCAATAAGGTAGCCCAAGCCGGACGACGCGCAGTATACCAACGTAAGTCCTAAGTGGGTGTTAGTAAGATTCATGGCCTTAAGGATAAAATAAACCGAAATCATACTGAGAACACCGGGGAAAAGGTTCAGTATTACCGCAATATTCATAAGGGGTTTTCTTGACTTGAAGCGGAAAAACGAAGTGGCATATGCTACCATTACGGCAAACAAAGTGCACACGATACACACGGCCATCGCTATTTTAAAGGTATTCCACATCCAGATAGGGAAGTTTACGGTATGAGAAGTGGGGCTAAGGATATTGATATAGTTTTGAAGAGACCACTGCTCCGGAAAGAAATTTGAGGTGTTTCTGCCCGGATAGGCACTGAACGAGGTTGCAATAAGCCAGATTATGGGAATCAGCCAGAAAGACACCATCAGTACTATGACAATGTGCCTTAAAATGTCCTTGATAATCTGAATCACTTTGCCCTTTTGTGTCATCAGTTGTACACCTCCTCTTTATCCTTGCTCGTCATAAGGTTAAAGGCCACTAACGTAAATACGGCGCATATTACAAATACGCAGATACCGATGACCGAAGCCATCTTGTAGTTGTAATATTCCTGCGTAAGACGGAACAGCCATGTTACAAGAAGGTCGACCTCCTTTGCCTGACTGTTGGCGAGATACTGATCGGTGGTGGTAAACACGTCCTGAGTGAGCAGGTAAATTACGTTAAAGTTATTGATATTCTTTACGAAATCGGTTACGAGAGCGGGTCCCGTAACAAACAGCACATAGGGCATGGTGATATGACGAAATATCTGACCCGTGTTTGCGCCGTCTATACGTGCGCTTTCGATCTGATCAGCGGGAAGATTTGACAATACGCCCGTTGCAATAAGCATCTGATACGGTATGCCGATCCAAATGTTTACCATTATAATGGTAACATGCGCCCACCCCGGCGCAGATAGGAACGGTATATAATCATAACTAAGCAGACCTATGTTTTGCAGGAAGTCCGTAACTCCTATGTTTTCCAACATAGTGTTGGCTATACCGTTATTTGCGAAAAAGTTTCTTACAAGCAGCAGGGATACGAACTGAGGCACCGCGATGGTTACAACAAACAGCGCTCTCCACAGCTTTGCCAGCTTTGTCCGCTTATTGTTAAGGAACAGGGCTAAAAGGATTCCGCCGAAATAAGTGGTAAACGTAGCAAAAAACGCCCACACCAATGTCCAGCCCAATACCCTTACAAAGGAATAACCGAAGGTAACGGTCATTCCTCCTCCGCCGAACAGATTTATGAAATTTGTAAGTCCATTCCATGTAAACAGAGCGGTAGGCGCCATATGCTCCTGATCGTAGTTGGTAAATGCAACCAAAATAAGGATAAAAATAGGTACTATGCTGAAAAGCACAATTCCCAAGACGGGAACGGAAAGCAGTGTGATATGAAATTTTTCGTTCAAATAATCACTGATATCCTCTTTAAAGTTGTTGATATGTTCGCCCTTTTCCGCTTTCCTTTGAAGCTTATAAACGTTAATAGCGTTGCTGATCCAAAAGAAAAAGAACACTATCCATATAATTATGCTTATTACGGAAAACAAAAGTATCTGAAATGAATCATCATAATCGTTGGGAATATTTTTCATAGTATTTATATCAAACACCATTTCCATCTGAACTTCACCAAGATTATGGAATTTTGATATATACTGCGGAGCTATCAGTACGCTGTACGCAATAACGGCAGCCTGGAGCACCGTTACAAGAAGCGAACGAATAAACTGTTTTCTCCGAGCATAACCCGCTCCGACCCAGATAAGGGACAGCTTTACGAAAACATCGCCCTTTGCAACCGCTTCGGCAAAGCTTTTAAAATAAATGCCGATAGATTTGAAAAAGTCGGAAACTTTATTTGTTTTTTTTATCGTTGCAGCCATACGGGTTTCCTGCCTTTACTGTTTTATTCTGTTTTAAAATCACACCTCAGTTAAAATGAAGTACGAAATGATTAAAATAGAGATTTGAATATTATTGTTTGACACTGTAGGCTATTTAAAAAATGTCAATAATTTTAAGGCAACACCGCGCAATGACCGCCTGACGGCGCAATCCACACACAATCATTGTGCGGTGTTGCCTTAATTCAGATTGGTATATGTGGAATATTTTCAAGAAAACTTTAAAAACCAAAGGCTCATATACAAGCATATGAGCCTTTTAATAATGGATTATTTCAGCTCATTAACCTTCGAAATCGTGGTTAAGACCGGAATTACGGTTTTTTAAGCCAAACTTATGATACAGCCGCAGTGATACCTTCTACCGCTGTGTCGAGAGCCTGCTGGATGCCTGCGGTATCACCGACCGTCAGAGACTTCTGAGCGCAAAGCTCGCCGAGAGTCTTGGTAGGATCCCAGAACTTTTCACCTACGTCCTGAATGGAACCAAAGTTATCCTGTTCCATGGAAGCGGCGCCCGCAATATTTGCCTTAACGTCATCACGCTCGGATACCACAAGGTTTGAAGGAGAAAGCTGTCTCTGTTCAAAACGCTTTGCCTGAGACTGCTCATTTGTGAGGAACTCGGCAAAAACGGTAGCCCAGCCTACGTTTTCGCTGAGAGCGTTAACACCGATAAGCTTGGAACCGGTGTAAGTGTACTGCTGAAGCTGAGTGCCGTTGCAGGTAAAGGTGGGGAGCTTGGTGGCTCTGTAACCCTCGCCGAATGCGGCCTGAGCAGCGTCGGCATCCCATGTACCGTCAACTACCGCGCAAAGGTTACCGGAAGCTATTTGGTTGGAAAGGTCGCCGTCGGCAACGGGAAGGAAAGCGGAACTGTTGGTAATGCCGAGAATACCTTCAACTACCTGTACGCCGGTATAACCGTCGCCGGAAGTGCCGTTCCAGTCGCAGTTGGTGGTTCCGTCATCGTTGGTGGAGGAAACAAAGCCCGCACCCATGAAGAAACTGGAAAGATACCAGCCGGAAGCTAAAGTCATACCTACCTGCTTGCCAGCTTCGGCAGCCTTTGCAAGCATGGTATCCCAAGATTTCACATCGTCCTCGGAGAGAACGTTTGCATCATAATAAAGGAAATAGTTATTGCCGCCGCTCATGGGGAAAGCATAAAGATTGTCCTTAAAAGTAGCGGAACCGATAGTACCGGCGCTGTTGGCGGCTTTTACGTCGTCAATGGACTTTCCGGAATAATTGGTAAGAACCTCGTTCATTGTGTCAAGATTTGCGAGAGCGCCCGCTCTTACGAGGGAAGCGATCTGGTCGCTGGCAAATGCGAATACGTCGGCCGCCGCGGATATATCGGTAAGAACGGTATCCTTGGCCGTGGACTCGGATTCAACGCCGACCTGGATATCAAAGGTCTGATCGGGATGAGCCGCCTTGAAATCGTCTGCAAGCTCCGAGAGGAGAGCCTGATCTTCTTCACCGCCCCATACTCGGAGGGTAATGGTTTCGCCGGAATTTCCTCCCTGAGGAGCGGCTGTGGTAGTGGTACCCTCATCTCCGCCGGCAGCGGTAGTTGTTGTAGAATCTCCGCCCGTTGTTTCTTGTGCACAGGCTGTCAGTGACATTGTCATGGCAGCCGCCAGAAAAATTGAAATAAGTTTCTTCTTCATTGTGTCCTCCTGAAAATTTTCTCTTATATTCTTTTCTGTTTCTCACGAAGCCGGAATAAATGCTTCACAAACATCCGACCTAATATATTGCTGACAGAAAAAACAACTGTCCTTTTCTGCCACTTCAATTATACATAAATTGGCAAAACTAAGCAATATACATTTTAATCAAAATAAATGTTATGAATTTGTAACAATTAACCATTGTTTTTTTATATCATTTGCCGATTCAGCTTTTTTTACTTAATAAGCTAATCGTATAAAACCTTTATGTTAAGGCGTTTTTTATCGAAAAAACGAAAAATCCCTAAATTTGTGTAAAATGACCATAGATTTAA
>CAJUFF010000057.1 GCA_910585505.1 uncultured Ruminiclostridium sp. | reverse complement strand
AAAATAAATTTTTTTCTTTTTTTCACTTATACTATTGACAAATGAAAAAAAATATGCTAACATATGAACAGATAAACATATGTTAGTCTGAACAGATGAAAATACGTTTTATATAACAAGAAAGGCAGGGAAATTGAAAATGTCCGACAACGAATACCTCCGAGCGGAGGATGACACTGTTAAGAAGGTGCTTGACGAAATGCCCCCTGATGAAATGCTGTACGATTTAGCGGAACTTTTTAAGGTTTTCGGAGACTCCACGAGGATAAAAATACTTTACGCTCTTTTTGAGTCGGAGCTTTGCGTAAACGATATCGCCACACTGCTGGGAATAACTCAGACTGCCGCTTCACATCAGCTCAGGGTGCTTAAGGTGAATAAGCTGGTAAAATCGCGAAAGGAAGGGAAGATGATTTTCTATTCGCTTTCCGACGAGCATGTGACAAAAATCATATCTCAGGGTATGGAACATATTGAGGAGTAAAAGCAATGTTTTACAAAAGGGATTTTTGGGATAAAACAGCCGCGTTTTACGATTTTGCGGAGGCTTTTAACGGAAAGGTATACCGTAAAATGACCTCAGTGGTAAAAAAGCTTACCCGAGAGGGCGGAGCGGTGCTGGAGTGTGCCGCGGGAACAGGGGAGCTTTCGCTTGCGGCGGCGGAAAAAGCCGGAACGGTGGTCTGCACCGACCGTTCAGAGAAAATGCTGAAAATAGCGAAAAAAAAGGCAAAAGCAAGCCGCAAAAATAATATTCGCTTTGAGGAAAGGGATATTTTTCACCTTTATGACGGCGACGAAAGATATGACACCGTTATAGCGGGAAATGTGCTTCACCTTTTGTCCTGTCCCGAAAAAGCGGTAAAAGAGCTGTATCGGGTGACAAAAAAAGGCGGAAAGCTTTTGCTGCCAACCTTCATGACCGGAGATAAAAGGAGGATTTCAATAGAGCTTTACAGGCTTCTGGGATTTAAGGCCGAAAGAGAATATGTCCCGCTTGACTATATTGAAATGCTGAAAGGCTGTGGGGTGGGGAGAGTAAAGGCGAGAGTCATATACGGAAAAATACCCTGCTGCTTTGCGGTAATTTATAAATAAACATTGGGTAAATTAGGAAAGGAACAAATAATATGAAAAAAACATTTAAGCTTATTGATCTGGACTGTGCAAACTGCGCGGCCAAAATGGAAAATGAAATCAACAAGTTAGACGGCGTTGAAGCCACCGTAAGCTTTATGTCACAGAAGCTTACGGTTTCCGCTCCCGATAAGGATTTTGAAAGTACAATGAAAAAAATAGTCAAGCTTTGCAAAAAGGTGGAGCCTGACTGTGAGATAGTGATGTAGCGGGAGGTGCGTAATGACGAAAAAACAGAAAAAAAACCTTGTGAGAATAATCGTTTCCGCCGTTCTTCTTATTTTGGCGTATTTTCTTACAAGCTTTGTATTTGAGGATCCGGCTTGGTGGATAAAACTTTTGTGCTTTTTGGCACCGTATGCCGTTATCGGCTGGGACATATTGTTTAAGGCGGGCAGAAATATTGCTAACGGTCAGGTTTTTGACGAAAACTTTCTTATGTGTCTTGCCACAATTGGAGCATTTATTATAGGAGAGTATCCCGAAGCGGTTTTCGTAATGCTGTTCTATCAGGTGGGAGAACTGTTCCAAAGTTGTGCCGTGGAGAAATCCCGCCGTTCAATATCGGAAATGATGGATATTCGCCCTGATTACGCAAATATCGAGAGCGACGGCGAGCTTGTGCGCGTTGATCCGGAAGAGATAAAGGTGGGAGATGTAATTGTGGTCAAGCCGGGCGAGCGGATACCTCTTGACGGTGTTATAATAAGCGGAAACTCCTCTTTGGATACCGCCGCGCTTACCGGAGAGTCAAAGCCCAGCGACGCGGAAGAGGGCGACGATGTTCTGAGCGGCTGCGTAAATCTCAGCGGAGTGCTAAATATACGGGTTACAAAGGAATTCGGACAGTCCACCGTTTCAAAGATACTTGACCTTGTGGAAAATTCAAGCAGCAAGAAAGCTAAGGCGGAAAATTTTATTACAAAATTCGCAAGATATTATACGCCCTGCGTGGTTATCGCCGCGGCGCTGTTAGCTGTTATTCCTCCGCTGGTTTTAGGCTTGGGCTGGGGCGACTGGATTCAAAGGGCGCTGATATTTCTGGTTATTTCCTGTCCCTGCGCTTTGGTTATTTCTGTTCCCCTCAGTTTTTTTGGAGGCATTGGCGGCGCTTCACGAAACGGGATTCTCGTAAAAGGGGGGAACTATCTTGAAGCGCTTGCGAAAACCGACTGTGTGGTATTTGACAAGACGGGGACGCTGACCAAAGGGGTGTTCGCCGTTACCGCTGTTCACCCCGACAAGTGTTCTAAGGAACGACTGATAGAACTGGCGGCGGAGGCCGAGTTTTATTCGGAACACCCGATTGCCCGTTCAATAAAGGAAGCCTGCCCCAAAGAAACGGATAAAGGGCGACTCGGAGAAGTAAAGGAAATTTCGGGGCATGGCGTTGAGGCGATTATCGACGGAAAACGCGTGTGTGTTGGAAGCGGCAAGCTTATGGAAAAAGAGGGCGTGAAGTGGCACCAGTGTCACAAAACGGGCACCACCGTTCACGTGGCGGAGGAGGGAGATTATCTCGGACATATTGTTATTTCCGACGAGATAAAGCCCGATTCGGAAGAGGCAATAAAGCGGATTAAGCTTCTGGGAATAAGGAAAACCGTAATGCTGACGGGGGACTCGAAGGAGGTAGGAGAGGAGATAGCCGGAAAATTGGGTCTGGACGAGGTTTACACTCGGCTTTTGCCCGCCGATAAGGTAGAAAAGGTTGAAAAGCTGTTGGGTGAAAGAGATGGAAAAAGATACGCGCTGGCTTTCGTGGGTGACGGAATAAACGACGCACCCGTGCTTTCACGCGCGGATATAGGCATAGCTATGGGAGCTATAGGATCGGACGCAGCGATTGAGGCGGCAGATATTGTACTGATGGACGATAAGCCGTCTAAAATCGCCTCCGCGATACGTATCGCCAAAAGGACAATGCGCATAGTGCGGCAGAATATTGTTTTCGCACTGGGGATAAAGGTGCTTGTTTTGGTTATGGGAGCGTTTGGAATTGCTAATATGTGGGAAGCGGTGTTTGCGGATGTTGGGGTTTCTGTTATTGCGATACTTAATTCAATGAGAGCCATGAAAAAAACGGAACGATGAAAACGACATAAAAACTAACCCACGAAAAAGGAGATCTGAAAATGATTTACGACTGCATACTCATAGGGACGGGCCCCGCGGGTATATCCGCCTCAATTACCTTGAAAATACACAATAAAAACTTTCTTCTTTTGGGAAACAAAAAATTAAGCGAAAAAATAAACAAGGCGGAAAGAATTCTTAATTATCCCGGTCTGCCGTCAATATCTGGGAAAGACCTTTCGGAAGCTTTTGAGTCGCATTTGAGAGAAATGGAAATACAAATAACCGAAAAAATGGCCACTTCTGTGATTCCGATGGGGGACAATTACGCGGTAATCGCCCAGACGGATTTTTATGAAACCAAAAGCGTGATATTTGCCACGGGGGTTACCTCCGCTCCGTCGGTAAAAAACGAGGAAAAACTTCTGGGAAGGGGGATAAGCTACTGTGCTACCTGTGACGGAGGTCTGTATAAGGGTAAAAAAATTGCCGTAATATCCACCGGACCGCGTTTTTTTCATGAGGTTAAATATCTTTCGGAATTGGCCGAAACGCTGTATTTTTTCCCTGCGTATAAGAGCGACGGCGTGATTTTTCCCGATAACGTGAAGATGACTGATTCGTTTCCCGAAGCCGCCGAAGGTGAAGACAGGCTGTCTGGAATACTTCTGAAAAACGGACGGAGGCTTGAGGTAAGCGGCTTGTTTTGCCTCAGAGACTGCATTTCGCCGAAAACGTTGTTGACAGGACTTGAGTTAAACGAAGGGCATATTGCAGTTGATCGGAGAATGAAAACAAATTTGACGGGCTGTTTTGCCTGCGGGGACTGTACGGGTCGCCCGTATCAGTATGTAAAAGCGGCGGGAGAAGGGAACATTGCGGCTTTGGGTGTAATAGAATATTTGGAGAAGGGAGCTTTTAACCGATAATACTAATCTTTAATACCATAAGCTCTAATCTTTGCTCATCCGTATTATTTGTTTATACCTTGATCAAAGATTAGTATAAGATATTGCTTTACCGGATTTATTCAGGAAAGCAATAGGCTGATTTATACTTATTGCATATTTTTATAAATTTACTCAAAAAATCAAGACACTAACAATAAAATATGTTAAAATAAAGCCACAGTCAAAAAGCGCTTTTTCAGGCTGTACCGAAAGGAGGCGGGAAATGAAAAATTTCTGTATTTTCGCCGATGCGGTAAATTATATCGAGGAAAATCTGTGCAGTGAAATAAAACAGGAGGATATTGCTGCGGTATGCTGCTGCTCTTTGTCCTCTCTCCAAAAGGTATGGAGATACTGTACCCACACAAGCCTGAAGGAATATATATCAAAGCGCAGACTCACACGATGTGCAGAGGATATAATTGGCACCGATATGACTCTTACCGAAATAGCGATGAAATATCAGTACAATTCACCCGAAGTGTTTACAAGAGCCTTTAAAAGGCTTTGGGGAATTTCCCCCTCGAAATTCAAGTATGAAAGGCATTGTGCGGGTTTTTACCCAAGGATAATTCCCGACGAAAACAGCCTGAAAGGAGAAAGACATATGGGAAAAAAAGTTGATATTACCGCGCTTTACAATGAGCTTAAGGAAAATCAAGGAGACTACGTGCTGTGTTTTGATTTGGTGGGACTTGACAATATCAATAAAAGCATAGGGCGAAAAGCTGGTGACATAGTGATTATGGAAGCATTCCGCAGAATCGACGAGATGGCCGGAGAGGATATGACGGTGTTCAGAATAGGCGGAGACGAATTCGCAGCGGTCACCGGACTATCTGAAAAAAAAGCTGTTGAAGAAGCGGCGGACAGAGTGATACGCCAGAACGGAAACCCGATAAGCTGCGATGGAAATGAGGTGCCGGTATCGCTAAGAGCAGGAGCTGTGAGAATGTCGGATGCCTGCAACGGGAGTATAAGATACAGCGAGCTTTTCGAGCGGCTTCAGGATGTTATCAATAATTCAAGGAGTGCAGAAAAAGTGAGTTTTGTTTTTGAGATGAATTAAGGCAACAGCGCAAAAAGAATTGCACAAGCAAGAAAAAATATTTCTTTGGTAGTCCTTTCGTTTGCAATTGTTTTTAATCATGCACAGTAATACACATGTGAATAAGATCTAATTAAAAAATCATATTGTAGACAAAATTTTACAGGGTCTACAATATGATTTTTTAAGTCAACACCGCACAAACAATTGAAAAAAACAGCAAAAAGTGGTAAAAAAAACATGAATAAATAAATGACAATATCATTTTTTGACACCGTCCTTTTACTTGTATTATACTTCTTTGAGAATTTGGTGTCAAGTTTTATTATACAACATCAAAGTGATATCGATAAAATCAGGTTCTTAATTTCGCTTTTAATGTTACAAAATTTTTTCAACTGTTGGTTGAAAAAAATCAAATAACGGTTTATGGTAATTTAAGTAAAATTATGCTAAAATAATATTAAAATAAATTTTCCGCAAACAGCAGAAAGGACAGTATAAAAATGGAAATCAAGATAAGTGAAATTATAAGAAACAAGCGCCGTGAAATGAATATCAGCCAGGAGGCTTTAGGAGAGATACTTGGGGTTACCGTACAGGCGGTGAGCAAATGGGAGACCGGTATATCTTATCCCGACATTACAATGCTCCCCAAAATAGCCGAACAATTTAATATCAGTCTCGATCAGTTATTTTATGGAGAAGATGACCGCGTTTGTTGTAATAACGTTGTGTTTGAAGATATTCCAGATGATGGTAAGCTAAGAGTGGTTCAGTGCCGAGGACAAGAGGTTTTGAAAAAGGAGGTATATAAGAAGGGTGAGTCCTTTGAGCTTCTTATACCGGATACAACCGAAAAAACACTGAATTTTGAAGTATGGGGCAACGCGAATATTGAAGGCAACGTATCGGGTTACGTTAACGCGGGTGACAACGTAAACTGCGGGGGTGTGGACGGTGACGTCCATGCGGGCGACGGAGTAAAGTGCGGTGGTGTGTACGGTGATGTCCATGCGGGGGATGGTGTTAACTGCGGCGGAGTCGGAGGCAGTATTCATTGCGGAGGCGGTGTAAATTGCGGCGGTGTAGAAGGAAATGTGGAAGCCGGAGAAGATATACAGTGCAGTAATATATCCGGAAATGCCAATGCGGGCTGCAAAATAGAGTGCGATATTATTGAAGGCGATGTACATTGCGACGGAGATGTAATTATAAAAAACAGAAAATAATGTATGTTTTATATTAAATATATAGCATAATATAGAATATAGCAATGGGTGAAAAAGAATTATACGCTAAGCACTGTTTCTAAATTATTACAATTTTTCATTTTGTTTACAGTATGATGTGGAAATAGTATTAAAGAGTTTTCCGTATATATGGGAGACTCTTTTTTTATTGCTCCCCTGCGTCTTGTGGCAAGGTTTCATTGTGGGATCAATAACTTCCATAAAAATCTGTGTAAAATTTCGTTCAAATATGACAAAACTTCTAACTTTAGGTTGTATAAATTGTACTGTTTAACTATTGAATTGATTTTAAATTTAAGATATAATTTTTTTGTAAGGATTCGTTTTCAAAAGTCTTTACGCTGTCTTTCGTAAATTACGTTGAAGCGGTTATTGATCAGTAGGACGATGGGCTGCGCGCCGCTGTGCGGTTGACGTATTGCCTGACCTTACTTTTACGCGGGTTCAAATCCCGCCTGCCTGTTGGGCAGCCAAGCGGTTTTGGATTTAGGTGATCTGAAAAATCATCGCTCATATTGAATATACGGTTTTCTTACTGTATATTCGCATCGGATAATCAGGCCGACTTTTTAGTAAAAGCCGCTCTCGTGTTTTAAATATTTAAAACAGCATTTTCATCGCCTTGCCGAAAAAAGGATACCGCGCACCGCGAAACGCATGCCGGGAATTTATCCCCGCAGCGGAGGCGGACGCTTAATTTTTTCGCCGCGCTTAAGATGTAAGGGAGCGACTTTGAGACATTGTCCCTTTGGGATTTTATATATCATTACGTTAAAGTAAAGTTGAAGGGAAAAATAAAATGAAGGTTATAATTGACGGTAAGGAAAAGGGTATACTTTATAAAAACGGGAAATTTGTAAGGATTCTTGATACGGGAAAATACAATGTGTTCGGGGATTCCAATATCGAGCTCGTAAGCGTATTTCAGGCGTTTGTTCCAGAAAGCTGCACGATAGACGCAGTTATGGCCACCGAGGAGGGCAGGGAAAAGCTTATGCTTGTTGAAGTGGCTGACAATGAGATTTGTATGCACTATCTTAACGGCAATTTCCGTGAGATATTTGCTGCGGGAAGGTACGGTTTCTGGAAAGAGGGAGGCGATCATGAGTTTCGTAAAATAAATGTGGATAATCCCGATATAACCTACGCTTTAACTGCGGCGGTGATAGATAAGATTCCCTCAAAGATGTATACCGAGATAAGCGTAGGCTCTCACGAAACGGCAAGACTCTATTTTGACAATAAGTATATGGGTATGCTGGAACCCGGAAAGTATTATTTCTGGAAAGGCAACATAAGCGTAACCGCCGAATATGAGGATATGAGGACGAGACAGCTTGCGGTATCGGGGCAAGAGATACTTACGGCGGACAAGGTGGCTTTAAGAATAAACTTTACAATGTTTTATAAGGTAACCGATGCGCGAAGGATAGCCGATGTTGCGCAGAATCTCAATGAATATCTTTACAGTCTGTGTCAGCTTACTCTCCGCGAATACATAAGCAGGTACAAAACAGATGAGATACTGGAAAATCGCGACAAAATATGCGACGAGGTTTTGAACGCTTTGCATGAAAAAACCGCGCGTTCCTATATAGATATTACTAACGCGGGAATAAAGGATATTATACTTCCGGGAGAGATAAGTGCCATAATGAATTCGGTGCTTTTGGCTGAAAAGACGGCGCAGGCGAATGTTATTACCCGCAGGGAGGAAGTTGCTTCCACTCGTTCTCTTCTCAATACCGCCAAGCTCATGGACGAAAATACCACGTTAAGGAAGCTTAAGGAACTGGAATATATAGAGAGGATATGCGAGCATGTTTCTGAAATAAACGTTAACGGAGGAAAAGGGCTTCTGGCAGAACTTTACGCGTTGCTTACAAATACCGACAAATAAAAAAAAGAAGAAACGGGAAAACCGCTTCTTCTTTTGTTGTTTACAGCTTACTTTTAAGCTCCTGCATAATCTCCGGTATGCCGATGCTTTGAGGACAATGAACGGTGCATTTTCCGCATCCGATACAATTCTTTGGTCCGGATTCTTCTGATTTTTTCAGCTTTTCCAACGTCCAGTCGCCATTCAGTTTATATTCGTTATAAACAGAAAGTACTTTAGGAATATCAATCTTTTGCGGACATTCATCGCAGCAGTATCGGCAAGCGGTACAAGGCACCTGAATCTGATCCTTGAACATCTCTCTTGCTTTGAACAGAAGTTTTATTTCGTTGTCGGAAAGACATTCAGCGTCCGAAAATGTGTTTACGTTGTCGATTACCTGTTCCATATTGGACATACCGCTTAATATTACCTGAACCTGCGGCAGCGTTTTAAGCCACCTGAACGCCCACGACGCTATCGACCAATCGGGTTGGGCGGCTTTCAGAAGCTCGTTGGCTTCGTCCGTAAGTCCCGCCAACCTTCCGCCTCTTACGGGTTCCATTACAATAACGGGAAGATTATTTTTCGCGATAATCTCATATTCCTTTTTTGCGGAACCGTATTCCCAGTCGAAGTAGTTAAGTTGAATTTGAACAAAATCCCAGTTATTCTGTTTTATGAACATTTTAAGCGTTTCTGGGCTTGAGTGATTGGAAAAGCCCAGGTAGCGTATTTTGCCCTTTTTTCTCAGCTCGTTGAAGTAGTCGATACAACCACTGTCAATATATTTTTGGAAATTGTTGTCCATTACCGCATGAACCAGATAAAAGTCTATATAGTCGGTGTTCAGGCGCTTTAGCTGCTCCTCAAACACATTCTTGTAATCTGGGTTTGCCATTATATTGAATTTTGTGGCAAGATAGTAGCTTTCTCTGGGATATTTGGTTATGGTTTCTCCCAAAAACTTTTCGGAGTCTCCGTTGTTATACACGTAAGCAGTATCGTAATAATTTACTCCGTGTTCCATAGCATAATCTAATATTTTTCCGGCCGCTTCACGGTCTATGGGATTGCCCTCTTTTTGCGGGCAGGTGGGAAGTCTCATATTTCCTAATCCGAGGGAGGAGAGGGATAAGTCTTTAAATGGTTTACAGATCATTTTTGTTATTCCTTTCCGATTTATAGATTTTTTGTTCACTTAAGTTTTATGAACGCGGCACTTTGAGGCAATGATATTACCTTTCCGTTTTTAAGTGATACATTGCCGTTTTGATAAATAACCTTGTCCTCATCGTTGTCAAACTTGAATTCACACTCTTTGTCAGAGGGATTGATAACAACAAGTATTTTTTCGTTTTCGCCGCTTCTCACATAGGCAAGGGGATAAACGTTTTCATTGGAGAAAACAAAATCAATTTTTCCGCCGCTTTGCAGAGCGGGTAGGCTTTGTCTTATTTTAATAAGCTTTTTGACCTCGTTTAAGAGGGAATCACCGTTTTCAATTGAGTTCTTTACAGTGGGTCTGTTTTTATCCGGGTCAATTTGAATATACAGATTTTCGGGCGAAGCGGAGCTGAACCCGGCGTTTGCGGTATCGTCCCACTGCATCGGAGAACGTGAGCCAGTTCTGCCGTAACCGCCTTCCACGGACTTTAGGTTTACAAGATATTTCATTCCTATTTCGTCGCCGTAGTAAATAAAGGGAGCTCCGGGCATGGAGAGGAGAAAGGCAAAGCATATCTTTAACTCGTCAATGTCGAAGCATCTCGACAGTCTGTCCATATCGTGGTTGCTTGATGGTATGCAAATAAGACCTTTGCCTCCGGTTTTTTCATAATTTTCCACATAGCGCTTTACAAATTCCGCAGCATTTCCTTTTCCTCTTTTGCTGAAAAACGGTTCGGGACAGCGGAAAAGATCGTTGTAGTGAGAAGGACCGAAGTGAAGCAGAAAATCCATATGGAATCCGCCTTCAAGAGATTTGTCTGGTTCGCCCCATTCGGATACCATTGCTGCTTCGGGAAATTCTTCGTCAAGAAATTTCCTTATTTTTTTCCATAAAGCGATTGTTCCTTTGCTTTCCTCATCGTTTTTAACAAGGGAGGCTGCCATATCAACACGGAATCCGTCGCAGCCCATACTGAGCCAAAAGCGCATAATGTCTATTATGGCGTTCAAAGTAGCGGTTGGACCGGGATCTTCGGGCGACATCTGCCATGGGCGGGTGATTTTATAATAGCCGTAGTTAAGAGCCGGCTGATGGGAGAAGAAGTTGACACCGCAGCAGCCGTCGCGCTCCGAAATTCCTCTGATATTGTTCATGCCCTCCGGCCCTTCCCAGACGTTGTCGGTCCAGACATATCGGTCGGTGAACTCGTTTTTCTCAGCTTTTAACGATTCCTTGAACCATTTGTGCTCCACGGAGGTGTGACCCGGAACAAGATCGAGAAGAATATGCATATCTCTTTTATGCAGCTCTTTAAAAAGTTCTTTTAAATCCTCGTTTGTGCCGTATCGCGGAGCTACCTTGCAGTAATCCGATACGTCATAGCCCGCGTCTCCGAATGGTGATTCAAAGCAGGGATTAAGCCAGATGGCGTTAAATCCCGTTTCCTTGATGTAATCAAGCTTTGAGATGATACCGCGAATGTCTCCGATTCCGTCCGCGTTGGTATCGCAGAAGGATTGAGGATAAATTTGGTAAAAAATTGCGTTCTCAAGCCACTTTGCCATATTTTTTCGTCCTTTCTGTAATATAAAATTCGGTTTTATATTTATTTGGGGCATATTCCGAATTTAACGGGTTCAGGACAATTTCCGATGTCCTCACAGAAAATGCCGATAACTACTCCCGTAAAGCCTTCGCACACTTCAGTGCTGATGTACTTTGATTCCATTGCCGCAAGCTGCTGCCATTCGCCGTTTTCATTTTTAGCGTGCAGTTTGTAGCAATTTGCGTCAGCCGATATTTTAAGGGAAATAGTACCGTTGTTCAAGGTTATTTCTCCCATTTTTATTTCAACTCCGCCTATATTGATAATACCGGTTACTTTGCAGCCGTCGGAAGATTTTGTCACGGAAAGGTCATAATGATTGCTTTCGTTCATGTAGGCGGTAAGACCGCAGCGGGTAGCTTCTCCTACGGTTGTTCCGTCAATTTCCGTCTGAGCGGTGAAGTTGAATTCTCTTTGCCTGTCTCCCACAAATGTTACATTATCTTTGCTGTTAAGTTTTGCGCTTGTTCCCAAAAGATATACATCGTTTTCCTCAAAGCGGTAATTATTGTAATTGGGGCGTCTTATATAGCAAGCGGTTCTGCTGTCAAGCGACCACTTGTCTTCCGGATATTCGGCGGAGTCAAAGGATCTGCAGTCGTCTTCGGTCACGTCATAGCCGATACGGCTTGTACCGTCGGTTCCTACTTTAAGCCATCCGTCTTCGGTCCAGTATATGGGCTCTAAAAAAACCTCTCTGCCTAAATGGTGGAACTGCCGCCACATGGAGATTTGTCTGAAAGCGAGGTTTATTATCCACCACTGTCCGTTATCGTCTTCCGTAATATCCGCGTGCCCCGCGCCCTGTATCATATATCCGCCCAGGTTCCTGTTGGAAAGTATGGGATTGTGGGGGCAGCTTTCATACGGACCGTACGGATCCTTGCTCCTGAACATACACTCTGTATGTCCGTATTCGGTGCCGCCCTCGGCCGCAAGGAGATAGTACCATTCGCCTATATGATACAGGTGAGGAGCTTCTATAAAACGACCGCCAGTTCCTTTGCAGATACATTTGGCGGGAGTAAGCAGCTTTCCTGTGTCTATGTCAATTTCGCACAAAGATATGCCGCTTTCTCCAAAGCTATCCTCGCCATTGCTCATAAAAAAGGTTTTGTCGCCGTCAAACAGCAGGGAAGGATCGATTCCGCCCCTTTCCACTTTTACAGGTTCAGACCACTCGCCGTTTATATCATCGGTATACAGATAAAAATTTCCTTCTCCGTCTGTGTCTGTGACAACCACATAAAATCTTCCCTTATTATAGCGTATGGTGGGGGCAAAAATGCCTCCCGACGCGTTGGCATTGTTTAAGTCAAGCTGACTTTTTCTTGTTATACAATGACCTATTTGTTTCCAATTCACAAGATCCTTGCTTTTAAATAATGGAATAGCGGGGAAGTACTGAAAGCTGCTGCAAACAAGGTAAAAATATCCGTCCGCCTTGCATATGCTGGGATCGGGATAAAAGCCTCTTATAACCGGATTGGTATATTTCATAACATTCTCCTTTCAGAAGTCGGCGAAGGAATTATGCAGATCTTCCCCTCTCCGACAAGAAATAATTATGATAACGTTTTCAGGTACCATTTTACAGTATTTACATATTTTTGTCAATGAAAAATTAGTTTTTTTTTAAAAAATGAAACAAAAATTTTTGTATCTTTATTTGACATTGACATGGTGTTATGATATATTATAACTGAAGGAGAGATTCACATTGTTCCAAAGCTATTTATGAAAGTGATGACACTCGTAAAAAGGCGAACTGGCTTAAGTTTGTAAAAAATAATCCCGCTTTATGCGGGATCGGATAAAGAATTTTAAAAGAAAAATTTCAACAAGATAAAATAATTAAGCTTCAGCAGCCGCTTTTTTGATCTGATCACGGTAGGGCTGAACATACGCTTCGATTGCCTGATACTGGCTGTCCAATGTTGCCGCATAGGATGTGCCGAAGTAAATGGGTCCGTCAAAGAGCGATTCCTCTCCTTCAATGAGCAAGCTCTGCAAATCGGTATCTATGCCCATTGCGTTATCAAATACAAGCTCGAATTTATCCGAATGAAGCATATCGTCAATAAGTTCAAGCTGTTCAACCGTGTAGACGGGTTTGAATTTTTCTCTTCTTGCCGTCTGACATTCGGGGCAAACGGTGAGATCGGCGTTATTGTTGGAAATATAGTCATATTTGCATTGGGGACACTTGTCGTAATAAATAGGATCCGTAGAGGTTTTCTTGGCGTAATCTGCCGCTTTTGTTTCGGGGTCGGACTCATAAATTCTGCTGGAAAGTATCCAGTCTACGCCGCCCTGAACATTTGGAGCTCCGGCGGGCACCATATAGCCGAAAGTATCGGCAGCCACATAGTAGGTATCGGAAAGGGGATCCTTTGGTATGGGGAGAGTTACCATATCTCCGTTAAGACCTTTTTTGAATATGGTTTCCTGAGCGCTTTCAATACCCCATTCGTAACCCATGGCAAGGAACAGGAGATCACCTGTGACAAAAGCTTCACCGGGGTGCATATAACCGTCGGCAATAAGTCCTCCCTTTTTCATATCTGCAAGGAAGCTCATTGCTCTCTCTACGTTTTCGCTGCGGAGATTGTTTATAATGTCGTCTCCCGTAACGTCAAAGGTCTTTACGCCTGTGGAGTTGGCGAACATCATCGCGGTCCAGCTTCCTCCGGTAAATCCTATATGAGTTTCGCTCTGGTCTACCCACTGTTCACAAAGCTGTTTAAAGGTGTTCCAGTTCCATTCGCCTGCCTGATAAAGATCCCATGGATCCTTTAAACCGGCTTCAAGAACGCTTGCCCTGTTATAATGAATTGTGAAATTGGGCTGTACGTCCGAGGGGAAGTAGAAATGCTTGCCGGCATAGTTGAAATCCTCGATAACATCTTTTATATCTATCCAAAGATCGGCGTCCATATCAAGCCATTCGTCAAGAGCGGTATAGGTGTTTTTGGATGCGTAGCAGGGAAACGCTTCCCAATCATATCTTACTAAGTCGGGTGAGTTGCCTGTGGAAATATATGTACCGAGTTTGTCAAACCATTCTCCCGACGAAGCTATCTCAACCTCCATGGTACCGCCGAAACGCTGAGCAAAGATTTCCGTAGTTTCGGGTTCCGATGTGTTTATGTCATAATAGCATAAAGCTTTGACATTACCTGCTAATTGTCCCGATACATATTTCGGTCCCGTGCCATCCTCGTTTTTTGTGTCGACGCTTTCGATGTTGGCCATGCTGTTGTAGTCGATCTCGTTGTCAAGATTTTCCGTAGTGGTGACAGTTGTGCCCGCATTTACCTGTTCAACTCCGCCATCGGATGAATCCGAGCATGCCGACAGCAGTACAAGAATGCCGCACAGCATAAGTGACAAAAGTTTCTTTTTGGTGTTCATTAAAATGAAGTACCTCCTTTTTAATAAAATTTTAGAGATGTGCAAAACGCATATTTTTTAAAGCACTGATACTTTATATAGTTTGTTTATTGCACGACAACCCTATATATCGTGGCAATGCGCTTGCAAAACCGAGTTTTGCATATCCCTAATAAAATTTATCAGTTATGAGCGCTTCCTTTTTAAAATTATTATTACAATTATAGTAAAGTTTAATTAAAAAACAGATTAAATCAGAATCGTTCAAAAACCTAACAAAACAATTAGATCGTCGTTTATAACGTTTTTATTTTAAATTTTTGAACACTAACACTATTTTCAAATTAGAAAGATTGCAAAAATTTACGGATAATTTGAGAATAGTGTTTAGGGTGTAATCTAATATAAAACAATTTTATTCAACATTTACATATCTTTATTGTATCACTTTAACAAAGAAAAAGCAATAGTTATATCTTAATTTACTTTAAAATTTTATTTTAAATTTTAATTTTGTTAACTTTATATTTTTACTGATTTTGAAATTATGCAATTTGACGAAAAAACTGATAATACAGTCAAGAGACAA
>CAJUFF010000056.1 GCA_910585505.1 uncultured Ruminiclostridium sp. | reverse complement strand
AAGCGTAAGACACGGCTGTTCTTTCTTTTATATTAACATTTTCATATATTATGTTCCACATATTGAGCAAAATCTCAACGGTTTTTATTTCAGATATATTTTCGCTTTCCTGAATTTCAAATACTGACATTAACAAATCCAGCGTGCTTTGCTGCCAGAGAACGTCAGGAGAAAAAACAATACAGTCTGCCGACGAATCCAGAACAGGCAGTATATATTTTTGATATATCAGACTCCCTTTAGGAGAAAGTAATGTCGGCGAAAATACAATATTTGGAATAACCGCGCATTCTTCCGCCTCAAATCTGTGGATTACATGCGTATTTATAAATATTCCCATTCCCTCATTTAAATTATAGCTTTCGCTTCCCACAAGGAACCTTGCTTTTCCCTTTTCAAGAAAAACAAATTCAACTTCGGAATGCCAATGCCAGTCTACACAGTGAAAATCAAACAGCCATATATCCTCATAATAGTACTTAAAGTGATATTCCTCGCTTCCGTGGCTCACCGTTTCCCTAAGTGTTTCGTCAATAAGAATTTTTGTATATTTGTCGTTTATCTTCATAAAAAATCCGCCTTTTGTGATATTGTGCAATAAAAATACGAAATAGTATATTGATATGTCCAGAAATCTATGATACAATCCAGTCATATTATAACAGCGAAAGGAACGTAAGTCAATATGGCAAATAAATACAAAAAAACGCTTACAGCCTGTTATCTTGGATTTATCACACAGGCAATAGCGGCAAATTTCGCCCCTCTTCTGTTTCTGAAATTTCATAACGACTATGATATACCGTTAAAAAAGATTGCCCTTATTTCAGTGACGTTTTTTCTTACTCAGCTAATAGTCGATCTTTTATGCTCGCGTTTTGCCGACCGTATAGGCTACCGAAAATGCGTTATAGCTTCGGAGTTGTTCTCGGCGGCGGGACTAATCGGACTGGCCTTCCTGCCCGAGCTTTTACCAGACCCGTTTATAGGAATTATAATTTGCGTAATGGTTTACGCAACAGGAAGCGGACTTATAGAAGTATTGTGCAGTCCGATAGTTGAAGCGTGTCCCTTTGACCATAAGGAAGCCGTAATGAGCTTGCTTCACTCGTTTTATTGTTGGGGCTCTGTGGGAGTAATACTCTTATCCACGCTTTTTTTCGCGATTTTTGGCATAGACACATGGAAATGGCTTGTATGTTTATGGGCGGTCGTTCCGCTTTTCAACGTGTATAATTTTGCGAAATGCCCCATTGAAAATCTTACCGAAGATGGTAAGGGTATGAAAACGGGAAGTCTGTTAAAGATCCCGCTGTTCTGGCTGTCAATTATTCTGATGGTATGCGCGGGAGCCTCTGAGCTGTCTATGTCCCAATGGGCTTCGGCCTATGCCGAATCGGCACTGGGGCTGCCAAAAGCGGTGGGAGACCTTATAGGTCCCTGTATGTTCGCCGTAACCATGGGAATCAGCCGTTCCGTTTACGGAAAATGCGGCAGCAAAATAAGCCTGATGAAATTCATGATGGGTTCGGGCGCTCTCTGTCTTTTATGCTATATTGCAGCTTCGGTGTCCAACGAACCAGTCATCGGTCTAATAGGCTGTATAATGTGCGGATTTTCTGTGGGCATTATGTGGCCGGGAACCATAAGTATTTGCTCTGAAAATATCCCCGCAGGCGGAACAGGAATGTTTGCACTGTTGGCTATGGCGGGCGATCTTGGCGGCTCCTTCGGCCCCGGATTGGTAGGCAATATTGCCCAGCGCTCTAACGACAATCTTCAAAAGGGAATGTTTGCGGGCTGCATATTCCCGCTGGTGCTGATAATATCTCTCCTTATCCTGAGAATCATAAGGAGAAAAAATAAACTAAAAGGAGAAAATTAAGATGGAATTTAAGACAACACCGCACAATGATTGTGTATGGATTGCGCCGTCAGATTTTTCGTCAGCTTGTATAAATCCGACGCAGGAATACTGATGTATTTTTCAAGAAAGGTTTGCGCAAGATGACGGAAAATATGCAAGCAAACCGCACGCAAAGCCGTCAGGCGGTCATTGCGCGATGTTGCCTTAAATGGTTAAACGAAAGCGCGATCAAAAAGTCAGAAAACCGCACCCGCTAAAAACTGACTTTTTCTGCGGAAGCAACGACGAATACGAAGAAGGTATTCTTCCCGAATCTCTATGCATGCCCCTTACTACTATACCGAAGTAGATGGAGACTTTGTACTTAAAATAACGGTTTCCCACGAATTTAAAGATACTTATGATTAGGCGTCGGTAATGGTTACGAATGGTTTAAAATGTTGGGCAAAATGCTGCTTCGAATTGACCGATTTTGGAACCCACGCGGCTGTAAGCGTGGTGACAAAAGGCGATTCCGACGACGCAAACGGATGTAATATCGAAGGAAATACTGCTTGGCTTCAGGTATGCCGGTTAGGGAAAATTTTCGCTTTACACTATTCCGCTGACGGTAAAAACTTCTATATGATGAGATATTTTCACCTGCCTGTCGAATCCACGGTCAAAGTGGGTCTGTTGGCACAGGCTCCCACAGGTGACGGAGGAATCAGAGTCTATGAAAATCTTTCAATTGAAAAGAAAACGTTAAAAAATATCAGAACCGGAAAATAATCTATCATACGAAAAGCTGTAATCCCGAAAAAGATTACAGCTTTATCATTCATTTTCCTCTTTTCAAAAGCTCTTCAGCGCTCTTCAGCGTTATTTCGTTATCTGATTCACCCGAAATAATTCTCGCGATTTCCCTTTTTCTTTCCTCAAACTCCAAAGCCTGAACATTAGTATAAGTCCTGCTCTCATCGCTCCGCTTTTCTATTAAAAGATGCCTGTCCCCCATTGCCGCAATCTGCGCTAAATGAGTAACACAAAGCACCTGTCTTTTCCTCGCTATCTCATACAGCTTTACTCCAACCTTATGCGCAGCCCTTCCGCTGATTCCCGTATCTATCTCGTCAAAAATCATAGTCGGCACATCGTCCGCCGAAGCCAGAACGTTTTTTACCGCTAACATTATCCTTGAAAGCTCGCCGCCGGAAGCAATCTTATTCATCGGCTTTGGTTCTTCGCCCTTATTTACGGAAATAAGCATTTCTATCTTGTCCATTCCCGTATTTGTGATTTTGTCCCTCTGAAAATCGAAAACAAACCGCACATTCGGCATATCCAGAAAAACAAGCTCCTCCGTAATGGCATTCACCAACTTCTCGGCCGCCTTTTTGCGGAGTCCGCTTATCTCCTGTGCCCTTTTCTTTACTTCATCCGCCAGTTCCCTTCTGCGATCATTCAGTTTTTCCAAAGCGTCGTCCCCTGTTTTCAGCTCTTCAAGCTCTAATTTCCAATGTGAAAGAGCTTCTATAAGATCGTTTATTTCCATCCTGTAACGCCGTTTCAGCAAAAGGAGATCGCTTTTTCTGTTTTCAAACAGTGATACATTTTCGGGGCTGTAATCATCGTTCAAATTTTTTGAAACCTCGCTCCCGATATCTTCAAGATCAATAATAATACCTGACAGCCTTTGAGAAAGCTCATTCATTCCATCAATCTTTTCCGAAATTTTTTCAAGCTCACCCGACGCGCCTCTCAATAAACTTACCGCACCTTCTCCGTCATCAAAACCGCTGATACTTACATACGCCGAAGACAAAGCGCTCTGTACCTCTTCAAAGCTCCTCGCCGCTTCAAGCTGCGCTGTAACCTCGCTTTCCTCGTCGGGCTTCAATTTATAGCTATCTACGTCCTCTATTTTTTCTGTAAGTTCGCTTATACGGTTTTCTCTCTCCTCAATACGAAGCTGTAAATTCCTTACCTCTTTGCTGATATGGGAAAAATCCCTGAATATTTCTCTGTATTCTTTAAGCTTTTTTTCAATACCGCCATAAGTATCCAATATCTGCCGCTGATTATCAGTGCTCATTAAAATGGCGGTATCGTGCTGCCCATGTATATCAATAAGCCTTGACGCGATCTCTCTAAGCACCGAGGCGGTGGCTATCTTACCGTTTATCCGCGCAGTACCCTTTCCGTCCGAGGTAATCTCCCGCTGCAAAAGCAGCTCGCCATCACAGGAGTAACCGTTTTCTTCGAGCTTTTCCGCAACATGTTTGGGTATATTGTCAAAAAGCGCGGTAACTACCGCCTTACTTTCACCAGTTCTTACAATATCTCTGCCTATCCTTCCGCCAAGCACAGCGTTTATTCCGCCTATAAGGATACTTTTTCCCGCTCCCGTTTCACCGGAAAAGACGTTAAGATTATCACAGAATGAAATAGCCGCTTTTTCGATAACAGCGAGATTTTCTATATCCAATTCTTTGAGCAAGCCGCCTCACTCCCTTCCTTATTTCTTTCCGTTTTTGAGCGGACGTTTTTATAATAAATTATGTATCCGTTCAGAACATACTCCTGAATTTTTCACACAGTTCTCTGGCCTCGCTTTCCGTTTTCATAAGAATAAATACCGTATCATCACCCGCAATGGTTCCCACCGCAAGTCCGTGATTCATTCCGTCAAAAGCGGCACAGGCGGCGTTGGCAAGTCCGGAGTGACACTTCAGACACACTATGTTCATAGCGTAATTTACATTAATTACCGACTGCTGAAAAATATTTCCAAACTTATTACTGTCATACACCTTTGAGTAACAATTTATACCATCGTCGTTAATATTTTTCTCCAACCGAAGTTCATTTATGTCCCTCGAAACGGTGGCCTGGGTCACCGTGTAGCCACGCTCCGACAAAGCGGCTATCAGCATTTCCTGATTTTCAACGGGTCTTTCCCTTATGATATTCAATATTTCAGCCTGTCTTTTCTTTTTCATCGGATTACACCTCCGTTACCCGAATTATTTTAAGGGCTTCATAAGCTTGCTGTGCACCGAGCTGTAAAAGCTCTCGCCTTCAATATCTATAAGATTTAAACAAAGCTCCGATTTTTTTATTTTAACACTGTCATCCGGGGAAATCGGAACCGATTCATTCCCGTCTACCGATACAAAAACACTGCTGTTTTCATAAGCGATGTATTCAGCTCTTAAAGGCTCTTCAACCGATAAAAGCATTGAACGGTTAAAAAGCGTGTGGGGACAAAGTGCCGTCAATTCAAAGCAGTATATTTTGGGGTCGATAATAGGTCCGCCCGCCGATAAGGAATAAGCGGTGGAACCGGTGGGAGTGCTTATTATAAGCCCGTCCGCACGGACACGCGTTACTTCGGTATCTCCGCTGAATACAAGATATTCGGGAAGCTTTGAAGTAGTTCCCTTAAAAAGCACAACATCGTTCAGCGCCGTATATTTTTTCTGTTCGGATCCGGTGATAATAATAACGTCAAGCATCATTCTCGTGCTTAATTTGTATTTTCCCTCGGAGACAGCTGAAAGCATTGAAAGATTCTCTTTCTCCAAAGTGGCCATAAATCCAAGTCTGCCCGTGTTCACTCCTATAAGCGGCTTTCTGTAAAACGCCGCCTTTTTTCCCCATCTCAAAATGGTACCGTCACCGCCGATAGTCAGGAAAAAATCACACTTTTCGGCATTCTCCTCAGCTTCTCCAAAACAAATACCGTTAAGATTCATTCCCCTGCAAACATTGCAAAACCTGTTTTCCGCAAGTGGCGTCATTCCGTAAAGCTTAAGCGATCTTATAACATCAGGAAAGATATTCGCTGTTTTTTCTTTATATAGATTAGCGCAAATAAAAATTTTCATATGCACCTCATAAAATCAATCCATTGTTGCCGAAAAATCTTCATAATTTATATCGAAAGATAAATAAGATATTCCGTATTTCCGTCCCCTCCCTTTATGGGGGACACCGTCAAGCCTTCACAACGAAAACCCATATCTTCCGCATATTCCTTTATTTCCTTTACCGCTTTTTCTCTTAAAATCGGATTTTTTACAATACCGCCCTTCCCTATTCCGCCTTTTCCAACCTCGAACTGAGGTTTTATAAGTGCTATGGCTTTTCCTTCCTTTTTTAAAAGCGCTTTCACCGTTCCGAGAATCAGTTTGAGTGAAATAAAGGATACGTCAACCGATATAAAATCGGCCTTTTCCGGTATTTTTTCACCGGCAACTCTTATGTCGGTATTCTCAAGGGATATAACCCTTCTGTCGTTCTTAAGCTTTTCGTCAAGCTGACCTTTTCCCACATCTACGGCATATACAACTTTTGCTCCTTTTTGCAGCATACAGTCGGTAAATCCGCCGGTAGATGCTCCCACGTCAATACAGACACAATCCGAGAGCGCGATGTGAAAAACATCTATTGCCTTTTGCAGCTTTAATCCGCCGCGTCCCACATACTTAGGAAGCTCGCCTCTTATTTCTATAACATCTCTTTCATTTATATCAAGGGAAGCTTTATTTACACAATGACCATTTACGAAAACTATGCCATCCTTTATCAGCCCCTGCGCCATGCTGCGGCTCTTTACAAGAGCGCGCGACGCCATTTCAACGTCAAGTCTTCCCAATCGCTTCACCCACCGCTTTAATCATTCCCTCGGCATCCAGTCGGAAATCCGAAAGCTGTTTTTCCATATCTCCATATTTGACAAAACTGTCGGACACTGCAGTTATCTTAAAATTACCCTTCCATTGCCGCTCGGTAAGCGCAGCGGAAAACTTTTCCGCAATTCCGCCGGAACGTATCCCTTCTTCAAAAAACAGCACCTTGTCATATTTTTCCGCAATGCTTAAAGCTTTTTCCGAAATAGGATATATCTTCACCATCTGAAGCAAATCGGTCTTATTTTTTTTAGCCGCTGTCAAAGCGTTGCCGGTAATCCTTCCGTAAGTAATTATCAACGCATTTTTTCCGCAATCATAAAAACGCAGATCATAATCCGCTTTTTCGGAGCTTCCGGTTACCGCTTCCCCTTTAGGATAACGAACGGCGGCTATTCCCTTGCATCCGTAAAGAGCCTTCTTTATTGAAGCCTTAAGTTCTTCCGCATTTGATGGGGAATAAATAACCGTTTTGGGTATACTTGAAAGCATTGATACATCAAAAAGCCCCTGATGCGTCTCTCCGTCCTCGCCTACCACTCCCGCTCTGTCTATTGCGAAAACCACATGCTCTTCTTCAATAGCCAAATCGTGTATTATCTGATCGTAGGAGCGCTGTAAAAAAGTAGAATATATCCCCAATACCGGAATCAGCCCCTGTGACGCAAGTCCGCCGGCAAAGGTTACCGCATGCTCTTCGGCAATACCAACATCGAAAAATCGTGACTTATGCGCTTTGGCAAAATGCTGAAGCCCGGTAGCGTATTTCATTGCTGCGGTTACCGCGCATATTCTTTCGTCTTTATCCGCCAGTTCAGTAAGATACCTTCCCATAGTCTCCGAATAAGTTTCTCCCGCCTCTTCACGAAAAATGGCTTTTCTTTTCGCAATCCCGTGATATTCACCCGAATTCTGTTCCGCCGGCAGATATCCCTTTCCCTTCTTGGTCTTTATATGGACTATGCACGGCTCGTTCAGCTGTTTTGCCACATTCAGAGTATCTATCAGCTCGGACAAATTGTTTCCGTCTATGGGGCCTAAGTATTTATAGCCTAAATTCTGAAATATGTTGCTCTGAAATATCGCAAATTTTACAAGCTCTTTTGTGCCGCTTACCGATCTTGAAAGTTCTCTGCCTATTGCGGATTTGGACAGCGCCTCTTTTACACGCTTTTTTGTTTCATAATACTTGGTTGAGGAACGCATCTGAGACAAATACGCCGCTACAGCACCTGAATTTTTCGATATCGACATTTCATTGTCGTTCAATATAACAATGAAGCTTCTTTTAATCTTACTGGCGTTGTTCAAGCCCTCGTAGGCTTCACCACCGGTCAGCGCACCGTCGCCAATAACTGATACAACATGATGATCGTCACCCTTTATCTCCATTGCTTTGGCAATTCCGAGAGCGGCGGAAATAGAAGTGCTTGCGTGGCCAGCTATAAAAGCGTCGTGCACCGACTCGTCGGGACGCGGAAATCCTGATATTCCTCCTTCGCTCCGCAGCCTGCAAAATTCTTTATATCTGTCCGTTATTATTTTATGGGCATATGCCTGATGACCCACATCAAAAATTATTTTGTCATCCGGAGTGGAAAAAACACTGTGCAGAGCTACGCAAAGCTCCACTGCGCCGAGACTGGAAGCCAAATGTCCCCCGGTTCCGTAAACAATCTCTATTATATATGACCTGAGTTCCGAACAAAGCTGTTCTTTTTCCGCCAACGTAAGTTTTTTTATTATATCCGGAGATATCTTTGAGGATAATATCAAAGTTTTTCGCCCCTGTTCAGTAAATATTATTTAGCCTGTTTTCATTAAGAACCTGTATTCATAAGATTTATGCGCGGATTTCCAAGTATATTTTGTCGGAATTTTGCGGACGAAAAGCTTTCGCCATAAGCCCTTCAATAAAATATTAAACAATCAGCGAATATTTTGCCAAAAAACTCGTGCAATATCTTATAAATACAGGTTCTAAGAAAGAAACCAATCCGTAGGGAACACAATACCAATAAGAATGCCAAGCAGCGCTCCGAAAATTACCTCCAAGGGAGTGTGACCCAAAAATTCCTTAAGCTCCTTTGTGTCCTCAGGATCGTCTTCATCGTCCTCTTCAACCTTTTCTTCTATCTTGTCCAGAATTTCCTCGTCAAGCTCGTCCACTATATGTCTGAGTCTGTTTATCTGCTTGGCATGTATGCCCGCGGCACGTCTTACACCGGTTGCATCGTACATCGTGATAATGGCAAGCATCATCGCCAGACCGAAAGTAGCGGAGGCAATACCCTCCATACGGTAAACGGTTATGACTAAAGCGCAAACGGTAGAAGAATGAGAAGACGGCATACCGCCCGATCCGAATAAGCGCTCAAGTTTGAATGTTCTATATTTTACGGCGTATAAAACAGCTTTGATAAGCTGTGCCACAGCCCAGCTCAGCATTGACACCAATATCGCCACGTTAATATATTCTTTCACTGTTAAACAACCTTCCTTGACAGAATTGTATTTATTATTTATTTCTGTTTAAAAGCTCAAGAGTAAGCTCCTTTAGAAAGCCGCAGTCCGTAAATCCTTCCGCTAAGTCCAAAGCCTGTTGAGTAAGCTGTTTTGCTCTTTCTTTAGCCGCTTCGATTCCCAAAAGACTTACAAAGGTTTTTTTATTGTTTTCCACATCGCTTCCGACAGGCTTTCCCAGCTCTTGCGAATCTCCGCAGACGTCCAATATATCATCGGTTATCTGGAAAGCCAATCCTAACTTATCGCCGTATTCAAAAGCAATTCCAATCTTGTCCTCACCCGCTCCCGCCGAAAGACATCCCATACACGCCGCCGCCTGCAAAAGCCTTGAGGTCTTAAGCCGATACATTTCGGTAAGTTCTTTTTCTTCCGAACATTCTCCCTCAAACTGAATATCAATCTGCTGTCCGCCGATCATTCCTATATGTCCCGCATATTCCGACAGCAGCCTAATCATTTTTATTGTATTCTCCGCAGAAACACCGTGACTTACACTGTCTGTCAATATCTGAAAGGGATACATTTCCAAAGCATCTCCCGCCAATAAGGCGGTGGACTCGTCGAACTGTCTGTGACAACTTTTTCTCCCACGCCGCATATCATCGTTGTCCATACACGGCAAATCATCGTGTATAAGTGAAAAAGTGTGCATCATTTCTATGGAGCAGGCAGCGGGAATCGCGGCATTTTCCGCTCCTCCGCAAAGCCGCGCAAATTCAAGTGTCAAAATCGGACGTATCCGCTTTCCTCCCGCCATAAGACTGTATCTCATAGCATCAAAAAGTCTCTCCTGTCTTTTCGGAGGAAAACGGGTATATTCATCTAATCCGGTATCTATAATCTTTTTGTAATGTAAAAGCGTTTCCCTATATGTCATTGTTCTATTTTCTCCAGCGCCAATTTCGCTTCCTCAATATTTTTTTTACATATTTCCGTTAGTTCATTGGCTTCCGAATAAAGCTCCACCGCGCTTTTTAAAGTAATATCAGGATTCTCCATCTGCTCCGATATCTCGTTGAGTCTTTTTAAAGCTTCCTCAAAAGTCATAACGCAATTATTTACGTACTTCCGACAAAATACCGGAAATCCGAAATCCTTTCTATATTAAAATTTCATATATTTTACGATAAATGCTATTTTCAACAATATTGAATATTATTGACCTAATGCCATTGCCTTAAACTCTCCGTCAGACATTTTAACAGTAAACGTATCGCCTTCCTTTATTTCAGCCGCCGATGATATCACGGAGCCGTCCTTGCTAATTACAGAATATCCTCTTTCAAGAGTTTTCATGGGATTGAAAGCGTTCATAAGTTCCTCGGTATTTTTCAGCTGAGTTTCCTTTGATGAGATTACAGAGGAAAAATCCTTCTTTATCGAAGCAAAAGTTTTAGTATATTTTTCTCTGTTATTTTCTATTCGGACAGACGGACTTAGCCTGGATATTATCCTTGAAATATTGTCAAGCTTTGTACGGGTTTCTTCTATTTTTGCCGCCGCCTTTTCGCCAATCCTGTTTTTTAAGGCTACAATCCCGCCATAAATCTCCATTATGTCGGGAACCGCCAATTCCGCCGCCGCACTTGGTGTAGGCGCCCTCATATCCGCCACAAAGTCGCTTATGGAAAAGTCTATCTCATGTCCCACCGCCGATATGGTTGGAATTTTGCTGGCATAAACAGCTCTTGCAACTATTTCGGCGTTAAAGGCGGACAAATCCTCCGACGTTCCGCCGCCTCTGCCAAAAATAATAAGATCGCAGCCGCTGTTCTGAGCCGCTTCTATCCCTTTAGCAATGGATTCCGGCGCACCCGCCCCCTGCACAAGCACGGGAACAAGCTTTAATCTGATAAAAGGATACCTTCTGGATAAAACATTGATTATATCCTCTATTGCCGCCCCCGTTGCGGAAGTTACGGCGCAAATTGATTTAGGCCGCACGGGCAAAGGTCGCTTTTGTTCAAACAAACCCTCTTTGAATAGCTTTTCCTTAAGCTGTTCAAAGGAAAAAGCGTCTTCACCCTTTCCTTCTTCTTTGTCAATTTCGGTAGCGTAAAGCTGACAGGCTCCATCACGTTCATAAACCTGTATCGAACCCGAAACAACCGCGTTCATCCCGTTTTCCGGATAAATTTCAAGCTTCTCCGCATAGCTCCTGAACATAACGGCCTTTATGGAGGAATTTCCCTCTTTAAGGGTAAAATACATATGACCCGAAGGAAAATGCTCTTTAAAGTTTGAAATTTCACCCCTTACGGAAACGCTTCTTAATTTTTCATCGTTTTTTATAAGCAGAGCTAGCCGCTTGTTAACCTGTGAAACTGTTACAACAACACTCATTCTTATTTTTCCAGATCCTTATAATATGAATTAAGAAGTCCGTTTACAAACAATCTGTCACTTTTTTCCGCATAAGCTTTCGTAAGCTCGATAGCTTCGTTTATAGCCACTTTCGGAGGTATCCTGTTTTTTTCAAAGGTAAGCTCATATACCGCTATTCTTAAAATGGAAAGGTCGACCTTTGAAATACGCGCCGCAGCTCTCGACGGGCTGTATTTTCCTATTATTTCATCCAGTTCCGCGCGTTTTTCCCACACCTTGTCGGCCAAGTCAAGAACCGACTTGTTGGAAGGCATATCAAAGGCCTCGTATGTACAGTCGGCTATCTCCCCGCTAGTCCACCCCGTAAGCTCCATCTGATACAAAATTATAAATGCGGCTTCTCTTATTTCGTGCTTTGTCATTCTTGATATCTGCCTTTCTTTTTGTCGGATCAGTCCTGTTCCTCTTTACTGAGCATTATTCCGGCAATATTGACATTCACCTTGGACACTGTTATTCCCGTCATATTCTGAACGGCGGATTTAACGCTTGCCTGAACAGCGGAAGCTACGTTAATAGCCTTGCTTCCCTGCTCCGTAATAATCGAAAGATCAATCACCACCGACTCTTTGGAAACGGACACCTTTACCGGAGAGCCCAAAAAAGTGCCCAAACCTATGGGAGACTGCGGCACCATAAGCTTTCCGTTTTCGGATGCCACACCGCTTATTTCGCATGCGGCCAGCTCGGCAATCTTCATTATAACTTCGTTTGAAACTTTGAGAATACCGTTGGAAGCAGAAGCTTTCTTATCCATTTTTTCAACTGTTCCTTTCCTATTTCGTGTTATTGATAAACTTGTAACAAATAAAATAAAAAGGGTATAATGTTTTTAAGTTAGGTTAAAGTATATTAACTCACTTATAAAACATTATACCACAAAACGGAAAAATAAACAACAGTTTTCTTTATTTTATTTCCAATATTGAAATTTTTTCGGTGGGAATATCCACCTCGGATAAAAGAGCGTTTTTGATCTGCGCCGCCTGAGCAGGTTCAAGTCCATTTGTTTTTACTATAACGCTGGCGCCGTTTTCCGAAAGGTAGCAGAGAACATCTTCAAAGCCCTGAGCCTTCAGAACGTTTTCTATCTTGCTTTCACTTTCGATATAGCTGCTCATGGTTTCCGCGTTCTGCGCCATTACCGCAAGCTCTGTTTCGGTGGAATCGCCGCCGCCGTAAATAGTCTGTAATACTTCTATTGCTTCAGCGCGGCTTTCCTCTTTATCCATTCTCGCACGGGCAAAGTATTCGTCCGCGTCGGAGGCTGTAAGGCTGTTGGAAACGTTTGCCAAGGAATTTTCGCCGCCGTCGGAAACGAATTTCTGATCCCCGTAATTTCCTACGTTCCGCGCTCCTTCATCAGCGGTAACGGGAGAATCAGAGGTCATATTTGTCCCAACCAGATAATTTACATAGACTGCTACACCTAAAATAAGGGTAAGTCCTACAATGATTATCTGTTTTTTTCCGATAATGAGATTAAGTCTTTTTTTCATTGCTGTAACCGTTCCTTTCTTGTTATATAATTTAATAAGTAACGCAAACTTTGGCGGCGCTCACTCCGAGAGCCTTACACACCGCGTCCGTAACCTTCTGACGCACCACCGCGCTTTCGCTTCCGCCGCAAACCACAAGTACTCCTCTTACGGTTGGCGTTACCTTTGCGGAAACGGAGGTCTCTTTCGCGGAGTAAATGCTCTCCTCGGTCTTTTCAAGGGTGATCATAACGCTGATATCCCTCGTGCCCTGAATTTCTCCTATAATCTCGGAGAGTCGGGCTTCAAGATGCCGTTCATATTCGTCTATTTCCGACAAAACGTTTTTCTCACCTTCTTCCGCCTTTTCATTTCTCTCGCTTCCGAAAGTGCCAAAAAGAAATATTATAATTATCAGAGCAATACCTGCTGCAAAAATAATTTTTATACCCTTTTCACTTTTCAATATTTCTTTTGGCTGTTTCATTTTTGCTTTTCCTTCCTTTTAACGCTAATATCCTTTTATTTCCGTTATAACCTCGATTTCATCTCCTACCTCCTTTTTGACCAGCTCTTCTGCTTTGGCCGTATTGCCGGCGTTGTCTGCGGAAAAGGCAAGCCGTACCTGCTTAATAGATATGCTGTACGAGGACGAAATATCAATAATAACGAAAATTTCATCACAAAAAATTTTATTATCCGATAAAAGTTTTTTTAGATTTTTACTTAAAGCGTCGGCAATTTCTTTTTCGGTCATACGATAAGCCTCAACCGAAAAATCCACATATCCTCCCTTTGTTCTGAAGGCTTCCGTTATTTCCGAAAGCTCCGCACCTCCTCCGGTAAATAAGGAAACACAGCTTAAAAGAAAAAAGGCAGAGACAAGAAAAGCTATCTGTTTTTTAAATCCGCTTTCGGGAGACAATAGCCTGAACACTCCGGTTGCGATAGCCACCAAGGCGATTCCCAATACCGTTTCCCTCATTTTGAAATTCCTTTCTTGAAACACTACCGCGGAACGCGACAGAATGAAAAATATTAAGGGAGCAATATATTGCTTTTATCCTCCCATACCTATAACCAGCATTATCGCCGTTGAAACCACCGCAATAAGCCAGAAGCAGACCAATACCGCTATTATTACCGCAACAACACTTTCCGCGCTTTTAAGAAGAGAGGTAAGACGGGAAGTACCCAAAGCGTCGCTTACCGATGAAGCGGCGGTAAACGCAATACGGTACAACAAAGCGGAAATAAGTATGGGTATCATTATTACCGCCGAAACAATGATACCGTAACTGCCCGTAGTGGCTTTTATCATTCCGATGCTGCCCTTTACCGTGGAAAGTGCGTCCGATACCGCTCCGCCTACTATCGGAACAGCTCCCGAAACGGTAAATTTTACCGCTTTCATTGAAACGGTATCTGCGGCCGCTCCAACAAAGCTCTGCACAGACAACAGTCCCGTAAAAATTGTCATAATAAACACAAGCCCCCAGTTAACCACTTTTTTCGCCAGTTCCGCTATACTGTTTATCTTAAGCTCCGGATTTACCGCGCCTGCTACCGATATACCCATTATGCAGCTTGTAAGAGGGAATATAACCAACGAAAACAATTGCGACAACACCTGAACGGCTATGGTTATAACCCCGCTGTAAGCGGCGGCGGCAGCCGTCTGTCCGTTTGCCGCCATTATTCCCGCGAAGGCGGGGATATAAACCGATAAAAATGCCGCAAAGCCGTCAACGGCGGTTTTTGCGCTTTGAGCAACCGAAGCGAAGCTTGTACAGATCAATCCGGAACAGGCAAGAACTCCAACCGTGTTAAACGTCCCCGAAAGCTCGTCCCCTTCTTTCATAGCGGAAATAAGGGCGCACAGAATTATTACGGCGGCGGTGGATACAAGCATGGTAAGCGGCTTTGGTATGTTCTCCGATATTATGTTAAGTATAACGGAGAATACATTTTCCGCACCGATATCAGATATGCTCTCATCCGGGGATATATTAAGCTCCTCAAGCTCTTTTTCCGCACTGTCGGGCACTGCGCCGACAATTTCCTCCCGACCGAAAGAATATATGCTTTCGGCGAAGATATTTTTTTGCATTAAAATAAAAGTACAGGCGACAACAAGAAAAGCGGTTATAAATCCTTTAAATTTCATTTTAAATTCCGTTCTTTCTTCGATCCCGTTTCCGCAAGCCG
>CAJUFF010000055.1 GCA_910585505.1 uncultured Ruminiclostridium sp. | reverse complement strand
GTCATGCAACCGGATCACCACCAATATTCACTTCGCTTTGTGAATATTGGTGGTGGTCCAAAAAAACTCGTTTTTTTTGAGAAAATTGTGTAAAGTAATATTGACAAAATCAGTACGCCGTTTATCCGTCTATCTTCATGGACGCAATTCATTACAAAGTCAAGGAAAATCATCAGTAAATGCTCGTGTTTCCATGGTTTGCTGCGACTTGCTAAATATTCTCGAAATGCCGCGTCAGTGTCGCTTGCTGGTTGTTCTGGTGCCATGGTAGAAAAGCATATAAAGGCGCAATTCGTTAAAAGTAGTAAATTCATTCCTCATATCCCGTGAAATGCCCGTATTTCACGGCTTTATGGGGATGGTCAGGAGCTTTTTTTAAATAATATCAATATCTTTTATTCGGCTTATTATCCTTGTGATCCTTCCACATAACAAAATAAACCCTCAGATACATAATAAAAGCAAACAGCATAAAAGCCCCGCTTAAAATAATCAGCGCGTCGGACACTTCGGCAGGCACCTTTCCCGGCGGCACCAGCAAAAGGAATATGGTTATAAGATAAAAGGAGCTTGTAGCGATCTTTCCGTACCAGTGCGCACCTTTAAGCTTTCTTCCCAATCGGTAGAACACAAGCGCCAATACCGCCATTGTGATTTCCTTTATGACAAATATTGCAAGAACCGGTATAAATAATCTGTACCTCATTAAGAGACAGGCTAAAATGGCGCACTGCGACAGCTTATCCGCTACGGGATCCAGAATTTTTCCCAATTCGGTGATCTGATCATATTTTCTGGCGATTTTTCCATCAAGCATATCCGTGAGTCCCGAAGCGATAAGCACCATAACGGACGCGATATAGCATTTGATGTTGTGAGCGGAATTAACATAAAATACGACAAATACCGGAATAAGTATGATACGGAAATAGGTTAATATGTTGGGTTCGCTGAAAAGCTCTCTTTTAAGTTTGTTGTTCATAATTTTCCTATGCAGTTCTCTCCCAGGTGTGCGGAATGTCTATTTTATATATTTATATGTTTTTTGAGACGCCCCGCGTTTTTTCATCTTCATTAGACCTCCTCGGAATCTACCGAAGCACCGTCTGACCTACCCTTGTGCTGTCATGCTTTGCCCGCTTTCCTTGAAATACATACAGTTTTCCTGCGGAAAATGGATTTCGCCTTACAGCAAAATTGCTGCGTAATACGGCACTTCTCCAGTTTCCGAGGAGGTCTGTTTTTTATATTTTCTTTTTCATTTTATTATATCAAAGCAAACGGCTTTTGTCAATCCTTATTATAGCCTAATATTTTAATAAATCGCACTTCGTCGCAGTGCAGAGCGCTTACGGGATAGCTCACTAAATCGCTGTCATGGCCGCATACCAAAAAGTCCAGCTTATTTCCGTAAACGTCGGTTACAATATCGGTTACTACGGCCTGTGATACCGTGACGCCCGCAGTAACCAACTGAACTATGTCGCCTTTTTCGATTTGCCCCCCCGCAGCGCCGGCGTAAGCGCACAGACCACGGTTGTCGTTGCCCGCACAGTAAAGGTGGAAATTTTCCCCCTCTGTCCACGACATTGAACAGCCTTTGTTTTCCTCCGAATAATTAACATACGGGTCAAACCATTTCCAGATATAATTTCCGCGTGTGTCCATTTCTCCCACGCCGCTGTAAATACATTGAGATATGAAATTCCCGCTGTCGTTGTCGTAATCCGCCCATTGCTCCGTGTTGCGGCTTTCGCTTATGATCGAGGTCCACCTGCGGGCGTATTCCACCGAAGCTTTTCTGTTATAAACGATTTCCGGCTGTCGGTAATTTACGTCATATCCGTTTGTTTTTATTAACTTGGCGTTGCTTTTGGCGCAATCGGCTAATTTCTGGGCAAATTTCGGGTACGCGCCGTAAAGCTGTGCATAGGACGGAGAAACAGCGCCGCACAAAGCGTCAAGAGCCTTTTTTGCGTAGCCCCACGCTCCTCCTTCGCATTCGTGAGAAGTAAGATACCAACTGCCGCCGATACGCTCAAAAATAAAAGTGTGCGTATATATGCCCTCTCCGCTGCCGACCCCCGTCATTGTTCCGTAAGTCAGCTCTGCACTTTGCCGAAGGGTGTATATATATCCGTCCTTGTTAATTTTGACCACTCCGTCAAGACGTATATGCGTTTTGACCGTGTTCAGGGTCAAGTCTATATTGGAGCGGGCAATACGTCCCGCTCCGGAGGTCATGGCGGCCAGACTGTAAACGGAATCCGTGCAGGTATCCACAAAAAAGCCCTCCATCACCCTTTCGCCTTCAAACTCCCTGTCTCCCATCGCGGAATAAAAGCATTCAAAATATCTGTCAATGATTTTTTTCAGTTCAGGCAGATTCTCCTCAACTCCGCTTTCGTGCCAAACGGAGCTGTACTCAACGCGGCTCAGCGGCGGGTCCTCCTGCTGCACGAAAACCATATCCAATATGCTTTTGAACGGATCAAAGTAGATAAGAAGCGCTATTGAAAGCGAAAAAGCCACAAGCCCCGCTAAAACGGCGGCTAAAGCGCGGCGTTTCAATTAAGACCATCCGTAATCATCATATTCGCTCCAGCTTGCGGCGCTTCCGGACTGCTGTCCCAATCTGTAAATCAAAACGGCTACCGCGCCCAATATCGCCGCTATTGCCAATATCATACTCAATTTGCCTTTATTCATATTTTTATCCGCCTTTCTTATGTTTATAATATGTCTCCCAATTATTTAAGCTGCGCTTTAATCACTGTATCATACGGTAAATTTCCGATTTGGAAAATCCCGTTTTTTTTGCAATCTCCTTACAGGCATCCGGCGCTCTCATACCTTCCTTGATAAGGTTAGTGGCAAGCTCCGCCGCTTGTTCCGCCGTTATTTCATTTACGGGTTCTTTTTTTGCGCCTTCTACTACCAGCACATATTCTCCCTTAGGCTCTTTTTCCTTATATAAAGCAATCATTTCGCTTATCGTGCCTCTTATTACCTCCTCGTGAAGCTTAGTAAGCTCGCGGCAAAGGCTTATCCTCCTGTCCCCGAGGCTTTCCAGAAGATCGTCGAGCGTGTTTCTCAGTTTGTGAGGAGCTTCGTAAAATATAAGAGTCATGGGCAGCGCTTTAAGCTCTTCCAGATGCTCTTTCCGTATTCTTTTGGTAACGCTGAGAAAGCCCTCAAAGCAAAATCTTTTTGTGGGGAGTCCGCTTATTGCCAAAGCTGTCATAGCTGCGGTAGGTCCGGGCACGGCAGCGGTTTCCACATTGTGCTCGGCACAGAGCTTTACCAGCTCTTCACCCGGATCACTGATACATGGCATTCCAGCATCGGTCACAATTGCGCAGCTTTCTCCCTCCAGAAGCCTCGGAAGAATCTCTTCCCCTCTTTCCCGCGCGTTGTGCTCATGATAGCTTATCATAGATTTTTTTATTCCGAATTTATTTAAAAGTACGGCGGTCACTCTTGTGTCCTCGGCGCAGATAAAATCCACGTTTTTCAAGGTTTCACGGGCTCTGTCGGAAAAATCGCCCAGATTGCCTATCGGTGAACCCACCACATATAATTTGCCCAATTTTACGCCGTTCCTTTCTTTTTATGGAAAAATTACATACCGTATATCTCTGAAAGTCTTTTGGTATAGTTTCCGTTTTCCTCTCTCATTATCAGCGGCTTATCTATATCCAAACCGACCTTGCCGCCTTTTTTCCCGGATATAAGCGCAAGCCATGGCTTTTCTCCGGCCTTGTTGCAAACAACGGTAAGCTTTTTCGGCTGAATATTTCTTTTCTGCATAAGAAAAAAAATTTCCGCCGTCCTTTCGGGAAGATGACACATTTTTAAGCTGCCCCCGTATTTAAGCAAAAGGTCGGCTGCCTCTATCACCTGTCCCAGATCGCAGGCTATCTCGTGTCTTGCTATCCGTTGCGCTTCCGTAAGCCTTGTTTTACCCGAATTTTCTTTATAGTAGGGAGGGTTCACCGTAACCATATCTGCCGAACCGCGCGGGATATGTTCAAGCAGTGCCTTTGTATCTGTCAAATCGGCTTCAACGGGAAGCAATATGTCTTCAAGTCCGTTTTCCCTCACCGATTTCCCGAACAGCTCCACCGCTTCCCTCTGAAGCTCCACACCGTACACTTTTTTAGGCGGCTTGCTTCTGCAAAAAAACAAAGGAATAATTCCGCAGCCTGTGCAGAGATCGCACACCGTCTCAGAGGGAAACGGCGACGCAAAATCCGCCAGAAGCACCGCGTCCGTGCCGAAGCGATGATTTTCGTTTACATAAATGTCAACGGAACCAAGCTGAAATTTTTCTTCCATTTTTATGACCGTCTCCCCTCATACCTAAACTATTAACCGATTGCAAAACGTAAAAACGTTTTTTAATCAGTTAATGGTGATTGGACATTATAATCCTCTGCCGGATATTCCCTGCCTTTTAGGCGCAAAAGATCTCTCGGTTCAGTGCGGGAATTTTATACCTCGCTGAACCTCGGAATTGCTTCTCGATTCCGACAGCTTGTTTTAGCTGCAATTGAATCAAAGTTCAAGGAGCATTTTAATATGAGTTATCCCGTCTTCAACGTATTCTTCGGAGGCTCTGGCAAATCCCGCTTTTTCGTAAAAGCTTTCGGCGTAAAGCTGCGCCCCGATGGCGATCCTCTTCGCACCGTATTTTTCCTTTGCCGTTTTAATTCCCTCCGCAAGTATCAGGCTGCCTAAACCCTGCCGCCGCTTTACGGAGATAACTCTGCCTATGGATACTTCTCCCCAGACGCTTTGGGGCAGCACGCGTAGGTAAGCCGATATCCCCTCTTCGTCGGAGAACCATAGGTGAAAGGCGTTTTTGTCCATATCGTCCAGCTCCTGATAAAGACAGCTTTGCTCCAATACAAATACCGATACCCTAAGCTTTAATATATCGTACAGTTCCGAAACGGTAAGATCGTTGAAATGTTTTACGGTAAGCTTCATTGCTTGTGTTCCTTTTGTGCGCAGTATGTCATACGCTTTATTATTTATGCTTTTTCATTGTGTCGGAAGCGGCGGTTCAGCCGATTCCGTTTTTCCCTTTTTCTTTTTTTAGCCTATCAGAAGCTCGCAGTCGGGCAGAATCTTATTCTTGCCGCTGTCGCCCTTGTCGCCCTTAAAGGAAAGCAAAAGGGAAACCGTACCCACTCTACCGACCAGCATTGCCAGACACAGCATGAGTTTGGAAACAGGATCGACGGAGGCGGAAATCCCCGTAGAAAATCCGGTGGTAGTAAACGCAGAAACTATTTCGTAAAGTATATCCACTTCGGGTATCTCCGGATTCAGCAAATAAATGGTAGTGAAGCAGATAAGTACAAACACCACCGACAGAACCAATACGGATACCGCTTTATACACAAGCCTTTTCCCTACCCTGTGTCCGTACAGTCTTACATCGTCATATCCCCTAAGAACCGCGGTAACGGTAGCCGCCAATATCGCCAAAGTGGTAACTCTGATGCCGCCGCCTGTGGAAGCGGGAGCCGAACCTATAAACATCAGTATTGTCGTGACTATTTTGGAGAAGTCGTTGACAAGCGCTATATCCCGTATGTTAAATCCCGCCGAGCGTGCGGAAACGCTCGTGAAGGCGGAGCAAAGTATCTTATCCCCGATATTCATATCTTGGTACGCGTCACCGTGAAGTATTGTAACCAGAAAATAAGCCATAAAGCCTATAAGGAAGAAAATTCCGCTGTAAATAAGCACTATTTTTGTGTAAATTGACAGCCTTTTTGTCTTGAACCAACTTACCACGTTATCCCATACCACGAAACCGATACCGCCCAGAAAAACCAGAGCCGCTATGACTATATGCACCTGAGGCTTGTCAAAGTAACCTGAAGGCCCCGTGCCGATTCCGAAAAGGTCAAGCCCGCCGTTGCAAAAGGCGGAAATGGCGGTAAAAAACGACATAAACACACCGTAAGCGCCGTATTCCGGAACTAAGGTAAAGCACATAATGGCCGCGCCGATAAATTCCAGAAAAAAGGTATAGGTGCCTATCCTTATAAAAAGCCGTTTGGCACCTATAAAACCGCTGACGCTGACCTCTCCGGCAACTGCGTTGGTTTTCATAAGCCCCATTTTTCTGCCTAACGCAAAGTTGAAAAATGTAAGGATAATAACCAGCCCAAGTCCCCCTATCTGCGTCATAAGCAGCAGCACCCACTGTCCGAAAAGATTCCAGTGACTAAAGGTTTCCACTACCGTAATTCCCGTTGTTGTAGTGGCTGAAGCCGCAGTAAAAAAGCAATCAATAAAATCCGTCCATTCTCCGCTTTTTGAGGAGATGGGCAGCCACAAAAGCACGGTTCCCACCAATATTACCGCAAGGAGACTCAGGGTAAGAGTCCTGGCGGGATTAGGCTGTTTTGCTTTTTTGGCTATAATAGGCATATTACATCATTCCTTTTGCTCTATAATATATTGTGCGTATTTATTAAGTGTGTTCTTCCGGTGATTTCTGTTTCCTCCGCTTCTTTATCGGGAGCAGTCTCACTTTGTTCCGTTCCGTTTGTTTTCTCTCCTCCCGACTGTGACTGGGCGTATGCCTTTGCTCTTTCGCCGTAAGCGTATACTTTATAGTTATCAGTTTCGGCAAGCTGAACAAAAACCACCCTTGACTGTCCGTCAAAACGTATCATGACGTCGTTGGGAACGATAACATAGGAATCCTCCCGTATTTCCGAGGGTTGATCGGCGGGGTACACTTTTATGTTCTGGTTAAGGTATTGAAGCATCATAACGCAGCCTCTTCCGCAGGAGTAAGCGGTGACGGAGGGCGCTTCGGCGGTATTGTAAATGCAGGATGAAAGCTTTACGTATTCTTCGTTTTTGCTTTCGCTTTCCTGCACCGAAAGCGGAAAGTATCCGAACACTCCGTATAACGCCGAATAAAGTGAAATTATCGCAATAAGCAACGATATGTTTACGTTTTTATATTTTTTGGAGCAGGAAACTATAACTATCAGCAGCGTCATTACGCACATGGAACAACTTACCGCGGCGGTAAAACCTGTGGAGGTGACTAAGCTTCCCGAATTTTCGCCGAACATAACGGGATACAGTCCCAACATGGGAATTATGGTGGCGGAAACAGCGTTTAACGCGGCGCCTCTTCCCGTAAAGAAAAACAGCAGATATGAGGCTCCCGAAGTGATTATTCCCCCCAGTATATCGGTAAGCTTAAGCTTCTCAGTAAATATATACAAAAACACAAGCATTACCGTAAATGGTATCACTCCGTCAAGATAACGCCCGAATATAAGCGTACTTTGGCTTGCCTCAAAGCTTTCGGCACCAAATCTGTACAATGCTCCCACAACAAGGGTAAACAGAGTTATCGAGGCGGTAAAAAACAAAAATACCGTTCTTTCCCCGCCGAATATCAGAACCGTCTTGTTATTTTTACTCTTAACCAGCGAAATAACGACCACTATCAGCAACGACGTACCCAACGCGCCCAATCCCCATGAAGCGCAGATAAAGTAAAAACACTGGGAAAGAAAAGCGGTAAAGAATTTTGCGATACCGCCGTCCTTAAGTAATTCGGGAAGTCCGGCAAAAAAGTTTTCGGCGGTATTGCGAAGCAACGCGGGATTATCCTCGCCCCACAGCACGCTTTGTACAAGATAATTTCCGAACACCGCCGCCGTCATAAATACGGCCAGCGCCGCAAAGAACGCGGGAAAATTAAGACTTTTTCTTTTTAGGACAAAGCGTGACAATAGCGAGGCCAATATTACCGCCATAATCGCGGAAACAAGCCTTTGATGGGCGCAGTAAGCAAGCCCGCAGGAAAAGGCGAGCAATATTGAAAAAAAAGTCCGTTTGCTTTTTTTATCGGACATTTCCGCCGAAATAAGCAGATAAAACATAATAAAGGGAATAAGTATTGCCGAGGTTTCATTCCAGATAAACTTGCTGTGTACAAGACACGTCATCCAGCCTCCGCAGCAGCATGCGGCAAATACCGACTGCCACGGTTTTTTTACGCCTAACTTAAGACAGAGAGTATAAACCGTCACCGGAATAAAACTCATTAAAGCCCCGTTTATTATAAGCATCACCCGATACTGCACAAACGGGTCGCGGGTGAGGAGCATGGCGGGAATGTAGGCGATAGACTGCAAAAATCCATAGTAATAATCACTTCGGCTCATTGCCGCCGACCAATCGCCGCCGATAAACATATTTGTCAGCGCGGCGGCGGAAAATTCGTTTGGGTCAATGGAGGGCAGGTAAGAGGAAAGGGAAATAAGCAGGTGAACGGCAAAAAAGACGAGATACAGAAGAAATTTTATACTTCCGTTTCCCGCCCTGCCGCGAATACGTGACAGCAGTATGTTGTTTTCCGTTTTTTCCATGATGTGTCCTCGGCGTTTTTCTTTTTCCTTTAAAAGGGAAATAACAGCAAATTTTCCGAATATTTCCGTATCATAATAGTATAGCAGATTTTTTGGAAAAATGCAAGTGAAAGTTTTGAAAAGTTGGTATGAGATAATTTCAACAGTAATTGGTAGAGCAATAGTAAACTCTGCCTGTGCCATTTTATACTAAGGCAACACCGCGCAAAGACTGCGCTGCGCGCTTTGCCGCGCATACGCTTGCATATTTTCCGTCATTTTTGCCCAAAACTCCTTGAAATACGCCGTTATTCCTGTGTCGGATTTATACAAGCTGACAAAAAATCTTACGGCGCAATCCACACATAATCATTGCGCGGTGTTGCCAAAAAAATAAAAAAATAAAAAAATTTTTTAAAAACCCCTTGACATTCAGACGAAAAAGTGATACATTATGGTTAGCACTCAAAGAGGAGGAGTGCTAACACACCTGACGGAAGAGTGCCAAAAACCGATTAGGAGACGGATTGCGCGATTTATTCATGGATTATATTGCGAATTTTCTCTGTGACATTGGTTAAGCGCTTCCAATATTACAAGGATTGGTCTGTTATGGAAATGGAAAAAAGAGCGTTGAAAATATTGGAAACGGTGGTTGACGAGTATATACGCACAGGCGAGCCTGTGGGGTCAAAAACCGTTCAGGAAAAATTGTCCATGAAGATATCCTCCGCCACTATACGCAACGAGATGGCGATGTTAGAACAAATGGGATATCTGGAGCACCCTCATACCAGCGCTGGAAGAGTCCCCACCTTCAGCGGCTATCGCTTTTATATAGAAAATTTTATGCCCGAACACAGACTTTCGGACGAGGAGAAACTGCGAATCGACGAAATATTCGAAGATATAGATGCGGACACCAACGACAGGCTTATTGAGGAAGCGGGCAGAGCGCTGTCCGAAATTACCAAGTGCGCCATAGTTACCGCTAACGAAACGGGAAAATTTTCGGTGATTACTAAGGTTGAGGTTATCCCCACCGGACGCAGAATGTACGTACTGCTTCTTGTCACTTCCGGAGGCAGCATAAAAAACCGTGTCTGCCGCTTACAGTTTGATCTTACCGGAGAACAGGTTGATTTTTTTACCAGATTCGCCGATGAGAATCTTACCGGACTAAATATAGACAGTCTGTCGGATGATTTTATGGAAAGCCTTTCGGCCGCTTTGGGCAGCTATATGATGATGCTCTCCCCACTGATGAAAGGAATAGCGGAAATGTCGGCTGAAATGGCGAAAGATCAGGTCAGCGTAAACGGCGAAGCGAACCTTATCGCCTGCGACCAGCTTCAGAGCCGGGAGATTGCCACGATACTAAGCAACAGGGAACGATTCAGCGAAATACTGTCGGGCGCGTTTTCGGGAATAAACATTCTTTTCGGAGAGGAAAATCAAACTTTTGTCGTATCAAATTCCAGTATGATAACCTCTTCTTTTGAGAAAGACGGACAAAAGGCCGGAAGCTTCGGGGTAATAGGCCCCGCCAGAATAGATTACAAGAGGATAATACCCTATTTGGAGTATTTTTCGGATAAAATTACGGATTTATTGAGCGAAGACACGGAGGAAACGGCTTTTGCCGAATATCTTCCCACGGAAAAGGAGGCGGAAGATTTTGAGTAAAACAGACAACAAAAAGAAAAAAGATAAGGAGAAGGATACTTTGAACACAAAAGAAGCAGTAAAAGAAGAGGAGGTTTTGGAAGAAACCAAAGAAAAAGCCAATACTGCCGAAGAAACCGTCGAGGGCGGAAATAACCCGCTTGAAGCGGAGCTTGAAAAGAAAACCGAGGAAATGGAAAAGCTTAAGGATCAGCTAATGCGCAATATGGCGGAATACGACAATTACCGAAAACGCACAAGCCGCGAGCGTGTGGAGCTTGAACCCGAAATTACCGCAAAAACGGTAACGGAATTTCTTACCGTAGCGGATAATCTCGAAAGAGCCTTGGGCGTGGAATGTGCCGACGAGAATTTTAAAAAGGGCGTGGAAATGATTTATCAGTCATTTATGGAAACTCTCGGAAAATTGGGCGTTGAACAGATACCGTCGGACGGCGAGTTTAATCCATCCCTGCATCAGGCAGTGCAGCAGGTGCCCGCACAAGAGGGGCAGGAAAGCGGCACGATCGCATCTACTTTCCAGAAAGGCTACAAGTTAGGAGACAGGATACTGCGTTTTGCCATGGTGGCAGTAGTGGCCTGAATACAAAGAGAAAAAAGTGTAAAACAAAAGCAAGGAAGCAACTAATTGAAAAGAGACATCAACGAAAAACCGAAAAATATATAATGTCCGAAACGGACAGAACAAAGAAAGGAAATGATTTATTATGGGAAAAATTATAGGAATCGACTTGGGTACCACCAACTCCTGCGTATCGGTAATTGAAGGCGGCGAGCCTACCGTTATTACCAACTCCGAGGGCAACAGAACAACACCCTCCGTAGTTGCCTTCACCAAGGACGGTGAGCGTCTTGTCGGTCAGCTTGCCAAGAATCAGGCTGTCACCAATCCCGACAGAACAGTTATCTCCATCAAGCGCCATATGGGCAGCGATTACAAGGTGGATATCGACGGAAAGAAGTACACTCCTCAGGAAATTTCCGCAATGGTGCTCCAGAAGCTTAAGACCGAAGCGGAAAATTATCTTGGCGAAAAGGTAAGCGACGCTGTAATCACCGTCCCCGCCTACTTTACCGACTCCCAACGTCAGGCCACAAAGGACGCGGGACAAATTGCGGGACTTAACGTACACCGCATTATCAACGAGCCTACCGCCGCCGCTCTTGCTTACGGCGTTGACAAGGGCGATGAACAAAAGGTAGTGGTTTACGACTTAGGCGGCGGTACTTTCGACGTTTCAATCATTGAAATAGGCGACGGAGTACAGGAGGTTCTGGCTACCGCGGGTAACAACCGTCTGGGCGGCGACGACTTTGACCAGAGAATTATAGACTTCCTTGTAGAGGAGTTTAAAAAATCCGACGGCACCGACCTTCACAATGACAAATTCGCCATGCAGAGACTCAAGGACGAAGCTGAAAAAGCGAAAATTGCCCTTTCCAACACAACTACCGTAAATATCAATATCCCTTATATTACCGCAGACGCCAACGGACCCAAGCATATGAACGTAACTCTTTCGAGAGCTAAATTCGATGATCTTACCGCCGATCTTGTAAAGGCCACCATGGGGCCTTTGGAGCAGGCCATCAAGGACAGCGGACTGAAAATAAGCGAGATCGACAAGGTTCTTCTGGTGGGCGGTTCCACCCGTATCCCCGCCGTACAGGAAGCGGTAAAGAAATATATCGGAAAGGATCCCTTTAAGGGAATCAATCCGGATGAGTGCGTAGCGGTTGGCGCGGCCATTCAGGGAGGCGTATTAAACAAGGAAGTAAGCGGACTCCTGCTCCTTGACGTTACTCCGCTTTCCCTCGGCGTTGAGACGGCGGGCGGCGTATGCACCAAAATGATTACCCGCAACACCACCATACCCACCAAGAAATCTCAGATATTCTCCACCTATGCAGACAACCAGCCCAGCGTTGACATCAACGTGCTTCAGGGCGAGCGTGACTTTGCAAAAGACAATAAGTCATTGGGGACCTTCCGCCTTGACGGTATCGCTCCCGCTCCCAGAGGAATTCCTCAGATAGAGGTTACTTTTGATATTGACGCCAACGGTATCGTAAACGTTTCGGCCAAGGACTTAGGCACCGGCAAGGAGCAGCATATTTCAATCACCGCCTCCACGAATATGAGCAAGGAGGACATAGACAAGGCTGTCAAGGAAGCCGAGGTTTACGCCGAAGAGGATAAGAAGCGCCGCGAGGAGGTCGATCTCAGAAACGAGGCGGATTCCATGGTATATCAGACCGAAAAATCCCTTAACGAATTCGGCGACAAGGTGACCGCGGAAGAAAAAGGCCAGGTTCAGCCTAAGATAGACGCTCTTAAGGAAGCACTTAAGGGAACCGATGCCGAAAAGATCAAATCCGCCAAGGAAGAACTCCAAACCGCTTTCTACGCCATAGCGGAGAGAGTATATAAGGAACAGGGCGCCGCAGCCAACGCTGCAGCGGGAGCCAGCGTAAGCGGAGAAGGAACATCTTCCTCTGCGGGCGGCGACGACAATGTTGTCGACGTGGATTACAAGGACGCAGACTGATAAATTACAATAAAAGAATCAGTAAAATCTTAAGGCAGCCCCGGAAACGAGTGTTGCCTTAAGGTGTCTAATACTAATCTCCGACAAAAGCGCAGACAATCGCATACACAAAAATCATATATGCAAATTTTTGCTTGAATTTTGTATGCTTTTTGATCATGGATTAGTATAACTTCAGATTTGTCAAGGAGTTATTATGGCAGAAAAAAGAGATTATTATGAGGTCTTAGGCTTGCAAAAAGGCGCGAGCGAGACGGAAATAAAGTCCGCCTACCGTAAACTTGCCAAAAAATACCATCCCGACCTTAATCCCGACAATCCCGAAGCGGAAGCCAAATTCAAGGAAGTAAACGAGGCCAACGATATACTGTCCGATCCTCAGAAAAGGGCAAGATATGACCAATTCGGGCATGCGGGAGTAGATCCTTCCTACGGCGGCGGCGCGGGGGGCTACGGCTATGGCGGCGGTTTCGGCGGCTTTTCCGCCGACGGAGGAATAGACCTGGGCGATATATTCGACACCATTTTCGGCGGCGCATCCACAAGCAGGCGCTCCAATCCCAACGCACCTAAAAGAGGTTCGGATATTGCCGTAAATTTGGACATAAGCTTTATGGAGGCCTGTAAGGGCGTTACTCACGACATAGAGCTGAACAGGGCGGACACCTGTGACAGCTGCAATGGAAGCGGCGCTAAATCAGGTACGACGCCGAAAACCTGTCCCGACTGTCACGGTTCGGGTGTGGTGAAGATAACCCAGCGCACCATGTTAGGTTCAATGTCCACCCAAAGACCCTGTACACGGTGCGGCGGAAAGGGCAAGATTATCGAAACGCCATGTCCCGCCTGCAACGGCAACGGGAGAGTTCAGAAGCGCAAGAAGATCACCGTAAACGTTCCTGCGGGAATAGACAACGGGCAGGTGCTCACCGTTCCCGGAGAGGGCAACGCAGGGGTGAACGGCGGATCCAAAGGCAACCTTAACATAAGGATCAGCGTCAGAAAGGATCCTCTTTTTGAGCGGCGTGGCGATGACATCTGGGTAGAGCTTCCGATAAGCTACACTCAGGCGGCTTTGGGCGACGAGCTTACCGTTCCCACCATTGACGGCAACGTTACCTATAGAATACCGGAGGGCACTCAGCCCGGAGACGTTCTCAGGCTTCGCGGCAAGGGCGTGCAGCATTGTCAGAGAGACGGCCGCGGAGATATGATGGTAAAGGTTCAGATCGAAGTGCCCAAACGTCTTACCAAGCAGCAGAAGGAGCTTTTACAGCAGCTTGAGACCGTTATGAACGAAAAGAACTTTGAAAAAAAGGAAAGCTTTATGGATCGCCTGAAAAAATTCGGCGATGATTTGAAGAAAAACTGGGGAGGCTGATAAAAAGCTTGTATGTCCGAATCGTCTCTTATACCACCTGTTGTATGCCTAAATTGTTTCCCTGTTGAAAACTTTTGTATGTGTCGAACATACAAGTTAAAAAATTTTGTGCAAAGAATACAAATATGTTATTTAGAATTTACCTAAACTGTAGTTTTTTGAAAAATTCACTCACATAACAGTAAAAAATTTGAAATGCCTGTTGACTAAAAAGGAATTTCGTTATATACTGTTAGTGATGAAAGGTAAATTTAAACATAGCCCCAAAAACAACCTTAAATCAAAAACGGAGGAACAAAAGTATGTTTGCAAAAGATGTAGAGGTAAAAAACTCGGTAGGTCTTCATGCGAGACCCGCAACCTTTTTTATCCAGAAGGCTAATGAGTACAAGTCTTCTATCTGGGTTGAGAAGGAAGAACGCAGAGTAAACGCCAAGAGCCTTTTGGGCGTTTTGTCCTTAGGTATTGTCGGAGGAACCACTATCCGCGTTATTGCCGACGGTTCCGATGAACAGCTTGCGGTAGAAGGTCTGATCAAGCTGGTAGAAAGCGGCTTTGCCGAATAATTGACCGCCACAAACTTTATAAATGGCCGCTTGTTTTTCGAGCGGCTGTTTTATTTAGACGAACAGATATTTTTGCGTCATACCGTCATACCAATCCTTTTTTAAGCTGACGTAATATCCACGTTTTAAAAAGGGATTGCAATTAGTTTCCCGCGAAAGGAAAATCTTATGAAAAAAAGAAATTTAAAAATAATGGCTTTTTCGGCTTTGGGAGCGCTTATATCGCTTATGCTTGCCGCTTGTTTTCCCGGATTCGGCGGAGATTCCGCGTATAAAGATATAGAGGGGTATTCGGAGGTAGCCGAGGCTAAGAAATTGTATATCGGATTGGACAGCGGACATTTTTATATGCAGGACAACTCCACGGGAGAGATAACATCGGAATTTCTCTTTAAATACCGTGACGATGGTAAGCTGGCATATTTTTGTATGTCAAGGGAAAAAGATACGGAGGCTTACGAATACCACAACGGATCGGAGATAAACCGCAAAAACAAGGGCGACGCCCATTGGCAGTTTATAGCGCAGGGAAGCGAGGATTATTACGTTTACGACCGTAAAAACCGTCATCCTTATACAAACGATGGTGTCATTTCCATGAACGCCTACGCCGTAACGGACAGCAAGGTTGAAGAAAACGATTCCGGAAAGAGGATAACCTTTTATTACAACTGCGAGGAGTTTAAGGAAGCCATGTCCGAGTTAGGCGAGCTGAAAAGCTTTGAGTGCTCCATATGGCTTGACAAAAACGGATATTGTTATAGGCTGGATCAGAAGGGCATTTTTGATAACGTAGGCGAGGAGTCGGTTTCGGATTACTCTATGTTTATAGACAAAATGAACGAAATAGAGGGCGATATAAAAAGACCTGAGGTATAACCGCTGCCGGAGTTCCTCGCCTCTCATACTAATCTTTGCTCATTCATATATTGGTCTATGCCTTGATTAAAGATCAGCCTTGTTTGAAAAATCGGAAACGCCGTCTTTTAAGATCGGAAGAGCACACGTCTGAACTCCAGTCAC
>CAJUFF010000054.1 GCA_910585505.1 uncultured Ruminiclostridium sp. | reverse complement strand
TATTACTGGTAGAGATTGGATTTTATCGTGTTTTTAAATGGTTATTAGTATAAGTAAAGCGTTCCCACGGTTAGTATTTGTACAGAAATTTCTGCTGTGATCTGCGGTAGCGAATAATAGTTTGTACGATCTCCACAACCGATTGGGAGTATGTTTCTTTTCTGGTGGTCATATAGCTCCCTCCCGCTCCTGCCATTAAAATAATAACCGGAGCCGCGATATGCTGACCGATAAGATATGCCAGAACCGCAATGAGCGCGGTACAAAGCAGTCCGACAAAAAAGTGCTTTATTTCCTTTTTGCCGAATCCGATTATATATTCTTTTTCAATTCCTATCCCGTAAGGAATATAGAGCCTTTCTTTTTCCATAGTCTTTTCCTTTCATATGAAAACGCCGAACCCGAAATATTTATTGAGAATATAATAAATATCAATTACACAAAGGTTTATTATTAGGGCGATTATACAGTGCTTTATGGATTTTTTCTGAACCTCCTTGTTTTCATCATGCGACATTTTAATTGCACAGACTATAATACGCGCTATAAGTCCTGCTGTTATCACTCCGCTCAAGACGCTAACTATTGCTTTTAAATCCTGCTGATACGACGTATCGTTTGCGGTTGAGGCAAGAAGCCCGAAAAAATCGTTCATTATCTGATCAACCCCTTTACAGCTCTTCCAACCATGCTTATGGTATAGATTTTACTCATTCCTCCGCCGCCTCCGCCCGAAGCTATCATCCATTCGGACATTATCTGCGGTACTTTTAAGGAAAGGAACATACCCGCGATACCCCAAAGCATATTCATAGCCGTACCGTCAAATATACCCGCGCTTAAGCCAATGGCTAATCCGACCTTCATAATCACAAGCTGAAACATAACGGTAATCAGGATTTTTACCATCTGGTTCATATAGGACTTAAAAATTCCCTTATCGTTATCCAACAAGCCCGTACACGCAAGGGGTACGCCGAGTATCATCATTTCAAGCTCGATACCGCGCTTCATAAATGAAAAGTACATAATTATTATTTCCACAAGAAAAACTACCCCTACAAGGAGGGGTCCGATCCCCAAAGACGATACCGCGCCTTCAAAGAAATTGTTCAGATCCGTTCCCGTCGCATAACTTATATTTTTAAAAATCGTATTGATCATTCCCTGCGCTATACCTATAAAATAACGGTAAATATACGGAAAAGAAAACGCCACAACGGCAGCCTTTGCGAAATTTATGACCATCTGGATCGGATCGGCGTCCTCGCCGTCACTCCACAATACATAGGTGTTGAACATTTTTACCAAGAATTTTATTATCATCAGATAAACCGCCGCCTGATATATCACGTCGGATATTCCCCTTGCAATCAACTGCCAATCAACACCGGGTATCTGCCCCGCAACGTCGAATACAACGGAAAACATTCCGTCAAGCATAGGCTCCGCAAACGCAAGCAATGCACTTATGATTGCCGCAAGCAAAATACAAAAAATTACCGGCATAAAATATGAGCCTCCTATCATAAATATATAAAAATTAAAAACGGGGCAGGCAGCCCCGTTTTGTAATTCTTATATTTCTCTCGCTGAACGCGCTTAGGGGTTGGGATTGTTGGCATTGCCAAACATATTGTTAATCATCTCTTCCACCTTCTCCATTACAACGTCTCTGAAAATATAGATCAGCGCGGCAAGAGCGATAGCTCCGAGTGTAACGCCGATTACTATCCAGATGGTAACGTCGGTATGAGTATTAGCGCCGGTTTCTTCCGCAAATTCAGCCTGCAAGCTTGCGCTCTTGGCGGCAAGCTTTGTCTGAGCGGTGGTAATGCCGTTTTGAATTTTGTTTCTGAGGGTTGCGATTCCATTCTTGATTTTGTTTAAAACTTTCATTGGTTTTTCCTCCGTATGATAAATATTTTAAAATATGTTCTTGTTTGCAGATGTATAATACTAATACCTTTTAAAACTGCGGGATTAATGTTTCGTGTGCAATCTTTAATCATGTCTGCGGCTTAATTAAAGATTGGTACAGGTACGCCCATAAAATGTATTAAGGCGGAACCCCGGATAAGTAAAACAATTTCATGCGTATTTCATCCTTTCTTATTTTTAGCCGCCCGTACCGTAATAGCTGCTTATAATATTAACTATAACGGTAGCCAGCAAGCCGATAATAACGGATACAATAACCGTTTTGATTCTGTCGTCCCACTGTTTTTTATCCTGCTGATCGGCCGAACCGCGGCGGATTGAAAAATATATAAGAAATACAACCCCCGCAAGCGGTACCAACACATATAACCATGTGGTAACATCGTTAATAAGGTTTGTAGTGCCGGTGGCAATCTGAGACCCCGCGAAGCCGAGTACTTTTCCGCAGAATAATTTTATTGCCGTTAGCTTTTGATTCATGTTTTCTGTTCCTCCTCTATTTACATTTGTTTTTCGCGCAGGTTTAAAACGGACAGTGCGGTACGAAGCTCGTCCGTTATGTACGAAATCTCTTCGGACAGCTCGTCCATTTTTTCGCGGTTGGTGCTTTGCTCTTCGCTAAGCTCCTTGCTAAGCTTCTTTATCTCGTTTCTGAGTACCGTAATTTGCTCCTTAAGCTCCGTTACGTCCTGTATTCTTTCAAAGCTTTTTCGTTTTTCTTCCAAATCAAGCCTATTGGCATTTCCGTTTCTTTTCAATGATTCGGCAGGTGCACCGTAATTACAGACGCCTTCCGCAAATCCGAATTCTGTATCGCCGTAAAGAAAATCCCGTATTTTTTGATGAATGTTCGTAAGATTTACACCGCGCTGAGTAAACAGATTCCAAATGCCCCACAGTTGAATTTCTTCATCTGTTCGGCGGTGTTCTTTGGCTTGTACATACTCGATAAAGGCGGTATTATGATTTTCGTCGCCTAATCCCAAAATGTCGTTATATTTCCATTTTGACAAATCGGGCAATCTTGAGATCATAGGATACTGCCCCGTTTCCGAGGTCAAGAGCCAAGGCTTTTTTATCATTCCGACTTCCCCCGATGTAAGCAGGCTGCGTTCGATTAAATTCACATTACTGGATCTCGACCCCGAACTTGTTCCGGACGCTTCGCTGCTGGTAAGGCTGTAACTGCTTGTGGTATATTTATCCAAGCGGGTCTCAAAGTCCTTATGAGTCTGACCGTCATTGGAAGCAAGATAAACCCACACACAGTTGTTTTTTACGGTCATTTCACCTGTTTTTTCATATTTTTCCTCCAACTGAGAAAATGACTGTACAAACAGGTTATAACGAATTCCGTAGCCGCGCCCCACCGTAAGCATTGTGCAAAAATCGGGGATTTTTGCAAAGTTTCCGAATTCGTCGAGTACAAAGTTTACACGGTTATTAAGGCGGTTGCCGTTTCTTTTGGCGGATTCGGTTAGCAAATCGTAGGTCTGGGAGCACAGCAAAGATACGATAGAGTAGTAGGTCGTTTTGGAATCGGGCAATATGAAAAATAATGCCTGTTTTTTCTTCCCCAACCCTTCAAGACAAAATTCGCTGCTTTTTACAATATTATAAATATTGCCTGCGGTATAGAGTCTGAGGGTGGTAAGAGCCGAGGTGTAGAAGCTGCCCGCGGTTTTTTCCGGCGCAACGCTTGAAATTCCCAACAGCGGCTTCGCGGGGTGCGTATCGGGAAGCGCTTTTACATATTCCGTTATCGGAAGTATCTTCTTTCCCTTATCGGCTCCCGCGTTTTCTCCTTCGGTGAACTGTTCGCCTGTTCTCATCGCGATTTCCTTGCACATATTGGCGATAAACCAATAAACATTTGTAAGATTCTGATACTGCGGTTTATCCTTATTGTCATACACAACGCACAATACAGCCGCCGCGATAATCGACATTTCACCGTTTGACCAGATCGGTTCCGATTTATCGTTTTTTTCCACAAGGAAGCTTGTCAGATCCCACGTCCGTGAGGCCGCGAGTGTTGTATCTCCGTCATTTACCGCGTCAATAACGGGCTGAAGCGGATTATACGACATTGATACCGCCGGGTCAAAAAAGTTTAATACGCATACCTCATATCCGAGTTCCCTCAGATAATCCCCCGTATAAGCATAAACCTCCCCCTTCGGATCGGTTATTACAATGCTTTCTCCCGCAAGGGCAAGGCTGCATACTGTCGGGATAACCATTCGTCTTGTCTTGCCGGAGCCGGTTGCGCCGCAGATCAGCGTATGAACATCTTCTGTCAGGCACGTTATGCGCTCTCTGCCGTCTCCAAGCTTCTTATAGTCGATAACCAGTCCCGCTTTATTCGGCAGCCCTCTTGTGCAGGCGATAACCGATGTTTTGTTTTCGGTTTTCTCTAAAGCCGCTTCATTTTCGCTTAAATCGGTATTTTCCCGCTGACCTATAAGCAGCTTCAGTATTTCCGATTTTGCCTTTCCTCTTTTTCGACTAAAGGTCTCTTTGATTTTTTTCGCCTTTTCTCCTAATCTGTAAAAGGGACGAACAACCGCGTTTTTAGCTTCGACAAGCAATTTTTTTACCTTGCGACAGGGAAAAAATATGATATCCACCGCCGTCTGTGCCAGATCCTGTATTTTTCCGACCAAACCTCCGTATTTGACGGTATCGCATTTTTCTCTTTTACGGCTTTTTTTCATGGATTTTTTGTATTTTACCGCCGCCTTGCCCCGCCTACCGCCATCTGCGGTCAGCTTGGCTATTACGGGATTCCCGCCGTCAAGCACAAAGCTTTTATGATGTTTTTTCTTTTCTTTTTCGGTCATAAATCTTGCCGTTCCGTGCTGTCCCTCGCCCATAGGCGCGGGGGTCGAAATCCTGTCGGTTATTTTTACTTTTTTGGATTTATAGCTGTCGTTCCGCGCAATAACCAGCGCGGTGCAAAGCACAGCAGATATTAGCTCGAATACGATAAACCATTGTTTGCATTTCTCGTTTTCCGAAATAATTTCTATGCTTTCCATCAGACCGCACGGCTCGATCTCTTTTCCCGAAAGTGCCTGATCTATTATAACCGTACCCATTGCGCCGCCTGCGGTCATAAGGATAAATGCTGTTACGGCAATTATGATTCTTTTCGCTTTTTCTATCCGAATCCCTCCTTTCACGGTTTTTGGGTAAAAGAAAAGAGCCGCTTGTAATTGCGGCTCATTATAATCTGTTAAGGCGAACGATTATTCGTTCTTTCACCTTTGTTCATCTTTCCTCCCCCTTCCCTTTATCCTTATTCTCATAAACAAGCTCCAATCTTGCCTGCTTGGACAAGTCACCCGTACCGAAAGCAAATTTTCCCGTTCCTCCGGCTGAGGCGGATTCACCTTGAGTACCTGAAAATTCCCGGCATAAAAGCCGCGATATTGACATGGTTAAATCAACGACGTGCAGGCTTTTCATTGCCGATTGTGAACGTTCGTATTCCGCTCTGCGTTCGGCGTCCGTCTTAGCTTTTAATTCAAGCTTATATGAACTGATTGCCTTTAATATCTTATTCCCCATTTTTGCATACAGCTTATCTTTAGCTTTACCGACAGTGATTGCCGTTTGAAGCCTGCCGTATGCCGTTTCAGTACTGTTGTACATTTCCGTCACCTGCTTTTTTGAAGTTAAATAACCTTCAAAGATACCTTTTAGTTCGGGAAAAGTAATCATAAGCTTATCGCTCAGATTGTCAATAAGCTTTTTTACCTCTTGAGGCATATATCCGTAGGAAAGCCTTCCTTTTTTCGGCACGCTGTCTGCAATTTCATCAAACGTTGCTATAAGTTCGGGAAATCCTTTTATTTCATTGACCGCGTTTTCCGCGCCGCTGATAAAATACTTAAGCATTTTATTCTGAATTTCAAACTGCGCTTTTTTCTCATTACCGAAGGTTAACGAAATCAGGGCTTTTCTCACACTGTCGCCGTTGTCAACGGTATAAGACGGGTTGCCGACAAGACTTTCCGTTTCTTCCTCAATGTTTATTTCCTCCGCAAGCTCTCCGAAAACGTTTGTTTCAAGGTCGTCCCGGATATTGCCGCATACTTTCGGATTTACATAGTTGACGCCAACCTGCTGATTTTTATTCCAAAACACAATATGTATATGGGGCTGACCTTCTTTATCGTGTACCGCCGCAAGATATTCGATATCCTTCATTCCTATGCCGTTATTCTTTGCGATGGAATATATGTGATATTTGGCGAATTCCTCCCAGCGGTCAATATTTTTTTCAAGCCCCAACATTACCGCTCTTTGGGGCGTAAAAGATATGCAACTTCGGAATACGGTTTTACCGTCTCTCGATATTGAAGCTACATATTTTTCCGCAGCCTTGGTGCTGATATTGTCCGTAAAAGGCTTTCCGCCAAACTTACCGAAAAGTCCGTTTTCCGGATTGTTTTTCTTCAGCGCGTGAATGCGCTCTCCTATGTACTTGATATGCTTTGCATTGCTGTTGGGAGTACCTGTGAGATTTGCGTTCCGGTGCCACTGCTTGTATATCAGTAATGCCATTATCCGTCCTCCTTTCTTCCGATTTTCTTACTTGCGGTAATAAATTCCCTCGCGTCTTTTATGTATTCTTCCACATTCTGCTCCTTAAGCTTAAGATACCCTGCCGCCTGTTTAAACGCCGAGGACAATATATCCTCGGTGGTGGCTTCGTTTGCGTATTCGTTCTGGATTAACAGCAAAAGAAGATACAGCGCCGACAAAGAACCCTTCGCGGCTTTTACAATAAGCCTTATAAGGCGCTCGGTATAGTGCTTCGTTACGTTTTCCGTTTCCTCGCGCACTATACCGCGTATGAAATTTTCCGAGCCCTCAGCCCATTCCACCGTTAAGCCTTTGGAAATAAATGAACGGACAACGTCCGCTATTGTGGTGTGCTTTTCTCTTGCTGCTTTGGCAAGATTTTCATATACGCCTTCCGGAACCACTACGCTGAATTTTCTGGTTGTTTTTTTGTTTTCGGGCATTCCGCGTGCTCCTTTCCTTGAATTTTTCCAATAAAAAAGAATTTGTTTTTTTCATTGTTCACCCAACAACCGCCACATGCCAATCGTCATAAACGTTTCCCAATATGCGAATCGGGTTGCTTCCGACTCCGTTTACCTCGATCATTCCCAAGGGAGTGTATGCGTACAGCATATTTGTAAGGGTCTTATAATCGGCGTTATCAGGGTACCACAACGGTGTGTAGTGCACGGTATCGTTTAATGTACTGTACTTGTTCTCTTTAAAGTTAAACTCTCCCGAAGGATTTAATTTCAATATTCGGTTATAGTTTCCTCTGGTGGATTTCCCGTAGTAAAATTCCGGAAAAAGGCTTTCCGCCATCTGGAAGCTGACCGCCGCTCCGTCATAGTCTTCTCCCACGGATATTACCCTGCTTTCCGTGGAAGTTGTTGAACTCCAAGAATCGGCTGCTCCGGAACAGGACATTTCCTTGGTTGTTTTTGTTATATTCAGCTCTCCTTGTACGGCAGTGTATATACCGTAACCGCTCGCCATATATGTTATTCCGTTTTTTTCATACCACGTGGGACAGTAATTACTGGGCATTATCTCCGCCGACGCGGACGCTGTCACCGTATATGAATCTTTGGTATAAAACACGGTAGAGACGTCGTATTTTAAATTTACCTCTATATGATCTATATCCCCGTAATCGCCCACATAATCCCCTGGGTATACTACTTTGAAGAATCCGTCCGTATAGTAGTACCAATAAGAGCTTACCGAAAGGGAAAGCTCGGATATCGAATCCCGAACTGTCCATGAATGCGGCGGAATACTTCCGGACAGCTTGCTGCCGTTATAAAAGTTTTCGGACAGGGAAGTTTTGAAGCCGTCGGCTTTATCGTCAGGTCTCGGATCCGGGGGAGTCTTTTCGGCAAACGGATCGTATAAGTATACGGTAAAAATGATCCTGTTTACTTTTTCATCGTTGTTTTCCAACGTCCCCGCACTGGGAGTCACTGTCAAAGTCATAACGTCAAGGTTATCCGGAGTTATCCATTCAAGCCATACAAGCTGCGACGTGTCTTTTTCGACGGTAATTCCCGTTACCGTCTGCGTCCACACATTATCGCCTTCGCTGCCGGAAAATGTTACGCTTGCTCTTGAGTCCTCATAACAGGAACCGAATTCCAGCCCCGCGTCGGTCATAATGCTTTCCATCAGGTCGTAATAATACATATGATCCGATGTGTCGTTGTAAAGCAAAACCGAAGTTACGACCTTCATTCCTTTGGGATAATACAGAACATTTTCGGCCTCTTTCAATTTGTTGAGAAAAACAAAATGTACGGATTTGAGGTTTGAATGATTGTTCATTATCAATTCGGCTTCTTCCGTATCGCTTACGGAAAAATATCTTTTTTCTCCGCTGTCGCCGCCGTTCATAAAGGCTTCGGGACCGTCTGCTTTTACTCTGTTGGCGGGAATGTTTTCGCTGAACGCGACCGCGGGAGCAGTGTTTGGCGAATCGCTCAGACGCCAGCCCGTGGGATTGTCGTGGGTACCCTCAATGGCGTACTGTATGTACGCGGCTCCCTCGTATGTTTTCGATGACAGGCGGTTAAGCTGCACAATCTTTTCGGCGTCCGCCTGCTCTTTCTGAAAAGTCCATTTATATCCGCCCTCCGGTTTTTCCATTCCGTACCATATCAGCGCCGTTACCTCCGTCGTCTTTCCGAGGCGGTAAACATGCAGCCCCGCGCCCATGCTCTGCATTGCCGTGTACATATCGGAAATATCGCTGCTGTCATAAGCGGTCAGCACGCTTGCGCTCGTTACTCCCCCAAGTCCGATAATGTTGCTTTCAATATACATCGACGTCCAAAGGCAGTGAATTACATTGACGTAAAATCCACCCGCCGTAGCTCCGCCTAAGTTCTGTCTTACAAGTTCGTTGTTAAGATAGTACCATTTACATATATTATTTATTGTGCCATATATGTAATAGGGATATTTTATGGTGTTTGTAGAGTTACAGGGTTTAAACCATGTTATTGGTTCTACGGTAAGGAGGTAGCCTTTAGATTTTACAACATCAAGCACATTTTTACCATCGTTAATCGAGTTTTTATCAGAATTCGAAATAAAATTAAAAATATAGTTTCCGTTATTTTTGGCGTTAATAACATTATCTCCGTTTTCACCTGATGTAAACCACGCATTAACAGCCGCTCCGTTTCCTACGGGTCCGTTATCCCAATAAATGGCAGCGGGGGGAGTATCGGAAGCATTTGTGTTGTTGCTTGAGAAACCTAAGTCAGTCCAGTAATGAATATTGGTACTTGTCTCACCAGTTCTTGATGTAAAGTATGTTTTTCTTTCATCTATACTGGGTAATGAATGACCATTACTGTAAAGTATATCAACCGCATTGGTTACCGGAGTACCATCCTCTTTTACAATACAAAGACGATAGCCTTGATGGTCGATATCCCATGTTGATCCTTCGGCTTCCACTCCGTTCCAGTCTCCCGTGCCGCTGTTATCTCCCTCAACCGCAATCGCGGAATAGGGAATTGCTGAAACTGTTATAGCCGCTGATATCAACGTGGCTATCAGTCGTTTTAATTTTTTAGCTTTCAATTTTATGCTCCTTTCGTTTTTGGATAATAAAAAAGGACTAACCTTTTTAAAGTCAGTCCATTTATTCTATAATTTTACTATTTTATGCAGCTATCCAACCGCCGCCTCCACCTTCTCCAATCTCACCGCCCCCTTGACCAAGACGATCTTCATTAGCAAATGTTCCACCAATTACACCGTCATCATCTACAATCCCACTCCAATCAATTTCTTCCGGAGGTAAAGTAGTTGTTGCCGCTGTTGTAGTGATCGCTTCCGTTGTCTGAGCGTACTCTTCTTCAAGCGTTTCAAACGTTTTCTCTCCAAGACTGAATTCAAAATGAGCGTTTGTATATTCCTCAAGAATCGCCGCGCTGCCTTCATCAAGTATTACGTTGCCGTTTTTAGGCTCCGGAGCAAAGGTAACGGTTTCCGGTTCGATTGTCTCGGTTTTTTGAGATATTTCCGTTATCTCTTTTGGCTCGTCGGGCTTTGCGGTAGTGTGGGGGATAGGCTTTATCGTATATGTTTCGGTTTCCGATATGGTTTCAGCCGATGTGGTAGTTTCCACTTCCTCGGCGGAGGATCTGTTGGTCAGCAGGATAGCCGCTGTGGTAATGCAGGCTGTTATCGCAAACGCCGCTATGGAGATTATAACGGTTCTTTTCTTATTCAAATTTCTTGTGCTCATTTTATGCTCCTTTCAATATGTCCTTAACCCTCTGAATTATGCCTAAATTACTTCTATGAAATATATTTCCTTTCATTGTAATTATATCATTTTTCAGAGAAGTTTTCAATTGGCATAGTGTACAAATGATATGCGTTGTATTTGTTGTGTTTTGTAAGAATGCTCTTTTTGGGTGTTTTCTTTTCGGTGTTTCCTGTTTTTTAAATAAAAGAAACCGCTTTGATGGCGGCTTCTTTTATTATTCGGAAATTATTTAAGCGAGGTGTTGTCAGATTTCGAGACCTTCCGTTTCGCTCTCTTCGGGAGACTCTTCAATTACAGTGGCGTTGTTACAGTCGTACATGCGGATTGCTTCCCTGATTTGTTCTTCGCTTATTCCAATTGCTCTGAGATTATCAGACATTATTTTTATGCCCTCTTGCAAGCCTTCCGCTTTTCCTTCCGCTCTGCCTTCCGCTCTGCCTTCCTCCCTGCCTTCTTTTCTTGCTGCGCTCAAAGCGCTTCTTTCGTTAAACAGAGCGTCCTCTCTGATTTTTGCCTCTCGACGTACACTTCCGTTAAGACTAAGCCTTCCGAGGACTTCCACTGCCTTTTGTACATTCGGGTTTACCGTATTCTCTCTTAACATATTAAAATCCTCCTTACTCTTAGCGTTAAAAAATGCCGCCCATGCTACCCTCGAATCTCCTTTTATCTGTTCGGCCGTTGCATTACGGATCTTCGGCAGTTCCACAAAGTGCATTGAAAATGAATCGGTTAATTTGATTTTATGTTCCGGATCATATACAACAAACGTGGTGAAGAAGTCGTCGCATTGGGGGAAGCTTACATAATCCAATATGTTCAATGTACGGATCGCCTTTATATCGGAATACTCCTCGCCTCTCCGCATGCTTGAATTCAGTAGGGAAGAGGCGTAATATACGCTTCTTTTTTCAAAGTCCTTATTGTCATTTATCTGGACTTCAACGTCTATCTCGGATTTTTTTGTGCTTATACGCAGATCCAATCTGGAAAACTTCATTGTTATTTCTTCCGGCGTTATTTCGGTGTTTTCCAAAATCAGGTCTTCTTCGTCTTCGTCCATATCGAAATATGTTTTAAGCAGATCCCTTAACATATCTCTGTTGTTCTTTTCTCCGAACATACGCTTGAACACAATGTCAAGCTTAGGTGATAAATATTCCATGCTGTTACTCCTTTAATTATAGTATATACCTTTTTTGCTTTGTTGTCAACACAAATTTTTCCTTTTAAAGCACTATTTCCTTATCAATCTCATCCTTTTCGATAACCACCGTTTTTTCCTGCTTCAGGCAAATAATTTCCTGTTTAAGCTCCCGGTTTTCTTTTTTCAAATTTTCAATTTCCTCTTTTAATTCGCTGTCCCTATGCGCCAAGATTTCCCAATCCTTAAAAACCTCCGAAATGTACTCAATCATTTTTTTAATATCCTTTTGCCGTTTTGAAAGCTTTTTCATTTGATAGCCTTTTTCTTTTTTATAGGAATTAACTGCTTCAAGGATCATCAGGTGCTGATATGTAAGGCTGCCGCTGTCTTTTACATTTCCGATCCGCTCAGCCAAAGAGCAATCGTTGTCTTTAACTCCTATTTGACTTTGTAAGGAACGTTCAAAGTTATTGTTTCCGATTTTCTCCGATAACTTATTTATCGCTTCGTTATTTTCTCTGAGCTGTGATTTTTTTGAAGCTTTAGAAGTAATAATACCCGTTATAATTGCGGGCGCTATGCTTATAATAAGAGACTGCCACCATTCCGTTTTATTATTCTCCTGATATCCGCAGTATACGGCAAATACCGTTCCCCATAGGGCGGAATATATCACCGGCAAAAAAATTTGTTTAAAAACTTTATTATTAGACACGGTTTTCTCCTTATATTATAGCAAAATTCGGAACTGCTGTCAATTAAAACAAAAAGACCGCTTATCGGTCTTTAATTGAATAGCTTTTTAGCCTCATTTATCTTGTCACCCTTTTTTCGGAAACGCCTATTGCAATCACCCTTAAAATAACCTCAATCAAATGCCCTTGGCATTTGGATGTAAGGTAGCGGGAGGTGACGAAGGAACACCCCGCTATTCTTGCCATCACTTTGGAAAGTGATGGAATCGGCGGAAAATCGAAAGAAAAAACGGAATTATACCACCATCTCTTCCCCCGCCTCCTGTCCCGTTTCCTCCACCACCACCCGCCTGTTTATTTCAGAGTCCGCCGTTTCCCCATTGTAATATTCACTGACCGCAGATTTCAAAGAAATATTTTCACGCCCCGCAATACCCGTGATATGTGTCAGATCCTCATTCCAATCCTTTGCAAAAGAAGATCGGCGGGTTACCTTATACCTGCCGATCAGCTTTTCTTTTATAATACCCGCCATTTCATTTCCCCGCTCGTCATTATCGGTACAAATTACGATCTCACTGTATTTATCGGGATAATCCTTTAAATGCTGTTCAATGGGCAGCATTGAGCAGCCGCCCATTGCAAGCCGGGTATCCTTTTTCCAATCGCGTCCGGTGATTTCGTTAAGTGTGGCATGACTCATAGCGTCTATCGGCGCTTCAAAAATATAAAGCTTTGCGCCTATTTCCAAGCTGCCTTGTATTTTCCAACCAAATGCCTTGTCGGAGCCTGCGGCTTCACCTCTGAATTGGATATCGGAGTTAGTGGAACGCTTGCTGCAATAACGGGAATTCCCGTCTTTGTCGCAGCCCACAAAACAACAGTTTCCGTATTTATCGTCTTGATACAGCGTTCTCTCCTCCAAAGCGGAAGCAACGATCTTTTTTGAAATACATCGCGTCTGTGTAAGATAAGCGAAAACCCGCCTATGATTTGCCGCTCTTTCGGGAAGCTTGAATTCGGACTTTTCCTTTTGAGCGGCAGTATGTACGCTGCTGTGATACTGCTTGTTTACTTCATAGTCGGATCTTCCCAGAACATCGGAAAAAATATATTCCATCGCCTGTTTATAGTTGCAGCCCTTTGTAAACATCACCAGATCTGTGGCATACCCTTGCGCTCCCGTGCTGTGCTGATACCAGCCCTTTCCGTTGCGCCAGACGAACAGTCCCGAATGATCTTTTATATGCAGCGAGTTTTTGTCGGAACGTTTTTCGTCGAATTCATAACCCAAAGCTCTTGCCACTTCCACACAATCGGCGTTGGTGATTTCCTTCCATTGCTCGGCGGTATATTTATACCCTCTGCCCATCGCTGTGTTCCTGCTCCTTTCGCTTTAAATAATCGTGGTAGTACATTTCCAATATTTCAATAATGGTGCGTTCGATCTGCTGCTTGCTTTCTCCGTTGGTAAAATACTCTTTCAATTTGCCCGGTTTTAAGGTAACGGTTTCGCTATGCTTAGGACGTTTGGCAAGGATTTCCTTTATATTATCCTCTGTCAGCCTTCCGTGTTTTTCAAAATACTCTCTTAGCTTGTACGCTTTTACCGCTTCGATCGCCGCTCCGTTTTTCACTGCTGCCGCGATTTCTTTTTGAGCGGTTTCATTATTTATAAAGGTTAATTGATATGCGGCGCTGAATGCTATATAGCCGTTGTCAAGCTGTTCAAGCAGTTCTATACATAAATCAGCAATGCGAATATATTTTGAAATCGTTGCATGATTTAACCCATATTCTTCACCTAAAATTTTGCTGTTTCTTACTCGTGCCTTAATTTTAGGCAAAGTTAAATTTTCCGTATCACTATCGGCAAAACCGGCATTATTTTTTTGCATAATGTTTTGCGATTCTATGGCGTCGATTATATCATTTTTTATGCCTTGATTTTTCATTACGGTGTAATGCTGCTTTAAACAAAATGCCTTTTGCGAATGTTTCATATCGGTAAAGCTCTGCTGCCGGAAATTGGTTTCTCCCATTATAAGATTGGCTTCATCATCGGTCAGATTTTCTTTTATGTACACCGGAACAGTTTTTAATCCGGCAAGCTCGGCAGCGCGTTTACGGTTATGTCCGCTTAAAATTATGTAGCTGTCCTCTTTTTTCCATACTATAAGCGGGGTAAGCACGCCAAAGTTTTTAATGCTTTCCACCATATCCTCAAGCCGCTTGCCTTCATAAGCGGGAAACTTATTAAGAGGGAAGTCGGTCAATTTTGATAATTCCATTTCGCGGTCATAGCCGATCTCATTATCCGTACGGCTTATTAAAGGCTCGGCGAATTCTTCCGTAGCCTCACTGTCGGTATGTTCTTCCGGTTTTTCTTCCGATTCGTCAAATATTTTTTCTTCGGTTTTCTCCGGAATGTTTTTATTTTCTTCCTTTGAGCCTTCAGCCATTTCACGCCTGAATTCCAAGCCTTGCTTATGTGCGTTTAATACGATCGGGTTCAGTATTTCGGGCGGATAAAGATAAACATTGGGGTTATCGGGATTGCGTATTTTTCTTGTCTGAAAATATTCTTTTGTCTCTTCCTCGGACAGCAGCGGTTCATATCCGATCCTGTCTCCGTTTTCATCGAATATTTCTATTTTTCTCTCAGCCGGCATGGTTTAACACCCCCTGTCCGTTACAGCGACAGCTCGTCGGCGTTGGCTTCTTCGGCTTCATCAATATATACGTCTTCAAAATCGGAAACGATATTGATGTCATGCGTCACCCTGTCTCTGACCTCCGCTTGCTTGGCGTTGTTGAACCGGTCAAGCGTTCCCGCAAGATAACCTGTAACACGGCGGATACGCTGAAACGGCGTTGTGTCATAATGATATTCGATATCCACGTTTTCATCATCAACTATAGCAATATTCATAGCGGTTATAGGCTTTTCCGGGTAAAGCGTCGTTGCTCTGTCGACATATGCCTTCATTTCTTTTTCGCTCATCTTTCCGCCGACTACGACTACGTCTATCGAGCCTATTTTCAATACCGACGCGTTATCGTATTCCTTTGCCGTATCTTTGGCGATTGCCGCGTATTTTTCGTAATATTTGGCATACGGTACAAATCCGATTTTATCCCAGTGCCCTCCGCCCGATGTTGAACCGTAAACTGTGCCTTCATCGTCATCGTACATTATTCCCAAGCCGTCCGATTTTGCTTCGTCGTAGCTGCTGTACAATGTAACGTCTTTCCATGTATTACGCTGTGTTTTTAGTATTTCAATTATTTTAATCATTTCGATTTTCCTTTCCTACATTTCCATTGCCAAATCTTCTTCATATTCCGCTTCAAGAATTATTACGGGTGGTTCGATAATCGCATTATAAGATTCTTGTTTCTGCTGAATTTCGGATTCAGCCATAAGCTCGCCGCTGATAATTTTTTGGCTCAACCCCCAAAGTAGTGGAAAAAGTTCCGGAATTATGATATAA
>CAJUFF010000053.1 GCA_910585505.1 uncultured Ruminiclostridium sp. | reverse complement strand
TTTTTGACCCAAAATGGTTAGCTTCAAGGAAAAAAACGCAGTCAAACCGTCGTTTAACGAGGCTTTTTGACGCAGAATATGACCGTTATGGGGCGAAAAGACGGCGTTTCCGATTTTTCAAACAAGCTCTAATTCCCGATCGACAACAAAATTTGTCTATACTTTGATCGGGAATTAGTATTATGCGCCGGACGGCTGTCAAGAGACAACGAGAAATGACGCGGGAATATGCGCATATTCCCGCGCTTTTTATCCTGATATTTTTTATTTTCGTCTACGTCCTGTGGCAAGTTTAAATGGGATAGCAATAATACTAATCTTTGGCTATTCGTATCATTTCTCTACACCTTGATCAAAGATTAGTATAAATCAAAATCGCCGTTAAAGATACGATTCCGATTTAATCTGTTGTTTATAGATTAAATCGGAATCGTCATTATCCATTAATAAAATCAAGCACCGCGCTCTCAGGCATTGCTCCCACGCTTCTCGCAGCTTCCTTTCCGTTTCTGAATACTATAAAAGTCGGTATGGCGGAAATTCCGAATTGAGAAGCAAGCTCGTTCTCCGCCGCCACGTCCACCTTTCCTATTTTATGTTCGGGATGCTCCGAAGCTATTTTTTCAAGAATAGGCCCCATCATACGGCAGGGACCGCAGGTTTCCGCCCAGAAGTCCACCAATACGGTGCCTTCCGATATCTCGGAGTCGAAATTCCGCGAGGTAAGCTTTATGGTTGACATTTTATACATCCGCCTTTCGTTTTGTTTTCATTATAGTATAACATATTATGCCGCTTCTTTCAACTATTAAACCAATAAATTTTATAATTTTTTTTGCTTTTTAAATAACAAAACCACTGGACAAACCCACGCAAAAGTGTTAAAATAAATATGAATTTATTTAACGGGAGGAAAAGAAAATGACAGAAAATGAGGCCCGCGAAGCTATTTGTGAAATCGGACACAATTTGTGGCAGTTGGGATTTGTGGCCGCCAATGACGGGAATATTTCCGTAAAGCTTGACGAAGACGTGTTTCTCGCCACCCCAACAGGAACCAGCAAACGTATACTCCGTCCCGAAATGCTCATAATTGTAAACGGAAAAAATGAGGTAATAAAGGAAGCGCCGGGATATAAACCATCATCGGAATTTAAAATGCACCTGAGCTGTTATGATGAACGCCCGGACATAAACGCGGTAGTACACGCTCATCCGCCTACGGCAACGGGCTTCGCCATAGCGCATATTCCCCTTGACGATTATTCGATGCCCGAAGCGGTAATATTTTTGGGCAGCGTTCCCATTGCACCCTACGACACACCGGGCTCGGTGGGGCTTGCCGAATCAATCAAGCCGTTTCTGCAATATCACGATACAATTCTTATGGAAAACCACGGAGCGGTTTGCGTTGGCACGGATCTTACGCAGGCTTATTACCGCATGGAAACATTGGAACATTACGCAAAAGTATCGCTGACGGCAAGGCAGCTCGGCGGCGCTCACCCGCTTTCAAGAGAAAAAATCGACGAATGCATAGAAATAGGTAGAAGCTGTCCGCTACGTCATCCCGGTTACAGAAAATACTCCTGATACGAAAGGCAAACGTATTTTATGAAAAAGGTACTGATTTTTGATTTCGGCGCGTCCTCGGGCAGAGCGCTGATTTGCAGCTATGAAAACAAAAGCTTCTGTTCTACCGAAATACACCGTTTTGTCAACACGCCCGTCAATTCGGGAGGCGCCCTCTGCTGGAATATCGATATGATTTTCAAAGAGGTGGACAAGGCCATTGACAAGGCGGAAGACTACGGCTTTGACGCAGTATCCGTGGATACTTGGGGAGTGGACTTCGCCCTTCTGAATCAAAACGGAGAATATGTGCAGAAACCCGTCAACTATCGTGACAAGCGCACCGACGGAATACCGGAAAAGCTTTTTGAAACCATTCCCGAAAAAGAGCTGTATATGCGCACGGGTATCAAGCAGATGCAGATCAACACCATGTATCAGCTTCTTGCCATACGCAAAAACAACCCGAAGCTGCTTTCCTCCGCTTATCATTTTTTGATGATGCCGGATCTTATAGCTTACAGGCTTACGGGCGCAATGACCAATGAATACACAATTGCCACAACCACTGGCTTAATCGATCCCAAAACAAAGAAATGGGATTTTGACCTTATAAAAAGATTAGAGCTTCCCGAATGTATTTTCGGTAAAATCGTTATGCCCGGAGAACAGATAGGCTGCCTTAAAGCGGAATATACCGACAGGGAGATCCCGGTTTTCGCCTGTCCCTCTCACGATACCGCCAGCGCAATAGTGGCAGTGCCTTCAACGGAAAAGAAGTTTGCCTATATAAGCTGCGGCACATGGGCGCTTTTCGGAACCGAGCTTAAGGAGCCGATCATAAACGACCTTTCCTTTGAGGGAGAATTTACCAACGAGGGCGGCATGAACGGAACCGCTTTCCTTAAAAATATTTCCGGAACCTGGTTCTTACAGGAATGCAGAAGATACTTTAACGCCAACGGAGAAGTTTTCACTTACAACGATATGGAGGCATTTGCCAGAAGCGCCCCTCCCTTTATCGCCAAAATAAACCCTAACGACCCCATGTTCATGGAGAAAAGCGGAGATATGCCGAAAAAAGTGCGGGATTACTGCGAAAAAACCGGGCAGACGCGGCCTAAGTCATTGGCGCAGACCCTGAGAATAATATATGAGAGTCTTGCGGCAGAATTTGCCGTTACGCTCGAAGCTCTGGAAAATATTACTTCCTATACTTATCCCGCAGTATATATTTTCGGAGGCGGATCAAAGGACGACTTTTTATGCCAGCTTACCGCTAACGCTACCGGGAGAACAGTAATTGCCGGTCCCACCGAGGCCACCGCCATAGGAAACGCCATGAGTACGCTTATAACTCTCGGCGAAATAAAAGACGCAGCCGAAGCAAGGTCGATAGTAAAGAGAGGCTCTCAACTGAGGGAGTTTTTGCCGAACTTCGCGGACGGAGAAGGCAGACGATAATTTTTTAAGGCAACACCGCACAATGATTGTGCGTGGATTGCGCCGCCGGATTTTTCGTCAGCTTGTATAAATTCAACGCGGGAATACCGGTGTATTTCAAGGAGGATTTGTGCAAGATGACGGAAAACACGCAAGCAAGCCGAACGCAAAGCCGTTAGGCGATCGCTACGCGATGTTGCACAAAATATGAATATTTTGTATGCGCCGTCAAAAAGTCTTCTCTTTCAGATTACATATTTGGTAACTATTTTTTGCAAAATTTCTTGCTTTTTTTTGCCCTAAAGGTTATAATTGATATTGTTCCCTAAAGAAAATTTTACCGCAAAACGCAGGTTAAACTTAAAAATACGTCAAATTATTAAAGATTGGTATTACTGCGCTTTTTTCTTGATGTTTTTTCATTTACGGCAATCATTGAAGGCAAAATTTTTTGGGAGCAAAATAACCCGGTTCAATGCCCCGCATTATCGGCGGCGTATCCCACACATTGAAGTAAAGAGTAAAGAGAAGGTGAGCGTATGGATAAGCTTAAAATAGCAATGTTCGGCGAATTCTCAGTGTCGTACAGGGACAATACCATCAGCGAACACTCCAAAAGATCAAAAAAGCTCTGGCTCCTGCTCCAGTATCTGGTGGTGCATCACAACAGAGCAGTGGCACAATCGGAGCTTATTGACATTTTAAGCCGAGAGGACGAAGGAGTAAACCCCACAAGCGCATTGAAAACACAAATACATCGCCTGCGGGATATTTTGTCGGAATTAGGCTGTGAAAAACAGATTATAGTTTGTATAAACGGCGCTTACAGCATTAACGAGGAAATTGACACCGAGATTGACGCGGAGGAATTTGAAAAAGCCTTCAAAGAAGCAGCTTCAACCGAAGACAAGGATGAAAAGCTGAGTCTTATACTGAACGCGGTTAACCTGTATTCGGGTGATTTTTTGGCAAAATCCGCCTATGAATCATGGGTAATTCCCTTAAACACCTATTACAGATCGGTTTACAGCAAGGCTGTGCGTATAGCGGTGGAGCTTCTTACCTCTATGGGAAAGCTTCACGACACTATTGCGATTTGCAGCAAGGCTTCCATCATTAACCCTTACGACGAATTTGTGCATTACAGTCACATAAAGGCTCTGGCGGAGCTGGGAGATCAGGAAAGCGCAAAACGTCAGTACGAAACCGTAACCCATTTGATGATGACGAAATTCGGAATTACTCCCTCAAAAGAGCTTATAGAGCTTTACGACACCGCCATAAAATCGAAAAAAAGCGTCAGATCTGATATTGACGCGGTTATTTCCGATTTGTTGGAACAAAGACAGGTTAGCGGCGCTTTTTTCTGTGAGTATCAGATATTCAAACACCTTTATCAGCTTGAGATAAGAGATTCGCAAAGAACGGGAATCAGCATAAATATCTGTCTGCTTACCATAAACGGCGCGGACGGTGATTTGCCCGCCCAGAATCCTTTGAACAAGGCCATGCAGAGATTACAGGACTGTGTTTCGCGTTCTCTGAGAGGCAGCGATATTTTTTCAAGATACAGTGTAAGTCAATTCGTTATAATGCTCTTAAATACCAACGAGCAAACGGGAGAGCTTATAATGAAGCGTATAGAAAAGGCGTTTAAGAGGGAAAACACCAACAAGGACATAGAACTGAACTACGTTTTTAAAACCACGCGAAGAAGCGAAATGGAATAACAATGGTTTTAGTGTCCTCACAAGAGTTCTGCGTGGATTTTCCGGCAAATTTTGTCGATAAGACGCGTGAAATATCTTGTATATACATATTCTTAAATCAGTACGCAGGGCAGTTTGAACCATATTACTGCCAAACCATCAAATAAGTATAAAAATTCCGTTTTTGGAGCAGAACAGCGAAAATGAAACCGTATAAAATTATTACGACATTATTAACAGCCGCATTAGCTTTGATTCAATGCGGCTGTGTTGATATTTCAGACAGGCAGTTTATTCCCGATACATCAAACGAGTCTGACGACGGCGAGACCGGCGGAATAGGGGGAGATCTGCTTATTTCCTCGGAAACAACCGCAGAGGAAGCGCATACTTCCGCCGCCAGACCCGCGGTCATCAATAAGAACTCCTTTTCCGACGCACAGGAAAAGTTTATCGAATCCTGTTTTTTTATGGGAGACAGTATCTGTTCGGGCTTTTCGATGTACGGGCTGAGCGATAGCTGCTGCGCAAAAGCGGGGGTGGCGGCGCGTAACATAAACGATTTCACCTTTGAATACGGGGGAGCGCAGGTTGAACCGCTAACGGCGGCGGTAAACAGCGGAAAGAAAAATCTTGTTTTCCTTATGGGCATAAACGATGTGAACATAGAAAGCGCGGAAGAGTTCGCCGAATATTACGACAGCTTTCTGAAACGGGTAGAAGCCCTTTGTCCCGACGCCAACCTGTATGTTATGTCCATAACTCCCGTTACGGAGGACAGCAGTTTTTGTTATAACTATGAGATAGACGAGTTTAATGAAGCTCTTTATAAAATGATCGAAAATTCAGATTCGGGAGCAAGGCGTTATATTGATTCCTCCGAAGGTCTGAAAACCGAAACAGGTGGATTGTCGGAAGATTTCGGAATGGAAGACGGAGTACATTTAGGAAAAAGCGCCTATTATTATATGCTTTATTCGCTTTGCGAAGGAGCGGGAGTCACGTAATTTTCAAAAAATCGGACGAAAAAGCTTTATTGGAAGCGTAAATATAGTTATATAAAAGAACAAGCCCAAAATCAAAGCAAAACATACGACAATAGCAATCATCGGCACAGCATTTTATTCGAGAGAAACCTATATTGACGATAAAACACACAGAGGGGGGTAAGGAAGGGATTCTTAAGGCGAAGCCTAAGGGGGGAGAGTGGCGGACAGGCTTCGCCGACTAAGTAATTTTACGATAAACCTGTAAACTTTATAAATAAATCCGGATTGCGAAGCCTGTTCACCTTCTCCCCTCTTTGGTGTCGCCTTAAGCCCCCCGCGGGAGCGGCTTTGCACCGGCGGTGCAAAAAAAGACATTTTAAAAGGAAATCGACTTTCGATGAAAACCTTCATCTCTTTGCGGCAAGCACAACTTACTTATCCCCCCACCCCCCTTGTAATTTCCCCAAAAATAGTGTATAATAAATAAACCAAAAGAAAATAATAATCGGGGGGCTTCAACAACTCGTCCCCCAAAAAAGAAAGGAAAAACCATGGAAATCACAAAAGACACAATCATCGGCGATATTCTCGATTTCAACGCGGAAGCCGCCGCCCCCTTCTTTTTTGAAATGGGCATGCACTGCCTCGGCTGCCCCTCCGCAAGAGGCGAAAGCGTAGCTCAGGCCTGCGCCGTTCACGGCGTTGACCCCGACACGTTGGTAGCAAAGCTCAACGACGCGGTAAACAAGTGAATATCCGCCTCGATCGACGTCTTAAAACCGTAGCGGAACTTGTCCGCACGGATAAGCGCATAGCGGATATAGGAACGGATCACGCTTTAGTCCCCTGCTGGCTTTATCGGCAGGGGGCTAAAGAAATTTACGCCGCCGATATCGCCGAAGGCCCTTTGGCCTGCGCAAAAGCCACGGCGGAGCTTTACGGCATTAAGGATATAAAATTCCTGCTCAGCGACGGACTGGACAGTGTGCCCCCCGTAGATGACGTGATAATAGCGGGTATGGGAGGGGAAATGATTGCCGATATCCTGTCCCGCTGCACATATCTCAATAAGGATATGCGCTTTATACTTCAGCCCATGACCAAGGATCATCTGCTCCGACGCGAGCTATACCGGAACGGTTTTGAGATAATTACGGAAAAAACGGCGGCGGTTTCAAAAAAGGTGTATACCGTTATGCTTTGTGCCTATACGGGAGAAAAAAAAGAAACGGATCCGGTTTTTGCATTTCTCGGAAAAAACCGCGATGACGAATACAGGGAAAAGATACTTCAAAGATTGGAAAAAATGGGTAAAGGCGAACCCTTTTACCTTGAAATAAAAAAAGAAATAGAAAAAACACCATAAATATTGTAAAAAGCAGGAAAGGAGCCGATTGTATGGGAACCGTTACCGTCGGAGACGTATACCGTTATATAAACGCTATGGCCCCCTTCGACACACAGGATAAGTTTGACAATTCGGGTCTGCTTGTCGGAAATATGGAGTCTATTGTCACCAAAGCGGCGGTATGTCTTGATATCACCCAAAAAGCTGCGGAGGAAGCGGCGCATAAAGGCGCGGAGCTGATAGTTTCCCACCACCCGCTGATTTTCCATAAGCTTAGCGCCATTGAGATACACAACCCTTTAAATATACTTATCAAAAACGACATCAGCGCCATATGCGCGCATACAAACGTGGATATCTGCAAAAACGGCATCAGCGATATGATGCTTGAGCTTCTTGATTTCAAGGGAGAGACAAGAGTGCTGGAGCCGATCCATAGCGACGGAAGCGGCTACGGAAGAATCGTGGAACTGGATTTCGTTTCGGATGCGGACTCATTGGCAACCATGTGCAAAAAAGCTTTTCACTGTAATACCGTCAGGTACTATGACAGCGGTCGGATTGTAAAAATCGTGGGCGTATGCTCCGGCGCGGGCGGAAGCGAAGAAAATGTGGAAAACGCCGTTAAAATGGGCTGCGACGCCCTGATTACCGGAGACGTCAAACACAGCGGGTTTATAGAAGCCGCCAACAGAGGAATAACCCTTATTGACGCGGGTCATTTCCATACCGAAAATATAATATGCGGCAAAATCGCCGCCGATCTTGAAGCCGATCTGGGAATAGAAGCGTTTATCGCGGAAAACAGTGTTGATATACTGAAATACTGTTGATTTAACTTTATAAAAAAAGAAAGGAGCCGTTATGTCACTTGACGGAGCGTTTCTCTCACTTATAAAAAACGAGCTGACCGCCAAAGGGCTTGTGGGATCGCGGGTGGATAAAATACACCAGCCGGCGCGAGACGAGCTTGTTGTCACTCTGCGCGGATATAAAGGCGCGGTAAGACTTGCTTTATCCGCCAACCCGTCCGCGGCAAGGGTCTGCGTCACCGAAGGTATAGCCGATAACCCCCAGTCGCCGCCCATGTTCTGTATGCTTTTACGAAAGCACTTAAGCGGCGGAAGGCTTCTGGATATAACGCAGGAGGGTCTTGAAAGGGTTCTTTCCTTTGACTTTGAGTGCGTAAACGAAATAGGGGACATAGTCCGAAACCGCCTTTCCGCGGAGCTGTTGGGAAGATGCAGCAACATAATACTGCTCACCGAAAAAAACGGGAAATGGCGCGTGGTGGACAGCATAAAACGCATAGGGGACGACGTTTCCGCCATAAGACGGATTTTGCCGGGTATACTCTACGAGGCGCCTCCGAAGGAGGACAGACTGGATTTGCGGTTTTGCACCGTCGAGGAGGCAAAAGAAAGGCTTTCTGCTTATCCGGAGCAGAAGCTTGAAAAAACTCTTATAAAGGTGTTTGAGGGAGTAAGCCCCGTTCTGTGCCGCGAATGGGCTTTTTATACGGCAAGAGATATCGACGTTCCCTGCAAGTGTCTTGAAGACAAGGAACGCTTGGAGCGGTTCGGCTTTTTCCTCAACAAATTAAAAAACGCGCTGACGGAAGACGGCGCCAAATATGTCACAATATACGACAAAAACGGAAAGCCCGTGGATTTTACCTTTATTCCCACCGAGCAGTACGGAGCTTCAATGATACAAAAGGAATCCGACTCTCCCTCCAAGCTTCTGGACGGATTTTTTTCGGGAAGGGCGCAGGCGGAGCGAATGAAGCAGCGTTCCGGCGACCTGCTCAAATCCATTCTGGCCGTATACAACAGGACGGCTAAGAAACTGGATCTGCAAAAGGGCGAACTTTCGGCCTGCGGCGAACGGGAGGTATTCCGAGTCCGCGGAGACCTGCTTTCCGCCAATATCTACCGAATGGAAAAGGGAATGAACGAAATAACGGTGGATAATTACATTACGGGACAGCCCGAAACCATAAAGCTGGACGTAAGGCTTACGCCTTCACAGAACGCCCAGAAATGCTATAACGAATACCGAAAGCTGGATACGGCGGAGAAAATGCTGACTAAGCTTATAGAGCAGGAAAAACATGAGCTTGTTTATCTGGACAGCGTTTTCGACGCGGCGGCAAGAGCGCAGACCGACGCGGAGCTTCAGGAAATAAGGCTTGAACTTTCTCAGTCGGGCTATCTCAAAAAAGGGAGAAACAGCAGCACCGACAAAACCCTGAAGCCCCTTCAGCCCATAAAGCTTAAATCAAAGGACGGCTTTGACATCTGGGTGGGCAGGAACAATCTCCAGAACGACAAGCTTACACTAAAAACCGCCAAGGGGGACGACCTGTGGCTTCACACCAAGGATATACCCGGCGCTCACGTGATAGTGTTCGCGGGAGGGAGGGAAATCCCCGAAAGCACCATCGAGGAGGCGGCGCATATTGCCGCTTCAAACTCAAAGGCCAAGGGTCAGACGAAAATTCCCGTGGACTACACCAAGGTACGGTATGTTAAAAAGCCTAACGGAGCCAAGCCGGGAATGGTGATATTCAGCAATAACAAAACCCTGCTGGTGGACGGGTGAATAAGTGAACAGGTAAATAAAGGGAAATATATATTGTCAGAAAGGATAGGATATTGTAATGACTTACAAAAAATATCCCGACGAAATCACCGTAAACAATTATATCCTAAAAAAAGAACCGCTTATCCTTGCCGTTCCATTTGACGAAAACGAACCGGTGTTAATGTCCTTGCTTGACGACAGCTTCGAGCATCATATATTATTGCAGCATTTCGGCGTAAATCCCACTTATACGGATAAGTATTACCGTATAGTCGCGGATACGGAATCGGCGGAATGGACATTTGTCTGTCCTCCCGATTTTCTGGGGATAAAGGACAGGCAAAAAAGGATAATTCGTTATTACAATGACGGCTTTGCCGCAATTTCGGAAGTGCTGTCTGATATAGGCTATTTTTCGGACATAAAAATACCCAAGCGCTATCGCCGCCATTTTGCGGCAATGGGAGACTAATACTAATCCCTTTTAAAAACTGTGGGATTAGCGTTTCGGGTGCAATCCCTTTTTAAACTTTGGATATTACGTCAGTTTAAAAAGGGATTGGTATACAGCACATATATGCCATAAGGGAACCTCTAAAATGAAAGGATATAAACAACAATGAAGAAAGAACTGGCGAAAACCTACTCCCCAAAGGATTTTGAGGACAGGATATATCAAAACTGGCTGGAAAAGAAATATTTCCACGCCGTAATAGACAAAAACAAGACCCCATTTACCATAGTTATCCCCCCTCCCAACATTACGGGACAGCTTCATACGGGGCACGCTCTTGACGAGACTTTTCAGGATATTATAATTCGCTATAAGAGAATGCAGGGCTTCTGCACTCTCTGGCTTCCCGGCACCGACCACGCGTCCATTGCCACCGAGGCGAAAATCGTCGCGGCTATGAAGGAGGAAGGACTTTCCAAGGACGACGTGGGCAGGGATGGCTTCCTTGAAAGGGCATGGAAGTGGAAGGACAAGTATGAGGGGAGAATATGCCAACAGCTTACAAAATTGGGTTGCTCCTGCGACTGGGACAGGCTCAGATTCACTCTTGACGAGGGCTGTTCCAAGGCGGTACAGAAGGTGTTTGTCGACCTGTACAACGAGGGATTGATTTATCACGGGGAAAGAATAATCAACTGGTGCCCCAACTGTAAGACCAGTATCAGCGATATCGAATGCGAGTACGAAGAACAGGCGGGTCACTTCTGGCACATTAAATATCCCTTTGCCGACGGCAGCGGCTTTGTGGAAATAGCCACCACCCGTCCCGAAACGCTTCTGGGCGACACTGCCGTTGCGGTCAATCCCGATGATGAGCGCTATAAGGAAATAATAGGAAAAAAGGTAATATTGCCCTTGGTAAATAAGGAGATACCCGTTATTGCCGACGAATATGTGGATATGGAATTCGGCACGGGCGTTGTTAAAATCACCCCCGCTCACGATCCCAACGACTACGAGGTAGGTCTCCGCCATGATCTGGAAATAATCAACATCATGAACGAGGACGCCACCATTAACGAAAAGGGCGGAAAATACGCGGGAATGGATCGCTATGAGGCAAGAAAAGCCATGGTTGCCGATCTGGAGGAACTGGGGCTTCTCGTTAAGATAGAAGAGCACGTTCACAACGTTGGCACCTGCGAGCGCTGCCATACGGTAGTTGAGCCGCGCTGCTCAAAGCAGTGGTTCGTTTCCATGAAAAAGCTTGCGGAACCCGCCATCGACGTGGTAAAATCGGGAGAACTGCGTTTTATTCCCAAGCGCTTTGAAAACGGCTACCTTCACTGGATGGAAAATATAAGAGACTGGTGCGTTTCCCGACAGCTCTGGTGGGGACACAGGATTCCCGCCTACTACTGCACAAACAAGGAATGCGGTCACGAAACCATTGCCGTATCCGCACCCGACAAGTGCCCCAAATGCGGAGCGGAGATGGTACAGGACGGGGATACTCTTGATACCTGGTTCAGCTCGGCGCTGTGGCCCTTCTCCACTTTGGGCTGGCCCGACAAGACCGAGGACTACGAATATTTCTACCCCACAAACGCATTGGTAACGGGCTACGACATCATACCCTTCTGGGTATCCCGAATGATATTCAGCGGTCTGCACTACACGGGGCAGAAGCCGTTTACCGACGTTTACATTCACGGACTTGTCCGCGACAGCCAGGGAAGAAAATTTTCCAAATCCTTGGGCAACGGCGTTGACCCTCTGGAAATAATAGAGCAGTACGGTGCGGACGCTTTAAGGCTCACCCTTATTACAGGAAACGCTACCGGAAACGATATGCGCTGGTCGGAAGCGAAGATGAATAACAGCAGAAATTTTGCAAACAAGCTCTGGAACGCTTCAAGGTATATTTTGATGAACCTGCCGGAGGATATGACCAAGGCAGTGCTCCCCGAAAATCTTCCCATAGAGGACAAATGGCTGTTGTCCCTTTACAACGAGCTTGTTAAGGACGTAACCTATAATATTGACGCTTACGAATTCGGAATAGCCTGCGGTAAGGTTTACGACTTTATATGGGACATTTACTGCGACTGGTACATCGAGCTTACCAAGCCGCGTATCGCCGAGGGTGGAGAGACCGCCAAAGCGGCGCAGAACGTTCTGGTTTACGTTATGGCGGGACTGCTTAAGCTTCTCCACCCGTTTATGCCATATATTACCGAGGAAATATGGCAGTCCATGCCCGTTGAGGATCAGCCCGAAAGCATTATGGTTTCCCAATGGTGCAAATACGACGAAAAACTTTGCTTCCCAAAGGAACAAGAGGATTTCGGCAAGATAATCGACGCCGTAAAGGCGATACGCGTTCAGAGAAGCGAGCTGAACGTGCCCCCCTCCAAAAAGGCTTCACTGGAAATAGAAACCGGAGACAAAGAGCTGTTCGAGTCCTGCGCGGTGTTCTTTACACGTCTGGCGGGAGCTTCCTCGGTTGAGGTAAAGGAAAAGGTTGAGTCCGCCGAGGGTAAAATGACCGCCGTTACCGCCGCCGCAAGGCTGTTTATGCCCAAGGGCGAGCTGGTTGACGCGGAGAAAGAAGCGGCAAGGCTGGATAAGGAAATCAAGGCGGTGCAGAAGGACATTGATTTCCTCAGCAAAAAGCTGAATAATCCGGGATTTTTGGCTAAGGCGCCCAAGGAGCAAATTGAAAACGAGAGGGCGAAGCTGGAAAAGGCGGAAGAGAAGATGAGGAAGCTTCTGCAAAAGTAATAAATAAAAAAGCTGCAATCAGCCCCGAAAGGGGGATTGCAGCTTTTTTTGAAACAATTTTTATCGGACGTTGACAATGTAACAAAAAAATGCTATAATATTATTATAATTTTACTATTGCTCCCCCAATTAACTCTTGAAGATTTTATGCGCCGAACGGCTGTCGAAAGACAAGGAAGAAAGCCGCAGGAATATGCGCATATTTCAAGGATTTCTGACGAAGTATTTCGGCAGTCGGGCAAGCAGAAAAATTCAAGAGTTAATTGGGGGAGCAATATAATAAACTTTACGGAGGTACACCATGAATATTCGTCCTTCAGCGGCTATACGCCAGAATTACAACGAAATCGCCGAGCTTTGCAGGAAAACGTCCGAACCCGTGTTCCTTACCAAAAACGGGGAAGGCGATCTGGTGGTTATGGATATCGAGTCTTTTGAGAGAAGGGAAAAAATGCTTAAGCTCAGGGAAGAGCTGCTTTCGGTGGAAGAGGACAGAGCGGCGGGAAAGAAGGGATATACGGTCGAAGAGGTGAGCGAATACCTTGACCGCATAATTAAAGAGGTGTCGGAATGAACGGAAAAAAATACAACGTCATAATTTCCGACAAAGCTAAATCAATGATAGGATCTCATATCCGTTTTTTGGCTAAGGCCAGCAAAGAGGCGGCGAATGAAAAAAAGAAGGAAATCATAACCGCAATACACTCCCTCTCTGAAATGCCGGAAAGATTTCCTTACTTTAACGCCTATTCCATACAAACAAATACCTATCATAAAATGTTCATAGCCAAGTGGTATATAGTACTGTATCAGATTAAAGACGATAACGTGTACGTCGATTACGTCCTCGACTGCCGACAGGATTATAGTTGGCTGCTTAACTGAGCGCAGACCTCGGAACAGGTTCTCAGTGAAACGCCCCATATGTAATCCATTCGGGCAGCATTCCGTTCTTGTACAGAGAAATAACAAGATAAATTATCCCGCCCACTGCGGATATCACCGTACCCGCCAGAGCCAGACCGCGATAGCGCTTACCCTTTACGAATCCGATTATCGAAGTCAATACGCCTATCGGGTGAAGTATCATGGATATCCTGTACATTCCCACCACGGCGCAGACAAATCCCAACACGGTCAGCAGCTCGGATATACCGAGAGCCTCCTTCGGCTTCGCGGGCGTCATGTAAACGGGCGGAGCGGCGGGAAGAACCGGTACGTTTGCGTTGGGATACGGAGGCGCGGGCTGAGCGGGGTTAAAGCTTTCACAGCGGCAGTTGAAGCAGAAAATATTGTTGTCACTGTTTTCCGCGCCGCAGTTTTTACAGTATTTCATATTATATTCCCCTTTCTTTCATAACACGAACCCACGGAAATACGTATGCGTATTTTCGTGCTGTCTTATAATAATCTTTGATCAAAGTATAGACGAATATATGGATGATCAAAGATTGTCTTTTTTTATTTTCCGAGAAAAAACACCGCCGACAGCGCGAACCACTCTCTGAGCCAGTACGACGGAACCAGATACCAAGGCGTGTCGGCGCTTACCGATGTGGTTTTAAGCCCCGCCCTTTCCGCCATAAGTCCGGCGCGGTACAGGTGAAATCCGTCGGTGACTATCGCCGCTTCGGTTACTTCTATACCCATATCCTCCAGAAGCCGCACGGAAAAAGCAATATTCTCCTCCGTACTTTCGGAAACGTCCTCCACGAATATTCTTTCCTCCGAAATACCCATTTCCGCAAGAGCCTTTTTCATGGCTTCACCTTCGGAAACGGGTTCGTCTTTCCCCCGTCCCCCCGACACCACGCAAATAATCTCCTCGTTCTCCTTAAGAAATTCACATGCAGCCTCCAGCCGTCGGTTAAGCATAAGAGAGGGCTTTCCGCTCTTCTCAACCCTGCATCCCAGTACTATAACCGCGTCGGGCTGTTTCGGCACATTGTATATTTCCTTTATCATAAGGGAAGAAAGAACCGCCGCGTATGCGCAAAGCAGGCCGAATACCGAAGAAAAGCATATCAGAAACACCTTGCCGGACTTTCTTTTCCAAAGCTTTTTCAGAAATGTTTTCACCCGTCCGAAAAAAACGGTAATCAGAAGCGCCGCCAGCGACATAAACAAGCCAAAAAACGCGCCTATATTGGTTATCCCCCTCGGCATCTGACCCGCAAATATCAGAACAAACGCCGATTCGAGAGCCACTGACAGTATCCGAAGCGCAATTTTAAAGATTTTTTTTACTTCTTTTATTTTCTTTTCCTCTCTTGTGTTAATGACAGTATTATATGTTATTTCTTTTTTAATAAAAAAAAATAACCGCCCAATGTCTGCAAAACCGCGCGGTTATTTTTCATAACCAATCGGAAGCAGCCGTCCGGACTGCTTCTTTTTCTATCTTTATTATACAACATCTATCCCCTTTTGTCAACCCGCAAAGCAAATTTTAAACTCATAAAAAAACATTTAAAAAACGTCCCTTTCTATACTGTTAAAAATAGCTAATACAATCTGGAAATTATCAAACAGCGTACTGCAAAATTTCCTTTGTAAAATGCCTGTTTCTCTTTTTATCTTAAAAAATGCACAAAATAAAATCTGATTTATAGAGATATTAACCAAAAAACAAAAAATCTTCCTATTTTTTTAAAAAAACACTAAAGTTTTTTGGAACACTGCCGATATAATTTCTGAAAGGCTCAGGGAAAGGAAAACCAAGCGAAATAAAATCGCACGGTCAACCAAAATCTTTTTCGGGTCTTA
>CAJUFF010000052.1:12671-16078 GCA_910585505.1 uncultured Ruminiclostridium sp. | reverse complement strand
TAACCAATTAAAAACCATTTTTCCAATTTTTAATTGGTTAACAGTATTAGTATAAATTGTTACATGGCAACATTGTTTTTAATGTTCCCCTCGATAAATCCCCTTATATTATCCTCAACAATTTTCAGCAGCCTTTCTCTCGTCTCCTTGGCTGCCCATGCTATATGGGGTGTTATAATGCAGTTTTCCGCTCCATAAAGCGGACAGTCGGAAGACATCGGCTCTTTTTGAAGAACGTCGGTGCCTATTCCCGCCAGTTTTCCGGATTTAAGTGCGCAGGCGGCATCTTTCTCGTTTACTACCGCGCCTCTTGCTGTGTTTATAAGAATCGCACCGTCCTTCATAAGAGCTATTGTATCTTTATTTATAAGGTTTTCCGATTCTTTGTTAAGGGGACAGTGCAGACTCAATATATCGCTTTCTGCCAACACCGTTTTTAAATCGGTGCAGATAACGTTTTTTACTTCCTTAGGAGAACGGTTATATGCTATTACTTTCATTCCGAAAGCGTTTCCTATTTCCGCCGTCCTTTGTCCTATATTTCCCAGACCGATTATACCCAATGTCTTTCCCTTAATTTCCATAATGGGTATGGGGAACATGCTAAAGGTGCGGCTTTTTATCCAGTCTCCCTTATCCGTCAGCCCTTTGTAGGCATAAACTTTATTTGCCAGTTCCAATATAAAAGCGAATACGAGCTGAGCAACCGCATCGGTAGAATAATCCGGAGCGTTGCAGACAACGACACCTTTTTCCTTGCAATAGGGTATGTCTATATTGTTGAAACCGGTAGCAAAAAGCCCTATATATCTAAGGTTTTTTGCGTTTTTCAGATTTCCGCGATTTAAAGGGGTTTTGTTGCAAAGTATTATATCGGCATCTTTTATTCGCTCCTCCACTTCGTTTTCCGCCGTGGCTCCATAAGCGGTCACCCTACCGAAGGCTTCTATTCCCTTAAAACTCAGATCGTCCTGTGTTACTGTTTCAATGTCGGTTATTACTATATTCATTGATTGATACGCCTTTCTATTTTAGCTTTTAAATATGCTCTGTATTCTTTTAAATATCGCTTATGATATTCGCGGCGGGCTTTAATTGTTTCTTTATATTCTTTACGCCTCAAGTTCAGCTTTTCCAGCGATTCGGCGTACTCCTCATCGTATATTGCTCCAATTTTGTCCATAAATAGAGGCTTTATCAGCAGGAAAGCGCCTGCAAGAACAATAAATATGCTTATCACCTGCGAACTGGACAATGCTCCAAGATGACCTCTTATCAGGTCTCCCCTGAAATATTCGAGAATAAACCTCATAACGCCGTAGCAGCTGAGATAAAGCCCGGTTGTAAGCCAGCGGCGGCTCGTTCGGCGGTAAACGGCAAATAGAATGCCCCATAAAATAAGATTTAATCCGCTTTCAATAAGCTGTATCGGCAGAAGCTCCACACCCACAGGCGCTCCGCCGATGTTTTTGGCGGGAAAGGTCACTGCAAATAAACCGTGATACTCCACACCGTAACAGCATCCGCCCATAAAACAGCCCAGTCTCCCGAAAGCGTGAAACAGCGGTACTCCGACAAAGGCCATATCCACCGATTCCGAAACGGGGATTTTATAATGAAAAACGTATATAAGTCCTCCGGCAGCTGCCCCGATAAGACCTCCGTAGAACACCAGCCCTCCTCCCGCAATCAATTTTATCCATTCCCAGAGGTTTTGAAAAAAGTTCAGGGCTTCGTTGTATATAAAATTTATCGAAGTAACAGCATACATAATTTTGGCGCCTATAAACATACCGAAGGCGGCAAACAGCAGCATAAACAGAATGTCCTGCTTATCCGGAACTTTTCCGCCCTTTTTTCTCGGAAAACGGCACTGAAGCGCACAGAAAATGGATATAAAAACCCCTCCGACAATTGCACAGGCGGCGTATGCGGATATTGTCTTTCCTAAAAAAGTAAAGGTTGACAGCATAATCAAGCTCCTATCGCAAACAAAAAGCCCGAATACTCTTCGGACACGATTGTTTAATTATTTTCAACACTTAGACCGAGGATCGGCATCAGATATAATCGTCCCATCCATAGTCATAATCCCAGTCGTAATCATAACCCCAGTCCTCGATAATATCGGGCCATTCTTCCGCAACGGCTTTTTTTGACGCACTGCTGAATGTGCTGAGACAGGCAATGCAGGAAATAAAAACCAAGGCCGACAAAATCATTCCGATAATTCCGGTCGTCAAACCCGCAGTTGCCATTCCTCCCATAAATCCCTTCTTTTTGGCGCAGGTGGCAGTAATTACCGCGATTATCCCCAAAATAACTCCCACAATGGCAAAGGGTCCGGTGCAAAAAAACACCAATGAAAAGATACCGCATATCATCGAGGCGGTAGCCAGACCGTTGCCCGGCTGAGGCAAAGGCGGCTGAGGGATATATTGAGGGCGGGGGTAAGGGTTGTTGTACAGGTTTGGATATTGCTGACTCCGGTCGGTCTGTGAATACTGATAAGGATTAACCGGATAGCTCTGAGACTCCTGCCGAGGCGGCTGATCAGACTGCGAATGGTTTTTATAATCGTTGTTCATATGTATCCTCCGTATATGCACGGTTAATACCGATATCTGTTTTGACGGCAGATATTGTCTATTATCCAATCAAATATCGGTGTAAATAGTTTTACAAAGCGCTATAATACTATAGCAATCCAACAAAAAGATAAACAAATAGAAGCGAAGCAACTAATTGCCCTTCCTACTCTCCGAAAGGGAAGTAGGGGAGTCCAAAGGACGGGGACAACGCCCCCAAAGCTTGTGTGTTTTGCACTGTTGTAATTTTGTTTAAACTTTTTTTGGTTGCTATAATTCCCGATAAAAGTATAGAGAAATTTTGTTGTCGATCGGGAATTAGTGCTTAGGGTGTAATTTTCAATCATCTTGTAGCCCCTGTGAAATTTTGTCTACAAGATGATTGAGAATTAGTATAAAAGAAATTATATCATTTGCCTATATTTTATCACACAATTTTCATATTGTCAACAGCTTTTATTTTTTCAAGTTTTTACAAATTTGTACCATTACAAAATATCACCTTCGAAAAACTCCGAAGGTGACTAAAAATTATTAAAACCATAAATTTATCTTAATAATACAATGAACTCCAAGTGTCTGTCATTCCTGCCACTCCGACTGCCGCACAAATAATAACGGTACATACGATAAAACCGATAGCACAAAGAACGGCTCCGATAATTCCGGTTACCACGCCCGCAGTGGCCATACCGCCGATAAATCCCTGCTTTTTAGCCTTTGTACCGCATATAGCAGCGGCAATACCAAGGCCGATACCAATTATCGCACCGTATGACAGATCGGAAGAGCACACGTCTGAACTCCAGTCACGAGATT
>CAJUFF010000052.1:0-12661 GCA_910585505.1 uncultured Ruminiclostridium sp. | reverse complement strand
CCACCAGAATACCAAGGAGCAGATGCCCATAACCAAAGAAGCAACGGCTAAATTCTTTCCGGGCTGTACCGGAGGCATGGGCGGCTGGTACTGGGGCTGCTGAGGCTGTTGATTGTTGTAATCGTTGTTCATATAAATCCTCCAAAACTCGGCGGAATTCCGCCGTATGTATTGCTCCCGAAATTGACCCGCCCATCCGCCGTGATGTTGTATGAAAAAACTTAATTATACCAATCTTTAATTAAGTTATAGACTTGATTAAAAATTGCACCCTAAGCCACTAATCTTTAGGTCATCCATATTATTTGTCTATACCTTGACCAAAGATTTGTATTAAAGACGTCTTAATGAGGTTTTTAATCCTATCCTTCGGAAAACGATCCGCGCAAAATCTGCGGCGGCAATTTATGAAAGCAATAGGGTCAGGTAAAACACTTCACTGATACCCATAATAATAATTATACCTATTAGGAATTTAAAAGTCAACTGTCTTTGTGACGATTTTGTGATATTATTTTGATAAAAATTAGTGCGTTATTGACAATAATGTTAAAATTTCCCTTGTTTATATTAAAATTCTATTTATTATGTTTACATAGTTATTATAGGCAGTTACTAATACTGTTAACCAATTAAAAATTGGAAAAATTGTTTTTAATTGGTTAACAGTGTTTCGGGTGTAATAACCATTTTGACTATGATTTTATCCTGTGTCAAAATGGTTATTAGTATAAATACACAATAACGTTGAAATTTAAGGCAATACCGCACAAGATTGTCGTTCAGACGCGCAGTCAACTTTTTGGTCAGATTGTCCAAAACGACGCAGGAATACCGGCGTATTTCAAGGAGTTTTGGGCAAAAATGACGGAAAGATACAAGCGTATGCGCGGCAAAGCACACAGCGCGGTCTTTGCGCGGTGTTGCCTTAAATTATTTTTCCTCCGTCAGCACCCTCCAATATCCCGCAACATAAAATATACCGCTTATAATCGTCAGTAATGTGCTTAAAACCATAAGAACATCGGAAATTGCCGTCACGGGAAAATTTTCCCCTAAAACAACAATATTTTCCGTAAAAATGTGCATAGCTGTTATAACCGAAACGGACGCCATTGTGACTGCGGTCTTGACCTTTCCCCACGGACCGGCGGCGATAACGGTATGATCGTTCCCCCCCGCTGCGGCCAATCTTAAGGCGGATACCATAAATTCCCTCGCTATTATTATAATTACCAAAAAAGAGTATGTCCATTTAAGCTCCACCATGCATATCAGAGCGGAGGACACCAGTATTTTGTCCGCGAGTGGATCAAGAAATTTGCCAAGATTGGTGACAAGCCCCCTTTTCCTCGCTATCTTTCCGTCTATCATATCGGTGGCTGAGGCAGCGATAAATATGATAAGCGCCCAAAGATAGTTCAGCGGAATGTCGGTAACTATCATAAAAACAACATAAAACGGTACGGCAAATGTTCTTGCTATCGTAAGCTTATTTGGGAGGTTCACGTCAGATTCTCCTTTTTTATTTTCGTTTTTCGCGGGCTATATTTTCTTTCCGATAAGATTATTCTCTACGGCGTCGGTTATTTCGACATTGACAAACTCGCCTGTTTTGAGTCCTTTGCCCTTGAAATAAATCATTCCGTCGATTTCCGGAGCCAACATATAATTCCTTCCGAAATACATTTCAAAATAACGGTCGTAGCCCTCCACCACCGTTTCGTAAACTTTTCCCACAAGCTCCGCACAGCGGCCGGATACCCGCATTTCCTGCTGTTCGTTTATGATTTCGGCGCGGTGCTCTTTTTCGGATTTCGGCACTTGATTCGGCATTTCGGCGGCGGGCGTTCCGTCCTCTTCGGAATAAGCGAAGCAGCCTAAGTGTTCAAAATTCACGCTGTTTACAAATTCCGCCAGCTCGGTAAAATGTTCTTCCGTCTCACCGGGGAAGCCCGTTATCAGAGTGGTGCGCAAGACAATATCGGGCATTTTGTTCCTGAGCTTGGCGAACAGATCCCAAAGGCTTTGCTCGTCTCCGGAACGGTTCATTGCTTTTAAAATATCGCGGTTGCAATGCTGAATGGGGACGTCGATATAATGAAGGATTTTCTCCTGTCTCGCCATGACGTTTATCAGCTCGTCGGTAATCCTTTCGGGGTAGCAGTACAGAAGTCTTATCCATTTTATGCCATCCGTTTCACATATCCTGTCAAGCAGTTCGGGTAGCTTCAGTTCCCCGTAAATATCCAGTCCATAGCGAGTGGTATCCTGAGCTATTACCACCAATTCCTTTACTCCGCGGGAAGCGAGGCTCTTTACTTCCTCAAGTATATTTTCCATGGGACGGCTTCTGAATCCGCCTCTTATATAGGGGATGGCGCAATAGGAGCAGCGGTTGTCGCAGCCGTCGGCTATTCTTAAATAAGCATAATGGGGCATGGTGGACAAAAGCCTGCTTCCCTCCAGATTATATTCACCGAGAGGGCTGTTCATTATAACTCTTTTATCCGCAAGGACCTTGTTTATCGCCTTGACGATATCCCCGTTATGACCCAAGCCTATAACCCCGTCTATTTCGGGAAATTCTTCGTCCATCTGCTCCGGATACCGCTGCGCCAGACAGCCTGTTACTATAATTTTTTTATTTATGCCGTCCGCCTTGCGGTTTATGGCTTCCATTATTTCCTCGATGGCTTCCTCTTTGGCCGACTGAATAAAGCCGCAGGTGTTTATTACCACCACGTCGGCAAGTCCGGCTTCTTCCACCAGCTTAAATCCCGCCTTATGTATTTTGTCCATCATTATTTCGGCGTCGCACTGATTTTTCGGACATCCTAAGGACACCATTCCTACTTTTATTTCTTTCATCTTTTTACTTTTCTTTCCTGTTTTTCAAATGGTTTTTAACGTTTGAATTGTAACATAACTACGGCATTATGTCAAGCCGCTTATTTATGGCAATTCAATAAATAATTCAACGTAGTCCGGCAATTCAAATTTCATATAGCTTTGTGTTCGTCCTTGACGGATTTGCGTAAGCTGTTCTCCTGCGAATTCGGAAACGTGTATCACCAAAGGAATTTGATAAAAGCTCGGTACTACTCGTCCTCTTCGTCCGCCCAACGGCGGAGCACAGTCAATATCGCGTCTTTAATCTCCGAATAACCGTAGCCTCTTCTTGCGAGCGCGGCAACGGTACGCCTACGGTCGTCCCTGTCCTCTATCCTGTCGCCGTACTTTTTTTCAATAAGGGAAATAAGCTGATCGGAATAATCCTCTTTTTCATATTCCGACAGAGCTTCCTCCGCATCAAGCTCGCTTACTCCCTTTCGTCTCATTTCGCTTTTTGCGCGGCAGGCTCCATATTTTTTCCCCCTGATCAACGATGAAGCAAGTTTTTTTGCGTATTCCTCGTCGTTTAAAAAGCCGTAATTCTTCATATCTTCTATTACCCGCTCGGCGGTGTCGTTTGAGTAATTGTTGAGGAGCTTTTCCTTAAGCGCTTTTGAGGAATAATCGCGGCTTCCCAGAAGGTACATTGCCCTTTTTCTGGCACGGCTGTATTCGGAGTTGTACTCCAGCTCCGTTTCTTCTTCGTTAAACAAGCTCATAAATAAATTTAATCTCCGTCGATTTCATCTATTGAAAATTCTTCAAAATCTTCCTCGGCCTCAATTACCACCGTTTTTTTCGATTTCTTCGGGGCGGACTTCGCCGTGCTTTTTTTAGCGGGTGCTTCTTCGGATTCGGGCGCGGGAATTTCGTCCTCGGCGGGAGGATTTTCCTGCCCATCCGAGCCTTCGCCCATATCGTCGTCCGCCCCTCCGCTGAGCAGAGTTTTAAACAGCGCGTCGGCCTGATCCCTTATTTTTACTTCCACCTCGGATCGGATATCCTCGTTTTCCGTGAGCCACTTTTTGACGCTTTCGCGGCCCTGTCCTATTTTCATATCGTTGTAGCTGAACCATGAGCCGGATTTTTTTATAATTTTCAATTCGACTCCCATATCTATGATTTCTCCCATTTTGCTTATTCCCTGACCGTAAATCATATCAAACTCGCAGGATTTGAAGGGAGGCGCCACCTTGTTTTTAACCACCTTGCACTTTGTGCGTGAGCCTATTATTTTATCACCATCCTTAATAGCCTCGCCTCTTCTGACCTCTATTCTTACGGAAGCGTAGAATTTCAAGGCACGGCCGCCGGGAGTGGTTTCCGGATTTCCGTACATTACGCCTATTTTTTCGCGGATCTGGTTAATAAAGATGGCCACCGTGTCGGATTTTGAAATAACGGCGGTTAGCTTTCTCATAGCGGCGGACATCAGCCTTGCCTGTACTCCCACAAAGCTGTCGCCCATTTCGCCGTCTATTTCCGCCTTTGTTACCATAGCGGCAACCGAGTCCAGTACTATTATGTCGATGGCTCCGGAGCGTACAAGCGCTTCGATTATTTCCAGAGCCTGCTCGCCCGTATCGGGCTGAGAGACGATAAGCTGATCCACGTCTACGCCAAGCTGCTTCGCGTAAATCGGGTCAAGCGCATGTTCTACGTCGATGAACGCGGCTATGCCGCCTTTTTTCTGCGCTTCCGCCACCGCGTGGAGAGAAACGGTGGTTTTACCTCCGGATTCGGGACCGTATATCTCAACAATTCTTCCCTTGGGAAGTCCGCCTATTCCCAACGCCAGATCGAGTCCGAGAGAGCCGGTGGATACGGCTTCAACGTTCAGCTTGGATTTCTGGTTTCCCATTATCATTACGGAGCCTTCGCCGAAGGTTTTTACTATGTAGGCAATCGCGGAATCAAGGGCTTTCTTTTTTTCTTCGGGTGTGTTGGCTTTTACGAATACTTTTTTAGGAGTGTTGGAGGATGATTTTGCCATTGAAATATTCCTTTCTTTTTTCAATATATTTTTAATCTTAAAAGAGGTATTATAGACCTATTATTGCACCGCCGCATGGGCAAGCTTTCCAAAAACTATTCTTCCCAACATATTGTAATCTTTTATTATTCCGCAGCAAAAGCCTTCCTTTTCCATCAGGCTCTTTACCGCTTCTGCCTGACCGTCGCCCGTTTCCACTATAAACTCTCCCTTTTCGGAAAGCCGCTCCTTCCAACGGCCAAAGATCACACGATAAAAATCGAGACCGTCTTGTCCGCCGAATAAGGCGATTTCGGGTTCATGTCTCACTTCCTTCTGAAGCTCTCCCATTTCACGGGCGGTAAGATACGGAGGATTCGCGGTTATTATATCGCATTTTTCCGGCAGCTTTTCCAGAAGCTCCCCGTCCGGTTCAAGTACGTTTCCCAACAGAGCCGTAACCTTATCTTCCGTTTCGTTAAGGATAATGTTTTCCTTAAAATATTCCAGAGCCTTTTCGCTTATTTCGATTCCACAGCAGCGTGCGCCGGATTTTTTTGCCACGGCAATCGGGATACAGCCGCTCCCCGAACAAAGGTCGATAACCGTACCGCGCCGCGAGAAACCCTCCCCCGTCATCTCCTTCAGCACGGAAATGGCCTTTTCCGTCAGCAGTTCGGTTTCGGGTCTGGGAATAAGCACTCCCTCTCCAACATGAAAGGTAAAGCCGTAAAAATCCCATTCACCCAGTATATACTGGAGCGGCTCTCCTTTTACGCGGCGCTTGGCGGCGTCTATCGCCTTTTCGGCTTTCAAGGGGTCGATTTCAACGTTGGGAGCAAAGGTAAGACGGTCAAACTCCACCGCCCATTTCATTATCTGGTCGGTCTCGAAGGCGGCGCAAGGATTTCCGCTTTGCTCCAAAATAGTGCGAAGCTTTTTTTTAAGCATTAAGCTTACCATTTATCTTCCCGTCCCTCCTCGCCCTTTTCGGGCAGTACGGGAGTAATGGCGGCAATTGCGCACTCTATCTGACCCTCGTCAGGCTCTCTTGTGGTAAGTCTTTGCAGCGCGAGTCCCGGCGCGGAAATGATTTTTGTGGCTATATTGTCGTATCTTCCCGCAAGCTTTATCACCTCATAGCTTATTCCCACCACCAGCGGAAGCAGCAGTATCTTGCATACCGCCCTCATCAGGTCGGCGGCAAACTTTCCTACTCCGAACCACAAAGCAAACTGTTCGCTGTTTATGGGCACCAATGTAGTTACCAAAATGCTTATGGCCAGTACCAGAAATATAAAGCTTGTGCCGCAGCGGGGGTGAAAGCGTATGTGTTTTTTCACATTTTCCACAGTAAGCTCTTCTCCCGCTTCATAAGCGGCTATTGTTTTGTGCTCCGCGCCGTGATATTCGTAGGTGCGTCGGATATCCTTCATAAGCGAGGTCAGCCAAAGGTAAAGTATATAGATCAAAATTTTGATAACTCCCTCAAAAAGCGAGCGGAAAGGGGAGATATCCGTATCGCCGAAAAGCGCCTGAAACCCGGTGAAAAGCCATGTGGGCAGGAATATAAATAAGAGCACCGCCAGCCCCACGCCAAATACAGCCCCTATTACGGAAACAACGGACATTATGCTTTTTCCGAAGGTTTTTTCCAGCCATTTCTCAAATTTTGACGGCTCCTCGTCATCCTCTTCCATATACCCCGATATTTCCATGGACTTATTCATATAGCTCATACCGTCCTTAAGCTGTGCGACAAAGTTGAATATTCCTCTGACAAAAGGGCATTTCTGATACCATTTCTTTTCGGGCAGATCTTTGCACTCCGTTTCTATTTCCCCGTTTTTTTTACGCACCGCCAGAGCGGCTTTTTTGGGGCCTTTCATCATTATACCTTCTATCAGTGCTTGTCCTCCTATGCTGGTGCGGAGGACGGGTTTTTCTCTTTTTGACATTTTCCGACCATTCCTTCCTGAAAAAACCGACGGTTTATTCATTGTTTTATTTTGCCCCTTCGTCCGCCTTTTTCTGTATGGTGGGCAATATGATTGTCACGGTGGTGCCTTTTCCGATTTCGCTCTCTATCTCAAGCTTACCCGAATGAAGACCCGTCAGCTCGTCCGCTACGGCAAGACCGATTCCCGAGCCTCTTACGGTATTGTTCGCCTTATAAAAGCGGTTTTTCACCTTGGGCAGGTCGTCTGCGCTTATTCCGCAGCCGTTGTCCGACACCCTTATTTCGACGGAATTTTCCTTAAGAACAGCCTCTACGTTGATAACCCCGTCATTTCCCGTATACTTCACGGCGTTGTCTATTATATTCAGGAAAACCTGCCTTAATCTGTTCTTGTCTCCGAAAATCATCGCGACTCCGTCGGGCTCGTGATAATTTATTTTTATTCCGTTTTTCGCGGCTCTTTCGGTATATATCAGCACCGCGTCTGCCAGCTCCGCCAAAATATCTGTGTTATCCTTCTGGAGCATAAGGCGATTATTCTGTATTCTCGAAAAGTCCAGAAGCTCCTCTACCATAGAGGAAAGGCGCTCCGTTTCCGTGGTAATAACCCGCATTCCTTTAATAAGAGTTTCCGCGCTGCGCATTTCAAGTATGGTTTCGCTCCAGCCCTTGATTGCGGTAAGGGGGGTTCTCAGCTCGTGGGATACCGAGCTTATGAAATCGTTTTTAATTTTTTCGCTGTTGGCCAGCTCGTCCGCCATGTAATTGAAAGCTTCGCACAGCTCGCCAAGCTCATCGTCGCGTTTAAAGTCAATATGCTCGGAAAAGTCGCCTTTCGCCAGTCTTTTTGCGGAGGATGCCATTTTTCTTATTGGCAAAATAATCGAACGCACAAAATAAAGCCCGATAATAAGCACCAATATCAGGACAAAGGCACCCAACGCAGCTGTACCGAGACTTAAGCGGGCAAGCTGCGTATCCACGCCCTCAAGGCTGGTCATAACTCTTATGGCACTGTAATTTTTGTCACTGTTATCATTGCTTATCAACACCGATACCGCCATGTATCTTTCGCTTACCGAGCTTCTGTTAAGGCTTCCCACGTATTCGCCTATTCCGTCGGGGCTGTTCAGAGCCGCGGTATAGTCCGGCATTTCCTGCTCCACATCGGGGGAAAAGCCGCTGCTTGAAATGGCTATATTCCCGTTTTTGTCTATCGCCATAAGCTCCATCAGCGCTTTTTTGTCAAAATGCTCCACCGTGGAGCGTATCTCCTCGGAATAATCGGAGGAGGAGTTTTCGTAAAATCTCGTAAGCACACCGCGTATCAAACTGGCTTCGGAGCGCAGGTAACGGCTGACAGAGCTGTAATAATAATTACGGGAAAAAAAATATACTCCAACTATTACCACAAGCATTATAACCGCGATTATTCCGAAACTGTTAATAAACCAGCGAGTGGCTATGCTTTTTCTTTTTGCGGCCATTTGTGATCCTTTTCGCTATATGAGCATGTATTTGTTGGATTTGTAAGTGGATTTTCGAGCGGATTTTGTCGCTGACAAGACAAAGATTTCTTTGTGACTTTTTCAAATTCACAGGACTTGACGGCGCAATTTAAAAAATTTTAACGCGGTTCAGCAGGAAAATCTGCCAAAAAGACGCTTGCAATATCCAACGAATACATGCTCTTAAATCGTCCACTTATATCCGTAGCCCCAGACAGTCTGTATAAACGCGGGGGAAGATGGGTTGTCCTCTATTTTCATTCTTAATCGCCTTACGTTAACGTCCACTATTTTATCATCGCTGAAAAACTCGTCGTGCCAGACCTTCCTTAGAATGGTGTTTCTATCCAGCGCTATTCCGGAATTCTGTATAAAATATTCCAGAAGTCCGTATTCTATCTGGGTAAGCTCTATGGGGGTTCCGTTCTTTTTTACGCTTCGGCTCTGAACGTCCAAAGCGAACGGCCCCGCTTTCAGAATCTTTCCGCCGGAGGACTGCTCGTAGGAGCTTATTCTCCGATACATGGCGTCCACCCTTGCCACAAGCTCGGAGGGAGAAAACGGCTTTGTGATATAATCGTCCGCACCGCTTGTCAGCCCCTCTATCTTGTCGGTTTCCTGACTTTTGGCAGTGAGCATTATTATGCCGATTTTTCCGTCGCTTTCGCGGATTTTGCGGCATACCTCCATCCCGCTTATTCCGGGCATCATTATGTCCAGTATGGCGGCGGAAAAATTACCCTTGGAGAATTCCTCAAGAGCTTTTTCGCCGCAGTCTACGCCCGTCACTTCATAGCCCGCGCTTTTCAGGTTTATTATCACGAAGTCGCGTATGGCGTCTTCGTCCTCGCATACTAAAACTTTTTTGGTGAGCATGGTATGATCCTTTCGCTGCGATTTGCCGACAGCAGACACAATGCCGAAAACCGCATCTGTTCACAGTTTATACCAATCTTTAGTTATTTGTTTATACCTTGACCAAAGACAGGTTCTTATTCTGATCCCTTTTAAAACTGTGGTTATTACGTAAGTTTAAAATTGGATTGGTATTATAATGTCTTTTCCGAATCGGTTAGGCAAAGGTTCCCGCACACGCGGCAAAATCCGATAGAAAACGACGGATCTATATCCAAAGGCAGTTTCTCAGCTCATCGTCGGTAAGAACCATGGGGTCGCTGCTGTCGGAATTTTTAACGTATATGGTATCGTCATATTTTTTCCATCCACTGCCATCGGGAATGATGTCCGATACGCATATCGAGAGCAAAACAAGACTTTCGCTGTCGTATTTTACGAAACTTACAATGTTTCCGCTTTTTTCCGCCGTTACCAAACCCTGCCACCTGACGGGAACATAAAAAACGTATTCGCCGCCGGCGCTTACATAAGTGGTGAATTTTTTGATGACGGTATTGCCGTTATCGGTGTCGGTACAGTACCATTCCACCGAAAAAATCTGTTCGGGAATCGTGCGGTTTTCGTATCCTATGAAGGCCGTGGTGGAGGGGGCTTCTATCCTTCCGTCTCCGTCGATATCGGTGCTGTACAGAATTGGAGTGTAAGAGTTGGAGCGGCGGCTGAGATTTTCCGAAAAAACTTGGGTAAGGTTGTTCTTATAGCTTAACAGTATTTGGGTTCCGTATGCGTTGTCACCTTTGGCGTAATCAATAAACAACAGGCTTTCGTTTTCGTTGAGCTTCTGGCGGCTTAATCTCTGCACCGACGAAACATCGGGGTAAAGAGGCACTGTGGAAAGTATTTCCGGAGACGGGAGTATTTCGCCTTCACCCGTTTCCCGTGTACCGAGAACACGGGCGTGACTGTATCCCATCACCGAGTCATAGCTAACGTAAAACAGCTCATCAAAGCCGTCGTTATCCAAATCGTCGGTTTCCATAAAGCTAAAGGTGGTTTTGAACTGCTCTTCCACATATCCGTCGGAATATTTCAGAAGACTCAGCGACTTTTCCGACTGGGCAAGCACAGAGCATACCACTCCCACCCTTACCGTACCGTCAAAATTGTAAAAGCTCACGTCCTCTATTTTGGTTCCCGCAACGGGACGATCTGTCACCGACGTCCATATTCCGCCCTCCTGATCCAAAAAATTCATTCTCAAACCGCTTTCTCCATTTTCCGACAGATTTTTTTCGCGGTAAAAGACGATGGCTTCATCGGTTTTTTCTCCGTCCAGATCATAGAGAACAAATGCGCTTCGGTATTCCCCGCCGGCGGGGTAAACCAATTCTATCTGATCCCCGGTACTCAATTTAAGGGCGTTATAAACGGCAGTCTGGGTTTCGGTGAGCTTAGGAGGATACATAAGGCTTTCCAGCGAACCGTCAAAAACGGTGCAGCCGCTTAAAAAACAGACCGCCGTCAGTAAGCACGGTATCCGAATCCCGTATTTCCAGTACTCGGATTTAAACAGAAGGCGAGACTTCACTGCAGTCCTACGCGTTTTCATCATCATTTTCGTTATCCGTTTCCAAAAGCGTCGTTTTTTTGCCGTAAAGGGTAAAAATAACGGTAAACGCTATGATAATTATTCCTATTTCCGAAACCGGGTGCTGCTCCATATGCTCTTTCATATACGCGCCGTCTATAATCAGCGCAATATATCCCGCCAAAGAGGCGCATGCGGAAAGGCAGGCGGAGACGGAAGCGAAAAACAAAAGCTTTTTGCGGGTATCCTTGCTTTCGTTGTCCGAAAAATACCTGCCCAAGGAAAGGAAAAAGAACACCGCCGAAACATAGGAAAGCAGCAGCAGCAGCTCGTCGCTGACCCTTGTTATAATGGTATCTCCCATAAAAAGAGACGCGGATTTTAAGGTGTAGCTTATACTTATAAGGAGCATAAGGTATCCGACAAAAGGCTTGATTTTTTTGCTGCCGAGCAAAATAAAGCCTATCGCCGCAAACACGGCAAAAATAACCGCCTCGCCGAAAAAGTCTACCCCAAAACCCTTGAAGCTGAAAACCAGCATATAGAATTTAAGACAAGCCGCCGCTAAAAAGCTCAGCCCAAATACGGCCGTCTGTTTTGAGGTCAGGTCTCCCGTACCGCCTATATAGGCTGCGTTCGCGTTTTTTTTGTCTATAAACACGGCTGCGATAAATACCGCTGCCGCAATCAGCAAAAACAAGTAAAACCCGTGAGTGGTCACAAAACCCGCCTCGGAGGAGTAGAAGCCCATTTCATTGTAATCAACCGTAATCAGAAGCTGAAACACTCTGAAAATCGTTGCCGCCGCTGCGGCGCAGAGCGAGGCTATGGGAAGAATTTTTTTTGTGTTTTTCATATTTACAATACCGCCTTATCATGGCGGCGCTCCTTTCTGTCCCGAAAATTCGTCTTTTTTGACCGTTTTTAATCGTTCTATAACAGGTACAAGCTCATATATTATTTTAGGCAGCCCTTAGAACCTGTCCACATAAGAATGGTGCGTGGATTTTTGAGCAGATTTTGCCGGGGACAAGGCAAAATTTTGCAGGCTTGCTGTCGCAAGTCAAGAAATTTTAACGCAGTCATCGGTAAAATGTGCCAAAAAGACGCGTGCCAATTCCTATGTGGACAGGTTCTATGCAAGCGCATACGCGGCAAAGCGCGCAGCGCAGTCTTTGCGCGGTGTTGCCATAAATAAAGCGAAGGGAAACAGAGCAATGGATCATTACAACGAACAGCTTATTCGCAAGCTCAGCGAGCCGAAGGATATTTTTTTAAGGATACTTATATGTTTTCTTACTTCGGTTGTGATATTCATATGTGTGGGCGCAATGATACTTTTCGGTTTTCCCATGCTGCTTATAATAGCGGCGGGAGCGTGCTACTTGGCATATCTTCTTTTAAGCGGCACTTTTACCGAATATGAGTATATAGTTACCAACAATGACTTGGATATTGACAAGATTTCGGGAAAGAGAAAGCGCAAAAGGCTTATTACGGTTAAGCTAAACACCGTAAAGAGCTGGGGTGAATACACGGGAAAGTCGGATCCCGGCGCTAACGCAACGGTTATGGCAAGCGACGCCACCGGCAGGAATATATGGTATCTGGACGCGGAGCATGAGAAATACGGAAAGGTAACGGTGCTTTTCACGCCGTCGGCGGAAACGGTTTACAATATCAATTTCGGGGTTCCCCATTCGGTGAGAAAAAAGCTGGAAACCGCAGAGGAACGGCAGGAAAAAGAAACGACCGATAACGCATAAAAAGAATATGCTATAGCAATCCAACAAAAAGATAAACAAATAGGAGCGAAGCGACTAATTGTCCTTTCCGCTTCCCTTTCGGACTCCGAAAGGGAAGTAGGGGAGTCCAAAGGA
>CAJUFF010000051.1 GCA_910585505.1 uncultured Ruminiclostridium sp. | reverse complement strand
AATGCTGTTCCCGCTGTTTCGACCTATAAATTGCGGAATAGCGAAATTTATTATAAGGGTATTCGAGTAATGCCGTCATACATAATGACAGGGGGGAATATCTTAATCGAAAAGTCAAAAGTAACAATGGCAACCGAGGACATTGCAGCAATGTTAGAAATAATCAAGTAATGTTAAGGCGCCGCCGCACAATGACCGCCTGACGGCGCAATCCACACAAAATCATTGTGCGGTATTGCCTTAATTTTCGATCGATGCCAAGTTTGTCTATACTTTGACCAAAGATTGGTATAAGAGGCTGGGGGACATCAGGCAGCGGTTATACCTGTTTTTTTGACATTTTTATTTCTTGTCCCATATATTTTTAAAAACAAATATATAACCGTCATAATTTGAACACCATCTGCGTATATAATATATTCAGTGGAGGATTTCTGTCTGTGAAATATCGCGGGCGGAGATCTCTGCGTCAACATATTCCGGTTTCTCCGTTTATATATTAAGGGAAAAGCTCATTTTTTTCATGAAAATGATAAAATCCTCCGCAATCCCCCCCGAATCCGCATATTCGGGGGGGATTGCGCGTAAAAAATAAATAGGGTAATTTTTTGTCGTAATGCGGTGCTTTCCCAAAAGCGAAATTCTTTGTTTTTTCTTGACAAAAAAAAAATACGGATATATAATATATAAGCATGGATTTATCTGACAATTTTATCGGAGGTTAATCTTGATTACCGAAATAAACGGACTTAACATAAACTATATCTGCGAGGGAGAGAATGCGGAGGGAAAATGCGTACTTCTGCTTCACGGTTGGGGAGCGAATATAAAGCTGTTTTCACACATAATCTCATGTCTTTCCCCTCATTTTAAGGTATACGCCCCCGATCTGCCAGGTTTCGGCGAAAGCGGCGAGCCGAAGGAGCCATGGTCGGTTGACGATTACGCGGATTTCGTCATATCCTTCTGTGAAAAAAACGGAATAAAAAGCTGTTATATAATCGCTCACAGCTTTGGCGGAAGAATTACGATAAAACTTATGTCAAGAGAAAATATTCCGTTTGATATACAAAAGATCGTTCTTACCGGAAGCGCGGGGATAAAGCCCAAGCCCACTCTTAAGGGGAAGCTTAAAACCCGCTGCTATAAAATCGGAAAGGGGATTCTGTCCACAAAAATCTGCAAAAAAATCATGCCCGACGCTTTGGAAAATTTAAGAAGAAAAAACGGCTCGGCGGATTATAACGCCGCTTCTCCACTTATGAGGCAATGCCTTGTAAAGGTTGTTAACGAGGATCTGACTTCTCTTATTCCCAATATAGACGTTCCGACGCTTCTTGTTTGGGGGCAGAGTGACGATGCCGTTCCGCTGTCCGACGGTCAGCTTATGGAAAAGCTGATACCCGACGCGGGTCTGGTGGTGTTTGAAGGCTGCGGCCACTACGCCTTTCTGGAACAGGGCGGGCGTTTTTGCCGCATAATAAGCTCGTTTTTTAATATAATTTAAAACAGTATAAGGAACGGTCGATATTTATGTCAAACTATATTTATATTGCCTCGTATTTTTTGTTTTTTGTCACCCTGTTATACAGCTTTATCCTTAATTTTATAAGATACATGCATATGTTTCAGCTCAACTCCTACCATGCTTCGGAACAGTTCAAGTGGATAAAGGAAAACATGGGAGAGGTGCTGAAAAGACATGTTCCTTCTCTTTTAGCGGCAGCCTTCGCTTTCGTATCCTGCTTTATTATGAACGGTACTCTTTACGGAGTAAATCCGGTGGGAATCTCCCATACGGAAGATGTTTTAGGTTCACATATGATATATGAGCCTTATAAGGTGAACACGTGGGATTTGCTGATATGTTCAATACTCATAATAACGGGACTTTATCTGTGCAAAAGCAAGCCCGCCAAGAAAAAGCTGGTTTTCACACCCCGCGTTATACGTATGTGCGCAACCTCCGCAATATTGTACGGGGCGGTCTGTGCGCTGTCTATGATTTTCCTTTTTTACAGCGGGCTTAATCTTTCCGTTTTATGCTTATGGCAGGTATTCTCCCTGTTTATGCCGATGATAGCCAATTTTATCAACAAGCCTATCGAAAAAGGCGTCAACAATCACTATATCAACGACGCAAAGCGCATTATAAGCGAGCTACCCAATCTTGTCACAATAGGTATAACTGGCAGCTACGGCAAAACCTCCACAAAATTTTATCTCAATAAGCTTTTATCCGCCAAGTACAATGTTTTAATGACCCCCGAAAGCTATAATACCACCATGGGAGTGGTTAAGACGGTGCGGGGTTCCCTTAACGCCACCTACGACTTTTTTATCTGCGAGATGGGGGCAAAGGGAGTGGGCGAAATTAAAGAAATATGCGATATCGTAAAGCCTAAGCATTCCATGATTACATCAATAGGGGAACAGCACCTTGAAACCTTTAAGTCCGTTGACAACATCATAAAGACAAAATTTGAAATAGCCGACTGCATAACAGACGGAACGGTATATTTAAATTATGACAACGAGTATATCAGAAACAGGCAAATAAACAAGAATGTCATTTCCTACGGTCTGTCCGCCGAATCGGATTATTACGCCGATAATATCTCCGTTACCGTAAAGGGCACTTCCTTTACAGTTCACCACGGAGAGGAGAAAGGGGAATTTTCCACCAAGCTTATCGGCGAGCACAACGTACAGAATATAGTCGGCGCCATAGCGGCGGCAAATACTCTGGGGGTGTCGTTTGCGGAGCTTAAAACGCCTGTTCGCCGTCTTGAAGCGGTGCCCCACCGAATGGAGATAATCGACAAGGGCGGTTCGGTCATAATCGACGACGCTTTCAACAGCAATCCCGCCGGAGCAAAAGCGGCGCTTGATACGCTGGCTCTGATGGAAGGATATAAGATTCTTATTACACCGGGAATGGTTGAATTGGGTGAAAAGGAATATGAACTGAATAAATCCTTCGGCAGTCAAGCGGCGGAGGTTTGCGATTATGTGATCGCGGTAGGCGAAAAACAGGCGAAGGCAATTATCGACGGGCTTAAGGAAGCGGGATATCCGGAGGAAAAGAGCTTTGTGGCAGAGGATCTGAACGGGGCGTTGGCAAAAGCGGATTCGTTAAATGCGGGAGAAAGCAGAAAGATTGTATTACTTGAAAATGATTTGCCGGATAATTATTAACAAATAAAATAATATGTAAAGGATCGGTTACAGTTATGAAAATAAGAGTAGGAGTATTTTTCGGCGGAAAAAGCGTTGAGCACGAGGTTTCCGTCATCTCGGCTATACAGGCGTTCAACGCCTTCGACCGTGAAAAATACGATGTAATTCCCGTATATATTACCAAAGACAACGAGTTCTATACCGGCGAATACATGGGAAAAATAGAGGAGTACAGAGACATTCCGGCTTTGATCAGGAAAAGCACCCGCGTTATCGTCGTAAACGACGGCGGCAGAACAAAGCTTGTACGTTATCCCATGAAAAAATTCGGGGACAGCACCGAAGCGGAAATAGACGTTGCCTTTCCTGTGGTACATGGGACAAACGTGGAGGACGGCGCGCTTCAGGGATATTTTCAGACCTTAAATATTCCTTATGCGGGCTGCGACGTGGTTTCTTCGGCGGTGGGAATGGATAAGTACGTTATGAAGGCGGTTTTAAAAGATAACGGCATACCGGTGCTTGACTGCGTTACCGTTACTGCTTTGGAGTATGCCAAAGACTCGGATAAAATAATTGACGAAACAGAGCAAAAAATCGGATTCCCCGCCATAGTGAAGCCGATTAACTTAGGCTCCAGCGTGGGAATAAAAATCGGAAGGGACAAGGACGGACTTGCCGAGGCTTTGGATTACGCCTTTACATTTTCCGGGAGAGTTTTGGTTGAAAGGGCGATAACAAATCTGCGTGAAATAAACTGTTCGGTGTGCGGTGACAAGGACGAGGCAGAAGCCAGCGAGTGTGAGGAGCCGATAGGCAGCGATGAAATACTGAGCTTTGAGGACAAATACGTGAGCGGAGGAGCCAAGGACTCCAAATCAAGCGGAATGGCTTCCTTAAAACGCAAAATACCTGCCGATATTTCAAAGGAAACCCGTGAAGAAATACGTTCCGTTGCCGTCAAGGCCTTTAAGTGTTTAGGATGCTCCGGCGTTTCGCGAATAGATTTTATGATTGACTCAGATGAGAATAAGGTTTATTTAAACGAAATCAACACTATCCCCGGAAGTCTTGCGTTTTATCTCTGGGAGTCGGTTGGCGTAAAATATCCCCGGCTTCTGGACAAAATGGTATCTCTTGCCCTTAAAAGAGAAAGAGAGCTTAAAAATCTTAACTTTACTTTTAAATCAAATATACTCGCCGAGGCTAAGTTAGGCGGCGTGAAAGGCGGTAAACTCAATGGCTGACGGAACCTACATAATCGATCTGGCGTTCGGCACATGGCAGAATCGGATATGGCTCTGCGACAAAGAGGAAGCCGATTCCGCCGACAGGCGATGGACAGACGCTAAGCAGTCCCTTGAGGAAGTTGGGGAGCACTGCGCCAATTCCAACGAATTTTTCAACGAAGCGGTGAAGCACTTTGAAAAATTCGGATTTGTAAGAATCCAGCGATGAAAAAAGAAATAATAATAAAAGAAAACGACGGCGGACAGCGTCTTGACAGATTTCTGTCAAAGCTGTTTCCCACCCTTAAGTCGGGGTATATAAACAAGGCGGTAAGAAACAAGGACATACGTCTGAACGGAAAACGAACCGAAGCCTCTCACAAACTTGAAAAGGGCGACAAAGTGTATTTGTTTCTCCCCGACCGCCTGCTGTGCGATGAACCCAAAAGCGTCGACGACTTTATGACGGCGGGGGACAATATCTCGATAATATATGAAGATGAAAATATTCTTCTGGTTGACAAGGAGCAGGGCTTAACGGTACACGCCGACAATGACGGCGCCCGCGACACGCTTATCGAACGGATAAAAAAGTATCTTTATAAAAAAGGCGAATACCTGCCGCAAAACGAACATGTTTTCGCTCCCGCTCTCTGCAACCGAATAGACAGAAACACAAGCGGAATAGTAATTGCGGCGAAAAACGCGGAGTCACTCAGGATATTAAACGAAAAAATAAAAAAACGCGAGCTGGAGAAAAAATACCTTTGTATTGTACTGGGTAGAGTGTTCCCAAAAGAAAACACTTTAACGGCGTATCTTGAAAAGGACTCCGAGAAAAACATTGTAAGCATAAGTGAAGAGAAAACAAAAACAAATCTTACAATAAAAACAAAATACAAGCTTCTGGAAAGCACCGGTGATTTGTCACTCCTTGAAATAGAGCTTCTTACGGGGCGCACCCATCAGATACGGGCTCATATGGCGTATATCGGTCACCCCTTGTTGGGGGACGGAAAATACGGGATAAACCGCGTAAACGTAAAATACGGCTTTAAGGCACAGGCTTTGTGCAGCCATATGCTAACATTTAAATTCACCTCAGAAGGGGGAATTTTAAATTATCTCAATAACAAAAGCTTTTCCGCAAAAGAAATACCCTTTGCGGGATTCTGGGAAAGGCAAAAGAAAGGAATACAACGGCAATGAAATACATTGTTTTGCTCTGCGACGGAATGGCGGATCTCCCGCGTGAGGATCTGCCCGGAAAAACTCCCATGGGGACGGCAAGTAAGCCTAATATGGACAAGCTCGCCAAGATTTCGGAAATAGGCATGGTGAAAACCGTTGCCGACAGCCTTAAGCCGGGAAGCGACGTGGCAAATCTGTCCGTTTTGGGCTACGACCCAGCGGTTTATTATTCTGGACGCTCGCCGCTGGAAGCGGGCAGCATAGGAATAGATATGAAGCCCACTGACGTTTCTTTCAGATGTAATCTGGTTACGCTTTCCGACGAAGAAGACTACGCTCAAAAGACCATGACGGACTACTGCGCGGGGGATATTTCCACCGCCGAGGCTAAGGAGCTTATAAAGTTCATTCGGGAAAAGTTAGGAAACGAGGAGTTTTCCTTTTACAGCGGCGTAAGCTACCGCCACTGTCTGATCTGGGACAAGGGTACTCTTGACATTGGCTCTCTGACACCTCCCCACGATATAACCGGAAGGAAAATTACGGATTATTTGGGGGTAAATGAAAACGGAAAAAAACTGCTGGACATGATGAAAAAATCCTATGTTCTGCTTAAGGATCACCCGGTGAACAAAAAGAGGGAGGAAAAAGGGCTTCGCCCCGCCAACAGCATCTGGCTCTGGGGCGAGGGGGTGCGCAAGGAGCTGACTTCCTTTGAGGAAAAATACGGGCTTAAAGGCGCAATGATTTCCGCCGTAGACCTTCTTAAGGGTATAGGAAAGTTTACGGGAATGAAGGTAATTGACGTGGAGGGCGCCACGGGATATATAGACACCAATTTCGGCGGAAAAGCAAAATCGGCGATAGACTCTCTTAAGAGCGGAAGCGACTTTGTTTACATTCATGTTGAAGCTCCCGACGAATGCGGACATCGTTTTGAAACGGAAAATAAAGTTAAATCCATCGAGTTGATAGACGAACTGATACTGGGACCGATACTTAAGGAATTTGAGGGGGAGGAAATAAGGGTGCTGATTTGTCCCGATCACCCCACTCCTTTGGCGCTTAAAACGCACACCAACGCTCCCGTTCCGTATCTTATATATGATAGCGGCAGGGCTGAAAAGGGCGTGGATAATTTCTGCGAGGAAAGCGCCGAAAAAACGGGAAATTATGTAGGCGCTGGACATACGCTTATGGAGAGATTTCTGAAAAAATAAAAGCATAAAAACAGGAAGCGAATATTGCCGCTTCCTGTTTTTATGTTTTTTAAATATTTAAGCTATCCCTTATCTGTTGGATAATTTGTTCCTTAATACTTTCGACATCCGGATTATGCTTCGCTTCGTCAATAATGTCATCGGTTAAAGCGTCGTAAAGACAATCCCTTATACCGTCCTCCAATTCGTACAGAACTGATTCTATATTCCGCTCCATGGATTCGGAATCCTCAAAACGCGATTTTCTTTCGTTACGCTCAAAATGATTTTCTCCGAAAAATTTGAAATCCTTCGGCGTATGCATATTGTTGTTTAAGGCCTTTTCACCCAGCGCCCTGTAAGACCATGAAGCGTTAGCGGGAAAACCGTCCTTGAAAACAATATTATGCCGCTGAGGTACGCCAACAGGTGGCGCACCCGCAGGAAGTCCGATATAGCTTTCCGGATCCTCTGCTTTGATAAACGTGGTATAAGCGCGCATCGCGATAAGCTGAAGCTTTGTATAGCAGGCGTTTCCCGTATTAAACGGAATACGATACAGGTACCAGCCCTTGAAGTGCTTTTCATAACGGATAAAATCGCGATTAAGATTATAGGTGTATCTATCTTCATAATCGTTGTCAAAGATCACTTCAAGCTTACAGACCTCGTTTGCCGTTTCGTTTTCTCCGCCGTTAAGCCAGAAAATAAACTCATAATCGGTGTTTTTCTCTAACGTCATATCCGCCGTTTCAATAACCGACCAGTTCCAGTTCCAGTCTCCTAATATGTATGCCTCGATGAGTCCCTCACCGAAGGGACTTGAAATAAAGGAACGGGACGAAACGGTGCTGTCTACTTTCTTGGCCGGCTTCCAGCTTCTCGGTTCAAAAAACAACCTTCTCGCTGTCTTTTTTGCGGAAGCAGACTCATACGTATTCTCCGCATTTTCCGTGGGTTCAATGACCTCTCCCGTTTCGGGGACTATGGTCACGGTGCTTAAGTTTTCGGCTTCGTTTATGTTTGTCGTGTATGTGTTGTTCATATTATCCTCCGTACAAGGCATAACCGAACAGCCTATAAGACGAATTTCGTTCTCACCGACACGCTCGGCACGCCCATTTTTTATTAAACCCTTTGCCCTTTTAGGGTAAGTGCTTGTGAGCTTATTTCCGAATTCGTCTGTTACAATTACGTTTTTTCCTATGGGTATCTCCCCCCTTGTAACCAAAAATATGTGTCCTTAATCGTTTTCGGCGTTTCAATAAACGTTTTCAGAACGCTGCCTGAAATGCTCCCGAAATCGTATGCGGGGGAAAAAGGAGCGCGTTAAGAACAATTTGTAAAATGCCGTTTTTTGTAATGGGTGCCTTCCCCGCTTATAATATAGCATAAACTGGGGAGATTGTCAATATAAAAAGAAAAATTTGCATTTTTACAAAAAATATGTTATAATGAATTAAAATTGTATAATCAAAAAGGAATCATTTTGCTTAATATTTTTATTAACAGGATTTTGCTTTTACAATAAATAATATCAAAAATTCCCTTATTTGCAAATAATATAGTATACCCAAAAATTTCAACCAAAGAAAGGCAGATACAATGGCAAAAGTAGTAAAATTCGGCGGCAGTTCACTTGCCGACGCCAATCAGTTCAGAAAAGTGGCTCAGATCATACGAAGCGACCGCAAAAGGCGCTACGTTGTTCCATCAGCTCCGGGAAAACGTTCTCCCGAAGATATAAAAGTTACGGATATGCTCTATTCCTGCTATGACGCGGTGGGTCTCGGAAGAAACGCCACGGCTGAATTTCTCCCAATCGCCGACCGTTTTGACGGGATAATAAGCGATCTGGGGCTTACCATAAGCCTTGATAACGAGTACGAAAAAATAACCGAAAATTTTAAAAAACGGGTGGGAAGAGATTACGCTGCCAGCAGAGGCGAGTATCTCAACGGTATAATTTTAGCCAATTATCTGGGTTTTCAGTTCGTTGACGCGGCGAAATGCGTGTTTTTTACCGCAAACGGTGATTTTGACCCGGATCTTACCGACGCTTGTCTTTCCTCCGTGTTAGGCGGCTATTCGGAAGCGGTAATACCGGGATTTTACGGTGCTAAGCCCGACGGCACGATTCAGACATTTTCCCGCGGGGGAAGCGATTTCACCGGTTCGGTGGTTGCCAAAGCCATAAACGCCGAAATGTACGAAAACTGGACCGATGTGAGCGGCTTCCTTGCGGCGGATCCCCATGTGGTTGAAAATCCGGAGATAATCGACTATATCACCTATAAAGAGCTGCGCGAGCTGTCCTATATGGGCGCATCGGTGCTTCATCAGGACGCTATTTTCCCCGTCCGTGCCGCCGGAATACCAATAAATATAAGGAATACCAACCTTCCCGACGCGCCGGGCACAATGATTGTCCCCGAAGCCCCCGAAGGCACCGAGCACAAGATTATAACGGGCATAGCGGGCAAAAAGCATTTCAGCGTTATCTCCATAGAAAAGGACGAAATGAATTCCGAGGTAGGATTTTTAAGGCGCATTCTCACGGTTCTTGACAACGAAGGCCTCGGCTTCGAGCATATTCCCACCGGTATCGACACCATGAGCATAGTGGTCAGCACCGAGGAGCTTAACAGCCATCCCGATACGGTGCGCTATATTTCACAGATAACCCACGCTAATCATATCGAGGTAATAAACAATATGGCGCTGGTCGCGGTGGTGGGAAGAAATATGCGCGAGAAAAAAGGAACCGCCACACGTATTTTTGCCGCCCTTTCCCATGCCGATATAAATATCAAAATGATAGATCAGGGCTCCAGCGAGCTTAATATAATCGTAGGAATAGACGAGAAGGATTTTGAAAAGGCGATAAGGGTCATTTACGATATGTTTATGCTCTCCGAATAATTTTTTGGTTACAAATGTTTTTATAAGTGACAAATTAACGGGTTTATTGTTTTGCCTTTTGTGTAATTTATGAACCCGTTTTTTTGTTAACTTCAACAAAAAATGTAAGTTAAGTGAAAAACTTTTCGTTTTTTTATTGTACATTTATTGTTTTTATGTTATAATTAACATAAATTGTTAGGAAGATTTTACGGAAAGGCAGGATCAAAAAAGTGGCTGTTTTCAGGTATATTGCCACCGATTTAAGCGGCAGAACCGTCCGCGGCAAGGAAAACGCCGAGGACAAGGACGCGTTGGTGAAAAAGCTCAGGGATAAGGGGCTGTTCTGTTCATCGTTTACCGAGGAATCGGAAAAGATGCAGGACGCAAAGGTTAAATTCAAAACCAAGGATTTGGCTTTCTTTTCCCGACAGATCAGCACTATGCTCACTTCGGGCATAAGCCTTATAAAAGCCCTGTCGATCCTTATAAATCAGCAGGAGGACAAGAAGAAAAAAGCGCTGCTGATTGAAATGTACGACGACGTGCAAAGGGGAAAGTCTTTTTCCGAAGCCCTTATTTCACAGGGGAACGCCTTCCCCAATCTGTTTGTAAGCATGGTCGCGGCGGGCGAGAGCAGCGGTAACCTCGACCATATAATGAAACGCCTTTCCTCTCATTACGATAAAGAAAATAAAACCAGCAACAAAATCAAGTCCGCCATGAGCTATCCTATAATTTTGGGAATTATAATGCTGGTAATCGTGGTGGCTCTGTTTGCTTTCGTAATGCCGAGCTTCGCGAGCATGTTCAGCAATCCCGACGATATCCCCGCTTTTACCGCTTTTCTCCTTTCGGTAAGCGACAGTATGGTGCATTATCCGTATATTTACATAGGAGTTATAGTGGCGATTGTGCTGCTTATAAAATTCCTTAAAAAGGTACCCGGAATAAAGCTGTGGTGGGACAGAACAAAGGTAAGGATTCCTAAAGCGGGCAAGCTTATCTGTACCATTTATACCTCTCGGTTCGCCCACACAATGAGCAACTTGTTCTCCTCCGGTATGCCCATGGTTGAATGTATCCAGAAATCGGAGCAGGTTTTGGGCAACAGCTATATAAGCCAGGAGTTTGTGACGGTTATCGAAAACGTAAAGCAGGGCGAAAGCTTTTCCACTGCCTTGGGCAGGACGGGAATATTCGATCCCGTATTCGTATCGGTAGTATTGGTAGGCGAGGAATCGGGAACTCTTGATGAGATACTCGATAAAACCGCCGATTATTACGACGATGAGGCGGATACCGCCATAGACCGCCTTACCGCGATGCTTCAGCCGGCGATGATACTTATAATGGGCGTTCTTGTCTGCGCCATACTTCTGGCGATATATCCCGCGATGTATCAGGCGATGGGCAACATAGCGTAGCCAATTTCCTTATTGGTATAAAAACGCGAATTGTTTCCTCCCAAAAAACGAAAGGAATAATACATATGCTTTCACTTGACTTTACCGACCATCATATTAAGATAGTCCGCGGCTCGCTTATGGGGAGCAAAATAAGGGTTATTCAGGTTGAAACCCTGACTCTTCCCACGGGACTTGTGGAAAACGGCTTTATTGTCGACGTTCCAATGCTCGCGGGGGAACTTCTGGACTTTTTCACCACCAACGACATCAAGGAAAAGGATATGATAGCCGAAATAGGCTCCAGCCTTATCCTCAACAAAGAGCTTATACTTCCGCGCCCCAAGAACATCAAAAATTCTTTTGTAGTCGAGACGATGATCAAAAGCAATATGAATCTCAACGCCGATTACAATATATCCTTTAATATAGTTGAAGAGCTTGAGGACGAGAACAAGAACCCCATGATCAGAGTCCTCGCCACCGCCGTACCCCAGAGGCTGGCGGACGGATATGTAAGGCTTTTCTCACAGCTTGGTCTTTCTCTCAAAGCCCTTTACGTCAGCACAAGCTGTATCACCCGTATGGTGGAAAGCAGTCAGAAGCTTATCAACCAGATGCCTTTGATGATGGTACAGATAGAATACGACTTTATCAGTATCAACCTTTACGACGACGGAAGGCTTTCTTTCTCCCGCCGCGTGTCCATTGACGCCGATGAGATAAACGGAGACCCCGACTCTTTGGTACAGGCGGTTTACGACAATGTTTACCGTATGATTCAATTTCTGAACAGCCGCCCCAATGCCAAGCCCTTAAAGGAAATAAGCTTCTACGGTCAGATTCCCGACCTTATTCTCCTTACCAACGCGATGTCGTCATTTAACACTTCAAGCCACGCTCTGAACGCTCCCGGAAACATAGTCTCCTTCTGTGAATTTGATTTTGCTCAGTACGCAAACGCTGTTTCCGCTTATTTTAAACCCAAGCGCGACTATGATCGCATAGACCTGCTTAAATCAAGCTCCGCAAAGGAGAAAAAGTCCACGAGCGCATACGGAGCGATTCTTGTGCTAAGTCTTCTCCTTTCCGCCGCCGCGGTGGCGGGCGCATATTACCTGTTCAATACCGAAAACAACAACCTGATATCTCAGAGAAACGTGGTGGAAGCCGAAATAAACGCTCCCGAAATTCAGGAGAGACTCACCGTTCTCAACGAAAAGATAAATAAGCTGTCGGGCATTACCCAATACGGCGACAACATAAAGCTTGCCAAGGATTTGTTTGATTTTCAGCCCGCCATGATAAGCGATATAAAGGTAAAGCTTGAAGAACCCCTGCTTGAGGGAATGATGATAACGGAAAGCGTGAGAATAGACGGCTACAACGTATCCGCTACCTTTACCGCCGACGCGGACAACAAGCCTTCCGAATATGTAAAGGCGCTTGTGGAACAGGGATATTTTGAAAACATATCCTATAACGGCTATGAGGGAACGCCCCAAGACCCGGAAAATGAAAACTCCCCCATAACCTACACATTCAGCCTGACTATGCTTTTGAAGGGAGGCAACGGGTATGAAATTAAGCAATAAGGAAAAGGTTATATTAGCCGTGTTTCTTGCCATAGTTATTATGGCTGTGGGGGCATTTATGTTGGTTGTCCCCGAATACCAGAAGATAAGCGGCAACAAAGCGAGTCTCGAAGACGCGAGAGTACGCCGCGATCAGCTTTACAACAGCTTAACGAGAGAATCCACCATAGATCAGGAGCTTAAAGACGCTATGGAGGCGGCAAAGGATTATGCCGATTATTTTTACGACGATATGACCACTTATCAGGCGGACGCCATGTTCAGGGAAATACTGCAAAACGGCGGCATAGGCACCGACTCCCTGAGAATCGGCGAATTTACCACTTCGACTTTATCTTTGAGCACTTTTGTGGAAACCTTCGTAACATATCCTCTTAAAGAATATTCCGGCTACCGTGACAGCCAAGGAGTTGACCTTAGCCAATATGACCTTAATTACGACGCCGACGGCAATGTTATTGAGGACGAGGCTTTTACGGCAATTTATGAAGAGCTTTCCGCAAAGCTTCTGAAAGACCTTAAGCGGCTTCAGCTCTCAGCGGAGAACCAGACCATAGGCTCCATAACCGCCGACTTTGACGTGACCTGCACCAGGCAGCAATATCTTGATTTTCTTGATTATGTCCACAATCTCGAGCGCGCCACCTATATTCACAGCGCCGAGATAAATTACACAAAAGCCCCCGCGTCAACCGAACGGGAGACTCCCACCCTTCCGCCCGTCACAGACGAAAACGGAAATCCGTTACCCGTTCAGTCCGCCGCGCAAATTTCTGATGATACGCGTGTAAAAGATACGGACGAATCAACTTACAGTATAAATATGACCCTTTACTGTGTAAAGGAGCTTCAGATCGAAGAGAACGAGGAAGCCGGGCAGGAGCAGTCCGAACAGACGGATACTCCGGCGGCGTAATTGAAAAACAGAGCGAAAATAAAGAGAGAAAATTCCGCAAATGCGGCAGAACCCGCCCGAAGGGCGGTGAAAGGACGGCATAATGATGAAAAAACTGCTGAATAAAAAGGGAAGTGTCCTTTTCCTTGTTGTGGTTGTAATGTCGATACTGATTGTTGCGGCTTCGGCTACTTTCTATATTGTAAATAATCAGCATAGTTCGGTTAATGTCAGGTATAGCAGTGAACAGAGTTATCAGACGGCGGTGTCGGTGAGCGATACGGTGTCGAAGTATATTGATGGGTATCTTGAAGCGATATCGAAAAGCGGGAAAGATCTCAGTGAGTTTGAGGATACTATTATCGGTCAAATGCTGAACATGAAAAACCCCGGCAAAAATATAGATATTACCAGTAAAATTGATCTTTCATCTATAAATATGGGCGAAGCTAATGTTAATATAACATATAAAGGACAGCGGATTGATCCGACAAATTCAGATAATACTATTTATACTTATGATATTAAAACTACCTCGGAGTATAACGGTGAAACTATCGTTGTAACCGAGGTTAAGGAAATTATTTTAGGTCCCGCAGAATATTTTACAAGATTTTTGACAAGTACAGGCGGAAGACCAGAAGATGTAATACTACAATGCGGTGAGCTTTTTAGCGATGCTTATTTTGAGAATGACTATACTGCTTTCGGCCAGGGTAATTCACAACTTCATGACTCTCTTTATGTATCCGGCACTTTTAATGACACCGGTATGCAATATGTTAAGGTGAAGCCAACCGACAAGTATGAAATTGTCATAGGTGAAAATTTTTACATAACCAGTGCAGGCGGTTCTGGCCTTGACCCTGAGTCAATCTTTGTCGGAGGGAATTTTATTAACACGCCGGGGTCTAACAAAGCTATAAAAGCAAAAAATGTTTATGTAATGGGCGATTTGATTCTTGACGCTATGATTCCAGACTGCAAAGCAAATTTCTTTATAAACGGAAATTGTACCATTAACGTAAGTACCGGAGAAAATGCAATATTTTATATTAACAAAGATTTGAAGATTGGTTCGTCGGTAAATGGTAGTATGGGAACCTTTTATGTTAAAGGTGATGTCGAATTAAACGGCAATATATATGCAAAAAAAATAAAATGTGACGAAACTAAAGTAACGAAAAATTGCACTTCATACTCTAGTTTAAATTTGGAAAATGCAAGTTCCGTCATTATAGAAGCCGACATTACGAATGCGTTGCTTAATGCAAAAACGGCTGATAGTTCTCCCGTATCCACGTGGACTGAGGTTTCGGAATATATTATTACAAATACAAAAGTCAACAGATATGAAGATTGGGACGCGGAGGGTTATTTCAACACAGATTCTGTTTTGAGTGTATCTAATACTATTGACTTGACAAATGCTCCGAATCAAGTAATCTGGCCGGAGGGAGTCCCCAATAGCGGAAAACAAGTATTTAACGATCCAAATGGGTATTACAGTATGTCAAGGTATAATAAGTACGACAATAACAGTGGCTTGGTTTGCGAAATAAAGAAAAGTTGCAAAATCGTGCCGATAACTGCAAATTGGTACAATGGAGATACACTTGTGTTTGACGCTACAAGTAGTGATTTATATATTTATCTTGACAGTAACGGTCAGACAGACAGCGATGGGAACAAATTATTTTCTTTTTTCACAAACACAAATGCAACTAATGTACTTGTACGCGGAGAACATTCGGTTGTTTTTATTCTTCCGAGTGACACCAATTTTAAGCTTAATGAACAACAGTTTATAGGTCACGAGGATTTAGCGCTTTATTTGAGTGGTATGGACAATATTGACGATTTGGCAACAAACAGAAAGGCTGTATATTGCACAAACAACGAACCTACAAAATCGCAAATTGTCCCGATTTTAAAAAAGATTGATCCAGATACGGAGTCCCCCCCCACTTCGTCAACAAAACGGACAGTTACGATAATGGATCAAGCCGTAATAGGACATTCAGGAAACGCTCATAATAATATTTTTATTGTTACCAACGGCAAAGTTAGAGGAACTGATGGAAAACTGACAAGTATGCTTACGAATAATTATATAGATGCCAATGCCCAAGCAAGTTTATGCGGTTTTATTTATTCTCCCTTTTCCAAAATGAAGAGCAATGGCGGTAGCGCAGGATTGCGGTTTTTTGGCGGATTGATAGTAGGCAGTTATACATATACAAACCCATCTGTTATGCTTATATTTACATCTCCTTATGATTATAAAAAGAGTTGGAGCGCTGACGAAGGCGGACCCATTGAAGCAGCAAAATACAAAGCAAATGATATAGTTAAGTATATGATACGTTTTGCGAATGGCAATGGAACTGTCGGAGACACCAACGGCATCGGTCCGCTTCAAGGCTACCGTACAGCAGGGTATAAATAATGGAGCCAACTATAAAAAAGTCAATAGGAAAATGGAAAAAAGTTAAAAAAATT
>CAJUFF010000050.1:9306-16393 GCA_910585505.1 uncultured Ruminiclostridium sp. | reverse complement strand
CTATCCAGCTCGAAGCTGACGCTCTCAAGAGCGAAATCGACAGAATCTCCACTTCTACCGAGTTCAACACTCAGCAGTTGCTTGACGGTTCTTTGAGCGGGACAAAAAACAGCAATACTTACGGTGCGGCTTATGGTATCCGCGATACTACTGCGGCTACACTCACAGCACTTAGCAGCGGAGATATCACCGTTACTTCCAGTATTGAAGGTGCTATTGTAAAATTTACAAACGGCGCTTCCGGTGAAGGCGGAGAAAACGCAATTTGGGATCAAGGCGCTAAAACAATGACAATAAACCTTGCAACCGGTAAAACTTATACCGATGCTGAGATCAACGAATTGATTAAGAATGCTAACACCACTAAAGATGATGGAACCACCGTACCGGATATCAACTATTCTACAAAATATGGTGTTACGTCTACACCAACAGCAGCAACTTCTACAAAACCTACTGTAGCCGGTTTACGTGCAACCAGTGCCGCAACTTCATTAGCAGGTTTGGTAGGCGATGCCACAAACGGCGCAAGCGGTTATGCAGACACAATTCAGTTTACTGCTAACACATACGGCGATTACGTATCCGATAAATCTATTCTCGCAAAAATCACAGTTGCAACAGATGCTGCTGCTGGTAAAGAAAGTTTAGATGTAACGACAAATGCTACAGGTGACACAGCAGTTCTTCACCTTGCTACAGGTACAAAGTATACCGAAAAGGATATTCAGAATATTCTTGCAAAGAACGGTTATGATATGAACGTATCACTGTCAGATGCAGATGATCCCGATGGAACTAACAAGAGCATATATTTCAATGTTAGCGATGCTACTGGCGCTGAAGTGTCGCTTACTACCGGTGCCGGTGTTGGTAAGAATTTTGTTCCTACTTCCGGCGAAGGTTTAACCTTCCAGATCGGCGCTAACGGCGTTGAGGATCAAAGAGTTACTCTGACTATCGACGATATGGGCGCGGATTCTCTCGGCGTAGCCGGTGTTGACGTTTCCACAAGAGACAGCGCAAACAAGGCTATCGACACCATCGACTCCGCTATCTCCAAGGTATCTATGCAGAGAGCCGGCCTCGGTGCTCTTCAGAACCGTCTCGAGTACACCGTTAACAACCTGACCACAACCAACGAGAACCTGACCAATGCCGAGTCCACTATCCGTGACACCGACATGGCTACCGAGATGATCAGCTACACCAAGTTCAACATTCTCCAGCAGGCTTCTCAGGCTATGCTCGCTCAGGCTAACCAGCAGCCTCAGGCAGTTCTCCAGCTCCTCGGCTAATTTGCCTGTACACAGGAAGTTTTCCCACAGAATTTATAAAAAGATAATTATAAGACAAATATTTAAGAGTAAACAAATAAAACCCCCCGCGAAAGCGGGGGTTATTTGTTTCGCCTTTGGCGTTGTACGTTTTTTTGATTTGCACAGGTTGTTAAAAAACACTTGACAGAGGGATTTTTTATAGTATAAACAGACCGGACGGCTTGTCAATAATTGTCGGAGTAATATGGTTTTTTACTATTTTGACTATGATTTTATCCTGCGTCAAAATGGTTATTAGTATAAATCCCAATAGAAATCCGACAAATCCGACGATTGGGGCGTCCCTACTCTGCGTCAGCCCTCCTTGAAATATGGCATATTCCTGCGTCGGGACTTCCTTGATTAGGAACGCCCCACCCGCCGCATTTGTCTGATTTCTACTGAGAATTAGTATAAATCCAAAAATACCGAGTGCGGATATCGTTCCGCACTCGGTATTTTTTATAAGTCCGATTATTTAAATGCCGCTTTCCGCTTTTACCGGCGCTTCTTCGGGAGCGGGGACAGGAGCTTCCGGAGCGGGGGCGGGCTTGGGTTCCTCCGCCGTGCCCATTCCCGTACCCGCGGGAATAAGCTTACCGATAATAACATTTTCCTTAAGTCCCAACAGCGGGTCAACCTTTCCGTGAATGGCCGCGTCGGTGAGGATTCGGGTGGTTTCCTGGAAGGAAGCCGCGGACAGGAAGCTGTCAGTTGCGAGAGCAGCCTTGGTGATACCTAAAATAACAGGTGTCGCTTCGGGATACTCGACCGCTTCGCCGTTCGCTTCGCGCTGCTTCAGTTCTTCCGTTATCTTCGCAAGCTCCGTCTTGTCTACCGTTGCGCCGGGCAGACGGTAAGAGCTTCCGGGTTTTTCTATCTTTACCTTTCTCATCATCTGGCGTACGATTACTTCAATATGCTTGTCGTTGATGTCAACGCCCTGTTGGCGGTACGCCTTCTGAACCTCGGATATTATATAATTCTGAACGGCTTCCTCGCCGGATATATCGAGTATGTCATGAGGATTTGCCGAGCCTTCGGTGATATAATCGCCCTTTTCGATATAATCTCCCTCTTCAACCCTCATTCTGTATCCGAACGGTACCGGTACAGGCTCCAACGGTCCGTCCTCGCTCATAATGGTAACGTGTCTTACCTTTTTAATTTCCTCGACATGCACCGTTCCTGAGCCTCTGGCGAGTATTGCGCTGGACTTTGGCTGTCTGCTTTCAAACAGCTCAACCACGCGGGGAAGACCCTGCGTAATATCCTCCGCGTTGGCGATACCGCCGGTATGGAAGGTTCTCATGGTAAGCTGGGTACCCGGTTCGCCGATGGACTGGGCGGCTATAACGCCAACCGCTTCGCCTATCTGAACGGGCTTTCCGTTGGCGAGAGAATGTCCGTAGCACCTTGCGCATACGCCATGGGGAGCCTTGCAGCCCAGTACGGAACGTATCTTTATTCTTTCAATGCCCATGCCGATTATCTTCTGAGCGTCCTCTTCGTCCAAAAGCTTATCCTTTGAAACTGCCAGATTTCCGCTCTGGTCATACAGATCATGAAGCAGAAATCTGCCCACAAGCCTTTCAGACAGCGGCTCTATAAGCTCTTTTCCTTCGCGTATCTCATAGACCTCGGTGCCCTCGTCGGTTCCGCAGTCTTCCATACGGATAATAACCTCCTGAGATACGTCTACCAGACGGCGGGTAAGGTAACCGGAGTCGGCGGTTCTCAGCGCGGTATCCGCCAGACCCTTTCTCGCGCCTCTCGAAGAAATGAAGTATTCCAGTACGTTAAGGCCTTCACGGTAATTGGCTCTGATGGGGATTTCAATGGTTTCTCCCGACGTGTTGGCTATAAGTCCTCTCATACCCGCAAGCTGTCTTATCTGGTTGGAGCTTCCGCGGGCGCCGGAGTCCGCCATCATAAAGATGGGGTTATATTGATCCAGGTTGCTGGTCAGCGCGTTGGATACCTCGTCGGTGGTTCTGTTCCATACCGCAAGTACGGCGTTCTTACGCTCGGAATTGGAGATAAAGCCGCGTGAAAAGTCCTTGCTTATCTCCAGTACTTCCTCCTCCGCTTCCTCCAAAATCTTTTTCTTTTGGGGAGGAATGGAAGCGTCGCACACCGCTACGGTGATTGCCGCCTTAGTGGAGTACTTGAAGCCCAAAGCCTTTATTTTATCCAGCACCTGCGCGGTTACGGCGGTGCCGTGCACCTTTATGCACTTGTCAATGATTTTCCCCAGCTGGCTCTTGCCCACCTTGAAGTCTATTTCAAGCTTGGCGGCATTGTCGGGATTCGTGCGGTCGACAAAGCCCAGATCCTGAGGTATATGCTCGTTAAAGATTATCTTTCCTACCGTGGTATCTATAAGCTGCGTCACTGGAATATCGTCCACCATACGGGTAGAGCGCGCTTTTATGGCGGAATGAATTGTTATAACGCCCTCCTGATACGCCATCAGAGCCTCGTTGAAGTCGCGGTATACGCTTCCTTCTCCCGGCTCTCCCTCTTTGGTTATGGTAAGGTAGTAGGAGCCTAACACCATATCCTGAGTGGGAACGGTAACGGGTCGGCCGTCGGAAGGCTTCAGCAGGTTTCTGGCGGCAAGCATAAGGCCTCTCGCCTCGTTCTGCGCTTCCTCGGAAAGTGGAAGGTGCACCGCCATCTGGTCGCCGTCAAAGTCGGCGTTGTAAGCGGTACATACAAGGGGGTGAAGCTTTAAGGCGCGGCCTTCAACCAAAACGGGAGAAAACGCCTGAATACCCAGTCTGTGGAGCGTGGGGGCGCGGTTAAGAAGTACGGGGTGATCCTTTATAACGTCCTCAAGAACGTCCCATACGTCGTCGTTGGCTCTGTCCACCATTTTTCTGGCGCTCTTGATATTGTTGGCCTTGCCTCTTTGTACAAGCTCCTTCATTACAAAGGGCTTAAACAGCTCTATCGCCATTTCCTTGGGCAGTCCGCACTGATCCATTTTAAGGTCGGGGCCTACCACGATAACGGAACGGCCGGAATAGTCCACGCGCTTACCCAAAAGGTTCTGTCTGAAACGTCCCTGTTTGCCCTTAAGCATATCGGAGAGGGATTTCAGCTCTCTGTTGGAAGGGCCGGTTACGGCTCTGCCGTGTCTGCCGTTGTCTATAAGCGCGTCGACGGCTTCCTGAAGCATACGTTTTTCGTTTCTGATAATTATATCGGGAGCTTTAAGCTCCATCATTCTTTTAAGGCGGTTGTTTCTGTTAATAACGCGCCTGTACAGATCGTTAAGGTCGGAGGTGGCGAAGCGGCCGCCGTCCAGAAGCACCATGGGGCGGATATCCGGGGGAATAACGGGTATAACGTCAAGTATCATCCATTCGGGGCGGTTTCCGCTCTGTCTGAACGCTTCAACCACGTCAAGCCTTTTGAGAATCTTCATTCTCTTTTGTCCCTGAGTGCTTATAAGCTCGGCTTTAAGCTGTTCCGAAAGAGTGTCCAGATCGATTTCCTCAAGGAGAAGCTTTATCGCCTCCGCGCCCATTCCGGCGCAGAAATCGTCCTCATAGCGCTCTCTCATATCGTTGTATTCCTTTTCGGTGAGGAGCTGACCTTTTGTGAGAACGGTGCCCTCTCCGGGATCGGTAACGATATATTTGGTGAAATAAAGCACCTCTTCAAGCCTTTTGGGAGAGATATCCAGCATTTGCCCTATACGGGAGGGAGTGCCCCTGAAATACCATATATGAGAAACGGGAGCCGCAAGCTCGATGCTGCCCATACGCTCTCTTCTGACCTTGCTCCTTGTCACCTCTACGCCGCAGCGCTCGCAGGTCTTTCCCTTAAAACGGATTTTCTTGTATTTTCCGCAGGAGCATTCCCAGTCCTTCGTGGGTCCGAAAATACGCTCGCAGAAAAGGCCGTCCCTTTCCGGCTTCTGAGTGCGGTAATTTATGGTTTCGGGGCGGTTAACCACTCCGTGGCTCCACTTTCTTATCTGATCGGGTGATGCAAGACCGATCTTTATTGACTCAAATACATTGTCTGACAATTTAAGCTGACCTCGATTCTTTGATTTTACAAAATGTGGTTATACGGGGGAGTAAAAATTCAGTTTTTTACAATCCCGATCTTACTCTTCATCGTCCGACAGAACTTCTTCCATAACCATACTGCCGGGGAAATCATCTTCTTCGTCGTCCTCGTCTCCGAAATCGTCATCATCGCCGAAATCGTCGCCGTAAAGAACGTCGTCGGGGTCTTCGGGGATAAAGGATGCGTCAAGCTCCTCTTCGTTGGTCACATACTCGAAGTCATCGGCGTTAACCATTCCCACCTCTTCGTCGTCGTCAAAGGTCTGTTTCAGGTCTATTTCCTCCTGATCCTTGTCAAGCACCTTAACGTCAAGTCCCAAGGACTGAAGCTCCTTGACAAGCACCTTGAAGGATTCGGGAACGCCGGGCTTCGGAACGCTGTCGCCCTTTACTATCGCTTCATAGGTTTTTACGCGTCCCACAATATCGTCGGATTTTACGGTCAGTATTTCCTGTAAGGTATAAGCCGCGCCGTAAGCCTCCAATGCCCATACTTCCATTTCGCCGAAGCGCTGTCCGCCGAACTGAGCCTTACCGCCTAACGGCTGCTGCGTTACCAAAGAGTAAGGGCCGGTTGAACGGGCGTGTATTTTATCGTCTACAAGATGGTGAAGCTTAAGGTAATACATGTAGCCCACAGTTACGGGGGACTCGAACTTCTCGCCGGTTCTTCCGTCTATAAGCTCGGTTTTGCAGTCGTCCGTCCATTTAAGCTTTGTAAAATCTATCTGTGCGGTGTTTTCGCCGGAAAGCTCGTTTTTATGCTCCTGAGCATAGTGATAGAGGTCGCGTATATTTTCCTCGTGAACGCCGTCGAATACGGGGGTCATTATCTTCCAGCCCAAAGCTCTTGCAACGTAGCCCAAATGCACTTCAAGAACCTGTCCGATGTTCATACGGGAAGGAACGCCCAGAGGGTTAAGCACGATATCCAAAGGTGTGCCGTCGGGCAGGAAGGGCATATCCTCCTGCTTTAAAATACGGGACACAACGCCCTTGTTTCCGTGGCGGCCAGCCATTTTGTCGCCTACGCTGATTTTCCTCTTCTGCGCGATATAGCAGCGCACCACCGCGTTTACACCGGGAGAAAGCTCCTGGCTGTTGGTTCTGTCAAATACTTTTACGTCGACAATTACGCCGTTTTCACCGTGGGGAACACGGAGAGAGTTGTCTCTCACGTCGCGCGCCTTGTCGCCGAATATGGCGCGGAGCAGTCTTTCCTCGGCGGTAAGGTCGGCCTCTCCCTTGGGAGCAACCTTACCCACCAAGATATCGCCCGCGTGCACCTCGGCGCCTATCCTGATTATTCCCCTGTCGTCAAGGTCTTTTAAAGCGTCCTCGCTTACGTTGGGGATTTCTCTTGTGATTTCTTCGGGACCTAATTTGGTTTCACGGCATTCCAGCTCGTACTCTTCTATGTGAATTGAGGTGTATACATCGTTGTAAACCAGCTTTTCGTTTATCAGAACGGCGTCCTCGTAGTTGTAGCCCTCCCATGTCATAAAGCCGATAAGGGCGTTTTTGCCCAGTGATATTTCGCCGTTGCTTGTGGCGGGACCGTCGGCTATTACGTCGCCTTTTCTTACGGTATCGCCCTTCTTGACAATGGGCTTCTGGTTTATACATGTGCCTTGGTTGGAGCGCTTGAACTTTATAAGCTCGTACTTATGCTCCCTGCCTTCA
>CAJUFF010000050.1:0-9296 GCA_910585505.1 uncultured Ruminiclostridium sp. | reverse complement strand
AAAAAACGGTTATAACGTCCGCGGTAACGTTTGTTACAAGTCCGTCCGCCTTTGCCAATATGCAAACGCCGGAATCCACCGCCGCCTTATATTCCATTCCGGTACCCACAACCGGGTTCTGAGTAACCATAAGCGGAACGGCCTGACGCTGCATGTTCGCTCCCATAAGAGCACGGTTGGCGTCGTCGTTTTCAAGGAAAGGAATCATTGCCGTAGCTACCGAAACCATCATTTTCGGAGAAACGTCCATGTAATCCACGGTTTCTCTCGACACTTCCAGTATCTCGTCGCGGTGACGGGCGGTAACGCGGGGGCGTATAAAGTGCCCTTCCTTATCCAAAGGCTCGTTCGCCTGAGCTACGATATACTTATCTTCCACGTCGGCGGTCATATAAACCACCTCGTCGGTAACAACGCCCGTAGCCTTGTCTACCTTGCGGTAGGGGGCTTCGATAAAGCCGTACTCGTTTATCTTGGCAAAGGAAGCGAGATAGGAAATAAGACCGATGTTGGGACCTTCCGGGGTTTCAATGGGACACATTCTTCCGTAGTGGGAATAATGTACGTCACGAACCTCAAAGCTGGCTCTGTCACGGCTGAGACCTCCGGGTCCGAGGGCGGAAAGACGTCTTTTATGGGTAAGCTCCGCCAACGGGTTGTTCTGATCCATAAACTGAGACAGAGGAGAAGAGCCGAAAAATTCTTTTATCGACGCCACAACGGGGCGTATATTTATAAGGGAACTGGGGGAAACCTTCTCCATCTCCTGCGACTGAAGCCCCATTCTTTCGCGGATAACGCGCTCCATACGGGCAAAGCCGATTCTGAACTGGTTCTGGATAAGCTCGCCTACGGAGCGGATACGTCTGTTTCCTAAATGGTCTATGTCGTCGATATCGCCCACACCCTCGCAAAGGTTAATAAAATAGCTTACGGTGGCAAAAATATCGTCTATTGTTATATGCTTGGGCACAAGTCGATCCGCCTTGCGGGCAAGGGCTTCCTTAATCTCCTCGTCGGAATTGGCGGTATCCAGTATTTCCTTAAGCACGTTAAAGGAAACCTTTTCGTTTATGCCGTATTTAAGGGGGTCTATGCCTGAGGGAAGGTAGGGCTTTATATCAACCATTCCGTTGCCCACTACCTTTATCGCCGTTTCCTTTTCCTCGGAGCAGATAAGAACCTCCATAACCCCCGCCTGTTCGATTTCAAGGGCAAGCTCGTTTTTTATAATCTGACCTTCCTCCGCCATTATCTCGCCTGTCATGGGGTTGATAACGGGGGCGGCAAGCTTGCGGTCGGTTATTCTGCTTGATATGCCGAGCTTTTTGTTGTATTTGTATCTTCCGAAGCGGGACAGGTCATAGCGTTTTGCGTCAAAGAATAAGGAGTTCAGATGATTCTGCGCGGATTCCACCGTGGGAGGCTCGCCGGGGCGGAGCTTCTTGTATACTTCGAGAAGAGCTTCCTCGGTATTTTTGGTGGTATCCTTTTCATTTATGGTCTGGCGTATGCGCTCGTCCTCGCCGAACATATCGATTATATCGTCATCGGTGCCCTTTCCGAGAGCGCGGATAAGGGTTGTGGCGGGGATCTTGCGGTTTTTGTCTATGCGGACATAGAACACGTCGTTGCTGTCCATTTCGTATTCCAGCCACGCGCCTCTGTTGGGTATAATGGTGGACTTAAACAGCTTCTTGCCGGTTTTGTCGTAATCGAAGCCGTAGTAAACGCCGGGTGAACGGATAAGCTGAGAAACAATAACTCTTTCGGCGCCGTTGATAACAAAGGTGCCGCTGTCGGTCATAAGCGGAAAATCGCCCATGAAAATGACATTCTCGGTAATTTCGCCGGTTTCCTCGTTTTTAAGACGCGCCTTTACACGCAAGGGCGCCGCGTAGGTCACGTCGCGCTCCTTACATTCGCTGATGCTGTACTTGGGCGTATCGTCAATGGTATAATCCACAAAGCTTAACGTAAGCTTTCCGTTGGCGTCGGTGATAGAGGCGATATCGTTGAATACCTCCTTTATGCCTTCGTCCAGAAACCATTGATAAGAGTTCTTCTGTATTTCGATGAGATTCGGCATTTCGAGAACTTCATCGATTTTTGAAAAGCTCTTTCTGGTATTTTTGCCCAACTGCACATCCTTGACATTTACCATTGGCTAATTCACTCCTTAAATCAACGCTGATGCAGAATTTCGTCGGTTTTTGCATGGCGCCTAAACTTCCGAAATACATACATATCCATTATGATACATTGTATTAGTATACTCCAAATACAGGAAAAAGTCAAGAGGTTAGAGGAAATATTTTTAATAAATTTTTTGCGTTTTTTTAACTTTTTGTGGTTATTTTCCGTTAATATATCCATATTTAACTTATAACCTCTTAAAAATTTCTACGCTAAAATTTTTTTTACTTGTTGTCTTTGTCGACTTTTTTTGATATAATTTAGAATGAAGGTAAATGACACTTTTTCGAGGAAGGTTTGAATAATGGACGTCTTATTACGGGTACTGACATTTGCTGGCGGGCTTGCGCTGTTTCTGTACGGAATGAAGGTTATGAACTTAGGGCTGGAAAAGCTTTCGGGGGGTAAGCTGGAGCGTATACTGGAAAAGCTCACCAGCAGCACGTTTAAGGGACTTCTTCTTGGTCTTGTGGTAACGGCTCTTATGCAGTGCTCCTCCGCCACCACGGTAATGGTGGTGGGCTTTGTAAATTCGGGTATAATGCAGCTCAGTCAGGCAACCGGAGTAATTATGGGCGCCAATATCGGTACTACGGTAACGGCATGGCTTATCTCCCTTACGGGAATAGAGGGAGATAATATTTTTATCAAAATGCTCAATCCCTCCAACTTCTCGCCCGTAATCGCGATAATAGCCGTGGGAATACTTACCTTTGTCAAAAAAGGGAAGAAATACAATATCGCTACTATTTTAATAGGCTTCGCGATGCTGATGATAGGTATGAGCACCATGTCGGACACCGTTAAGCCATTGGCGGAGGTGCCCGAATTTTCAAGGATACTCACTATGTTCTCGAATCCCGTATTGGGCGTTCTATGCGGAATAATAGTCACCGCCGTTATGCAGAGCTCCTCCGCTTCGGTTGGCATATTGCAGGCCTTGTCCGCTACCGGAGCCCTCCCTTTGGGCAGCGCCATTCCGATAATAATGGGACAGAACATAGGCGCCTGCTCCACGGCGCTTATTTCCAGCGTGGGAGCGGGGAAAAACGCCAAGCGCGCCGCGGTTATACATCTTTATTTCAACGTAATAGGAACGGTACTGTTTCTGGTGATTTATTACATAGCGGACGGGATATTTAATTTTGCCTTTGCGGACGCTGCGGCGAATCAATTTTCGATAGCTGTTGTTCATACCGTATTCAACACCGCCACGGCAATAGTTCTTTTCCCCTTCGCGAAGCTTCTCGAAAAGCTTGCCCGCATTACGGTACGGGAAGGAAAGCATCACGACGAGAATTACGCGAGACTGGACAAGCGTTTCCTGTCTTCTCCGTCTTTCGCAATTGACCAGTGCCGCACTTTGTCGGTTCAAATGGCTTCGCTTACCCAAACTACTCTTGCCGACGCTATAAATATGCTCAGCGAATATGACGAGGCGACGGGCGAGGAGATAATCGCCAATGAAAACAGGGTGGACGAATATGAGGATAAAATAGGTACTTATCTTTTACAGCTCAATTCACAACACATAACCGAAGCGGACAGCAAGGAAATATCGCTGCTGCTTCACTGTATAGGCGATATCGAGCGCATTTCCGATCACGCTTTAAATACCCTTGAAGCAGCGGAAGAACTTCATCGCAAGAAGCTTGAATTTTCCGATAAGGCAAAAGAGGAGCTTCGCATTTATATTGCCGCCACCAGCGAAATCGTGGGATTGGCCTTCTCTGCCTTTGCCACGGGGGACATTAAACAGGCAAAAACCGTAGAACCCTTGGAAGAAGTTATCGACAATCTTCGCAACGAGCTGAAAAAGCACCACGTAAAAAGACTGCGCAAGGGCAAGTGCACAATAGAGGCAGGATTTGTTCTGTCCGATCTCCTTACCAATTTTGAAAGAATCGCGGATCATTGCTCCAATATTGCGGTTTGTCTTATCCAGATTCAGGAAGGCAGCTTTGAAACGCATGAGTATATCAACGAGCTGAAGAAGACGGAAAACGCGTTTTTCTTGGAAAAGTTTACGGCGTTTACTCAGAAGTATGCGCTGCCCAAAAAGGCAAAGGACTAATACTAATCCCTTTCAAAACAGATTGAATTGCAATCAAGAACATGTTATAATATAAAAATACAAAAACATGAATTATACCCAAAATAAAGCGCGATAATATATTTATACCAAATCCTTTTTAAACTATGGTTTTTATCCATAGTTTAAAAAGGATTGCACCCAAAACACTAATCCAACTGTTTTAAAAGGGATTAGTATTAAGCATTCCGTTAAAGAAAGGAAAGTAATAACAAAATGCAAGTCAAAAAAAGCGAATATCTTGAAAAAATAAGACCCACAGCCAAAAAACTGGTAAAGCTGCTATGCGAAAAATACGAGTACTGTTCCCTTCTCGGCTCCGACAGCGAGAGCGTCACTTACCGTGTATCGTCCACGGGTATAAGCATTGTTCCCAGCGACGTTCACAATAAACGCGGCTTTGTTATCCGCATTTTCGATAAAAGCGGGCAGGCGGAATACTCATTCAATATGCTCAGTGAAGAGCTTATTCCCGATATCGTGAAAAACGTTGAGAGAGCGGTAGAGCTTTATGAGGGAGAAAATGTCGGTATTCCCGAAGACAAGCCCCTTGCCTTTGACAAATCCTCCCAATACGAAATTGACCCCAAAGAACTCGGCGAAGAGAAAATAATTGAAAAACTCATCGGTATCAGAAAAGCGGGACTGGCAAAAAACGAAAAGCTGGTGGATTGCGTATGCGGTTTCGGCTACCGCAAATACTCCGATATTTTTATCAGCCGTAACCGTGACTTAACCCAGAACATAATGTGGGCCAACGCCATGGTCAGCGCCGTAGCAAAGGACGGAGAAAATATCCGGCAGGGCTACAAGGGTTTTTCCGTTTCCGGCGGAGCGGAGGTTTTAAATAAGCTTGACGAGGGTCTGAACCTTGCCGTAGACGCCGCCCTTGAGCTTCTCACCGCCGAGCCTATAACTCCCGGCACCTACGAGTGCGTATGCGAGCCGGAGGTGACGGGAATGATAGTTCACGAAGCCTTCGGACACGGCGTTGAGATGGATATGTTTGCCAAGGACCGCGCTCTCGCAAAAAATTATATAGGAAAACAAGTCGCTTCTCCCCTCGTTACCATGCACGACAGCCCCTCCGCCGTGAGCCAGACCGCAACTTATTTCTTTGACGACGAAGGCGAGGAAGCCCACGATACTCTTGTTATAGACAAGGGAATTTTAAAGGGAGGCTTCTGCGACGCAAAAAGCGCCCTTTGGCTGGATTGCCGTTCCACCGGCAACGGCAGGCGGGAAAGCTACGAAAGAAAAGCCTACACAAGAATGACAAACACTTACTTTTTAGGCGGCAACGACAAGGTTGAGGATATGATAGCCTCCGTAAAGTACGGCTTCCTCCTCTCAAACCCCAGCAGCGGGATGGAGGATCCCAAAAACTGGGGAATCCAGATGATGGTGAGCATGGCAAAGGAGATAAAGGACGGAAAGCTTACGGGAAAAGTATTCGCCCCCATAGTTATGACGGGTTATGTGCCCGATCTGCTTAAGTCGATAACAATGATGAGCGAAAACTCCGAGCTCTGCGGCACGGGTATGTGCGGCAAGGGTTATAAGGAATGGGTCAAGGTCTCCGACGGCGGCCCTTATATCAAGGCAAAAATTTCTTTGGGTTAAGGTGGTAACGAAATGATAAATAAAATAACCGAAATATTAAAAACCGAAGGCATTGAAAAATACCTGATAAACCAAACCGAAAAAAGCAGCAGCGAACTGTTTTTTATCAAGAAAAAACTTGACGTCCGCCGCACGAAAAACATTACTGATTACAAAGTAACGGTATACCGCGATTTTGAAAAGGACGGAGAAAAGCTGACAGGAAGCGCGGCGGCTGATATTTTCCCCACCATGGCCGACGAGGAAGTAAGGGAAAAGCTTATAGAGGCTTACTTTGCCGCTCAATTTGCCGCCAATCCCTATTTTGAGCTGGTGCGTGGGGATGGAAAAACCGTAACGCACGATTCTGCTGTTTCTTATTCCACCGAAGACGCGGCAAGATCTATGGCGAAAGCGTTGTTTTCGGCAGATACCGACGAAGAAGCTTTTATAAATTCCGCGGAAATTTTCGCGGTAAACGAAAAAATAAGAATTATAAACTCCGATGGGGTAGACGTTGCTTTTAACAAGTTTGATATCAACGGCGAGTTTGTAACCCAGTGCAAAACCGAGGAGGACGTGGAACTGCATTACAGTTTTGACTACGATTGCGTCAACGAAAATGCGATAGCGGAAAAGGCAGCGGAAGGAATAAAAGCGGCAAAAGACAGATCGGTAGCTAAGCGCTGTCTCGAAAGTGGGAATTACGATGTGATTCTGAGCGGCGAAGAGTTGGCGGAAATTTTAAGCTATTACACCTTCAGAGCGAATTCCGCATATATTTACGCTAAATATTCCGACTACTCGGTTGGCACAAACGTTCAGGGCGGCGAAACAATCGGCGAAAAGCTTAACATTGTCTGCGCGGCCACACAACCGTACAGCTCCGATGGTATAAAGATGTCCGACCTAAAGCTTATCGAAAACGGCGAATTGAAGGCTATCCACGGCGAAAACCGTTTTGCTCAGTACCTTGACATAGCTCCCACCGGTATTTACGAAAAGATAAAGCTGGAGGCGGGCTCTGAAAGCCTGGAGGCAATGAAGAAAAAGCCTTACTTACAGGCGATGAAATTTTCCGATTTTCAAATGGATCCCTTCACTGGTCATTTTGGCGGCGAGATAAGGCTGGCTTATCTTTTTGACGGAAACGCCGTAACAAAGGTGACGGGCGGTTCCGTTAACGGCATAATCACCAAGGCGCACAAAAACCTTGTATTTTCCGAAGAAAGATATTCCGACAGCCATTATGAGGGTCCCTTTGCGGTTAAGATAGAAAACGTTGCCGTGGCCGGAAGCGGAGAATAATTTTAGGCAGCGCCGCACAACTGTCTTCTGTCGGACTTGCGCCCTTTTGTGCGGCGATACATTAAAAACCTGTTCGCATAGGAATAACGCGTGGATTTTCTGCTGGAATTTCGAATAACAGTTACCGATTTTGATATACTATCTTTATTATTAAGTAAATTTAAAAACTTTTTGTAAATTTTTCCAATAAAAAATCCAAAAAAAGACTTGACAAGCATTAAAAAAACGTGTATAATAATAAAGCCGTCAGATAAAAGGCGGCTAAGTAGGGAGTTTAGCTCAGCTGGGAGAGCATCTGCCTTACAAGCAGAGGGTCACAGGTTCGAGCCCTGTAACTCCCATAGTAAAGAATGTACATTTGTACATTCTTTTTATTTTCTCTTTATTTATAGTATATTAATATATTTGTTCTTTCAATATCATTTTTAGCATATCGTAATTAAAAACATAATGAAGGGGAACTTTTATGGAAACAATGACAATTTTTTTAATAGCACTTAGTTTAGCAATGGACGCTTTTGCAGTTTCTATTGCAAATGGAGTATCTATTTGCTATTTTGGCAAAAAAGAAGCATTAAAACAAGGTATTTATTTTGGCTTATTTCAATTTTTAATGCCTTTGTTAGGGTGGTTTTTAGGAATTAGTGTAAAAAGTGCTATGGAAGCGATAGACCATTGGATTGCTTTTTTTCTTCTTGTGTTGATAGGAGGCAGTATGGTATGGGAAAGTTTAAAGCAGCAAGAACAAAAAAATATAACAATACTGACAAATAAAAATTTAGTGCTTCAAGCAATCGCAACAAGTATTGATGCTCTTGCAATAGGGGTTAGTTTTGCCATATTAGAAGTTAATATTGTTTTTGCTTGTATTATTATAGGTGTTGTAGCATTTGTTTTAAGTTACATAGGAGGTATATTGGGAAAACATTTAGGAGCATTTTTACAAAAAAAGGCTTCCGTTGCAGGAGGAATGGTATTGATTGTAGTGGGAATTAAAATATTGTTAGAACATATGCAAATAATGTGAATACAAAATACAATATAAAAATAAAAAGCAATTTATGACTATATTGTAGTGTACTTTAATTATTATAAAAAGTAATATAAACTCATTATTGCATATCAAAAATAGATGTGATAGTATGATAAAATGACAAAATATGCAAAAGTATTGTTTAGTCACAGTGTAGGGCAATTTGTCCTTTCATATTATAAATAATTGACAAAGGAGGAATAGTATGAATAAACAAAATGATAATGAAAACCCATTAGGCATAGAACCTGTTTCAAAGTTGCTGAAAAGTTTTGCTGTACCTTCTGTAATTTCTTTTTTGGTAAACAATTTGTATAATATTGTAGACCAGGTATTTATAGGACAAGGAGTAGGTTATCAGGGAAATGCAGCAACAACAGTTGCTTTTCCTATTGTGACAATTGCATTAGCACTTTCTATGCTTGTAGGGGCAGGAGGTAGTGCTTATGCTTCTATCCGTCTAGGAGAAGGCAGATTTGATATAGCAGAAAAAGTATTAGGAAATATGATGACAATATTGATTGTATTAGGTCTCATTGTCTGCGGTATAGGTTTTTGTTTTTTTGAGCCTATGCTGAAACTTTTTGGTGCAACAGATACTATTATGCAATATGCAAAAGATTATGCTAGTATTATATTGATAGGTATGCCTTTTATGATGGTAGGTGCAGGACTTTCCAATATGGCACGTACAGATGGTAGCCCTAAAATGGCTATGATGAGTATGATGGTAGGTGCAATATTAAATACAGTATTAGACCCTATTTATATATTTGTGCTCCATTGGGGGGTAAAAGGTGCTGCTATAGCTACAATCACATCACAAATATTGTCTGCTATTATATTAGTATGCTATTTTAAAACAAAAAGTAGAATGCGTTTGAAAAAACAGTATTTCAAACCTGAATTTAAATTAATATTTAATTTTTGTTCATTAGGCGTATCTAGTTTTATTGTACAAGTTGCAAATACTATGCTTCAAGTTATATTAAACAATTCTTTAGTACATTATGGAAATGCTTGCAATGTAGGAGGCGATATAGCACTCAGTGCTATGGGTATTGT
>CAJUFF010000049.1 GCA_910585505.1 uncultured Ruminiclostridium sp. | reverse complement strand
AACTGTTGGATTAGTGTTTTGGGTGCAACCCTTTTTAAACTATGGATTTTATCCATAGTTTAAAAAGGGTATGGTATAAGTCATATTCAGTTTTTCAAATATGGAACCTGTGTGAAACTGGAATTTTTTTACTCCTTTGGTGCAACTACAATACCATTTGCTTTGTCCGGGTCACGGAAGCTGTAGGTAAAGCCGTCAGGTAGCCGGAGAAGTCAACAGTCACATCGCCAAAGGTTATAGTTTGGGGTAATGGAACCTGCCCGCTCCGCCGCAGAAGGGCGGTAATCCGTCTCCCCAACAATACCACGGAAAAGGGCTTTGTCGTATAATCATAAGCTTGCTCGTCAAAACTTCTGACTTGGGTATATTGGTCCTCAAGAGCTGTAAGCATAAGAACGGGTGCTTTACTTGTCCGCCGTATCTCATGCAAAATGGACAGTCCGCTGACGTGGGGCAGCATAATGTCCGGCACTACAAGGTCAATGCCGTTCTCACGGAAAAGCTGTAACGCCTCCCCACCGTCATAAGCAGAGATAACCTTGTGGCCTGAAGACTTTAAATACTCACAGATTGCGTCGTTGGTTTTGCGGTCGTCCTCAACAATTAGTAATGTTGTCATTATAGCGCCTGCTTGAGAATAGTGTAATACTAACTCCCGATCAAAGAATAGACAAATTTTGTTGTCGATCGGGAATCAGTATAATATGGGCATGTGGAACGAGTCTGAAATTTTGTGCTTTCCCAAAATTATAATAGGCTAACATCTTGCTAAAATTTGAAAAAACTTAAAATCCCCCCTTGACAAAAAAATTTTTTATGATATAATACTATGAAATATACAAAAACACACTGACAATTTTAAAAATCAAAACCTCTTCTCATTGTATTGTATCATCAGTCATAGATTAAAAAGGCGGTAAAAATGAAAAAACCTAAGCTGATAATCACCGATTTGGACGGAACGCTGCTCAGAAACGACAAAACTCTTTCGGAGTACACGGTCACAGTGCTCAAAAAAGTAAAAGCACAAGGTATACCTATATGTATAGCAACAGCACGAGGACAAACCAACGCAATACAATACATAAAATCCGTTACCCCTGACATTTTGATTTCAAGCGGAGGCGCTTTAATTCAAAAGGGAGAAAAAATTATATCGCAAATTTCCTTTTCGGCGCAGGATACCCAAAAGCTTATAGCAACGGCTTTTTCCCTTACGGATAATCAGTGTGAAATAACCGTGGACACCGAAAACTTACATTACTGGAACTACAAGGAAGATCCGCACATTCTTTCACCTGATTGGGGAGAGATTATTTATACGGATTATTCGGATTTTAACGAAAAATCGCTTAAAATATGCGTCAGAACCGAAAACGAAAGTATTGCGAAAGCTATTGCGGAAAGCGTTAAGGAATGCAATTACGTAAAATTCTCCGATGGGGACTGGTATAAATATACCTATTCCGCCGCAACCAAGGCAAATGCCGTAAAGGAAATTTCCAGAAAGCTGAATATTCCGCTTAACGATATGGCGGCCTTTGGTGACGATTATGTTGACATTGAAATGATAAAGCTCTGTGGGATAGGAATTGCGGTGAAGAACGCGATACCGGAAGTAAAAGCGGCGGCCGGTTATGTGACGGAGAGCAATGAAAACAACGGAGTGGCAAGATTTATTGAAGATTATTTTTTATAAGAACTTAACTAATACTATTTGCAAATCATACTATAGGCAAACCGAAAATTTGGAATGATTTGCATATAGTGCTTTGGGTGTAATTTTGATTCAATCTATTGTCTATAGATTGAATCAAAATTACAGATAAAACAAAAAATCTCCTTTGGCGCTTTCCTGCCAAGGGAGATTTTTTTAAGTTTACGAAAAGCTCAATCTATATTTTCTTCAATGTACTTAACGATATCGCCTACCGTCTTGATATTCTCAACCTGATCGTCGGGAATCTCAATGTCAAATTCTTCCTCAAAGCTCATAACCAGATCGACAATGTCAAGGCTGTCCGCACCTAAATCGTCCTGAATAACGGCGTCCTTGGTTACCTTGTCCTCTTCAACGTCAAGCTGATCCATAATGATAGATCTTACCTTTTCAAATACCATAATTAAATTTCCTCCAATAATTTTAAAATTAATATTATATAACGGATGTTTTAAGGCTATTCCTCAAACATTCCGATTTTCCTGAATTTATTATACCTATTTTCGAGCATTATGTCAATATCCGTTTTTGAAATTCTTGAAATTGCTTCGGATAAATATTCACCAATATTCGACGCAGTGAGCTTCATATCGTTCTGCGCTCCGCCCGCCGCTTCGGGAATTATTTTTTCGCACACGCCGAAGCCCAATAAGTCCTCGGCCGTAATCTTCATCAGCTCACATGCTTCCTTTTCCCTTCCCGGATCCTTCCAAAGTATGGAAGCAAAGCCGCGGGGTGAAATAACCGAATACAAAGCGTTTTCCAGCATGGCAAGCTCGTCGCACACCGCAAGAGCCAAGGCTCCACCACTTCCCCCCTCGCCTAATACAACGGACACCACGGGGGTTCTCAGAGTCATAAACTCCATAAGATTTCTGGCAATCGCTTCACCTTGTCCCCTTTTTTCCGCCTCAATGCCGCAGAATGCACCCGGCGTATCCACAAGACATATCACAGGACGGTGAAACTTTTCAGCCTCTTTTGCCAGCCTCAGTGCCTTTCGATAGCCTTCGGGATGGGGCATGGAAAAGTTAGTGCGCTTGTTTTCCTCTATGTTCCTGCCCTTTACCTGCGCCAATATCGTAACGGGAACGCTGTTCAGAGTGGCTATTCCGCCCAGTATGGCGTGATCGTCTCCGAAATGGCGGTCTCCGTGAAGCTCTAAAAAGTTATTGAAAATAACAGGAATGTAATCGCTGACCGTTGGGCGGTTTTTATGCCGTATAAGGGCAAGCCTTTCGGTAGCCGTAAGCTTGTTCATTTACTTTCCTATTCTCCTTTCGATTCTTTTGACGGCACTGTCTGTTTTTTGCATACAAATGTTCCGTATTCCTTCGGTAGTGTTAAAATACCGTTTACGGTATTTTTTTCCAGAACGTTTTTTATAATTTTTCTGTCGATTTCCAAAACTGACGACATACTTTCCAATGAACTTATGTAGTAAATTACGTCTTCAATATCTGTTACTTCCAAGCGGTCTTCATAATCAAACCTTTTAACTTCGGTAAAATGCTTTTTTAAAATATCATACCCGTTTTGCAGAGTAAAATTTTTATTGGTGCCGTCTTTAGCTCCGTATTCTTTTAGCAAAACCGAAATATGCGGCATTATTCCATTTTCCCAGAAGGTAGCACAATAAAAACTGCCTTTATCGGACAATACGCGGCTCACCTCGTTCAGTCCTTTGTCCAAATCGGGTACGTGATACAGCATCATATTGGCGATAACTATATCAAAACTGCCACTTTTGTAGGGCAGGTTTTCAATATCTGCTCTTTCAAAGGAAAGGTTTTTGTTTTCTCCCAATGTTTTCATCGCAGCCGCTACCATTCCCTCGGAAATATCGGTAAGAAGGAGTCTTGAACCGTTATTAAGAAGATCAAGTTTATTTTTCCACATATTGCCGCTACCGCAGCCAAGCTCTAAAATTGCGGAATTGGGAGGGATACGGTAAAGAGAAAACAGCCAGTTGACGAAGCCTTGTTTGTTGACCGAGTAATTTTCGTGGAGGGAGATTCTTGCGGTGAGGTTGTCGGCGGTTTTGTACTGAATTTTTATGCTTTCAGGAGAGTTCAATTATGGCATATTTTACCTCTTCATTAAATTGTAAACACCTGAAGCGGCGGCTTCTCCGCTTTTTATTTTTACTCTCTTATATTTACTTTTTATTTTTGCGCTTGCGCGGTCGGCTTCTCCTTCTCATAATTATGCAGCTTCATAATTCGCGCCAACGTCCTTCTCATCATAGTCCTTTCAACAATCATATCCGCAAATCCGTTTTCAAGCATAAACTCCGCCGTCTGAAAATCATCGGGAAGCTGCTGCTTTATGGTGTCCTGAATAACGCGCCGTCCCGCAAAACCCACAAGCACCTTCGGCTCCGCAATGATAATATCCCCAAGACTGGCAAAGGAAGCGTTAATTCCGCCGGTTGTGGGATCGGTAAGTACCGTTATGTACAATTGCCCCGCCTGACTGTGCCTTGCGATAGCGCCGCTGGTTTTCGCCATCTGCATAAGGGAAACTATCCCCTCCTGCATGCGCGCCCCACCGCTTGCGGTAAAAAGTATCACCGGAAGCTTCTGCTTTGTTGCGTACTCAAAAAGTCGGGTAATTTTTTCGCCCACTACGCTGCCCATGCTGGCCATCATAAAGTTGCTGTCCATTATTCCGATACAGCAGCGATAGCCATGTATGTGGCATTCTCCTGTAACAGCCGCATCTTTTGTTTCGCACTTTTGCTGCATTTCTCTTATTTTCTTTTCGTAATCGGGGAAGTCAATGGGATTTTTGCTGGTCATACTACCGTAAAATTCTACAAAGCTGTCCGCGTCGGCGGTCATATTCAGTCTGTCCTGCCATTTCAGGCGTGCGTGATAATTACAAGCGGCGCAGACCCTTCGGTTTTTCTCAAAGTCCTCCATATACGCCACCGTGCCGCAGCGGGGACATTTAAAGAGCAGATCCTGCGGTATGCTAACGTTTTCGCCCGTATCCTCGGCTCTGCCCGCCGTTTCCTCGCTAAAACGCGCTTTTACGACTTTAAAAAGATCCTCAAGCAATTTTTATAACACCACCTTTATTTTTTTATCAGCTCCTTGCGGTTAAGAAATCCTATATCAAAATCGCCCTTTTCAAAATCGGGATCCCTAAGGAGATTAAGCTGAAAATCCACGTTTGTGATTATTCCTTCTATAAGAAATTCCGAAAGAGTCACCTTCATTTTCTGAATTGCTTCCGTTCTGTCCTTGCCCTTGACTATTACCTTGGCTATCATGCTGTCGTAATAGGGGGAAATTTCATATCCCTGATACACCGCCGTATCTATCCGCACTCCGAAGCCGCCCGGCATATGAAGAGACTCTATTTTTCCGGGGCAGGGTCTGAAGCCCTTTGCGGGATCTTCGGCGTTTATCCTGCACTCTATGGCGTGCCCGTCCAGATGAACGTCCTCTTGTTTAAAGCCCAGCTTCGCGCCGTCGGCTATTTTTATCTGTTCTTTTATAAGGTCAATACCCGTTACCATTTCTGTGACGGGGTGCTCTACTTGGATTCGGGTATTCATTTCCATAAAATAGAAATTCCTGTCTTTGTCAACAAGGAATTCCACCGTCCCCGCGTTGGTGTAGCCACAAGCCTTGGCGGCTCTTACCGCGGCTTCGCCCATTTTTTTCCTCAGCTCCTCGTTAACTATCACGGAGGGGCTTTCCTCTAACAGCTTCTGGTTCCTTCTCTGACAGGAGCAGTCCCGTTCGCCTAAGTATACCACGTTTCCGTGTTCGTCCGCCAGAAGCTGTATTTCAATATGACGCGGGTCAACTATGAATTTTTCTATATAAATGTCGTCGTTTCCGAAAAACTGTTTTGCTTCCTGTTTTGCGGCAAAGATCTTTTCTTCCAGCTCCTCTTCGTTTTCGACGTTGCGTATTCCTCTTCCGCCGCCTCCTGCCGAGGCCTTGACCATAACGGGATAGCCTATTTCCTTAGCTACCCGCTTTGCCTGTTCCAGGCTTGTGACGACTCCGTCGGAGCCGGGCACCACGGGAACGTCGGCTTCTATCATTGTCATTTTCGCGTTGGCCTTGTCTCCCATTGCGTCCATCGCTTTCGCGGTGGGGCCTATCCATTTTATTTTACATTTGTCGCATAGCCTGACGAAACCGCTGTTTTCCGACAAAAAACCGAATCCGGGGTGTATCGCCTTTGCCCCCGTTATCTCGCAGGCGGCAATTATTGCTTTTGTGTTTATATAGCTGTCCTTTGTGGCAGCGGGACCTATACATACCGCTTCGTCCGCTATTTGGGCGTGAAGCGCGTTTTTGTCCGCGCTGGAATAAACCGCCACGGTTTTTATCCCCATTTCGCGGCAGGCTCTTATTATTCTGAGGGCGATCTCCCCTCGGTTGGCAATAAGTATTTTACTGAACATCAGTATACCTCTGTTCTGTATTTATTTTATGGCAAAGGTAATTTCGGCGGATACCGCCTTTTCGCCGTTTACGGTGCAGACTCCTTTGCCTACTCCCACGGGGCCTTTTACCTTTATTATTTCCACTTCAATTCGCAGTGTATCACCGGGCACCACCTGCCTGCGGAACTTAGCCTCTTTCACTCCTCCGAAAAAGCCAAGCTTTCCCTTGTTTTCGGGCAGCGCAAGCATTGATACCGCACCGGCCTGCGCCATCATCTCAAGCATTAGGACGCCCGGAACTACCGGATAGTCGGGGAAATGCCCCTTAAACCAGAATTCGTCCTCCTTCATATGCTTTGTGGCAACGACCTTCTTTCCTTCATCCATTTCCTCAATGGTGTCTATCAGCAGAAACGGGTCTCTGTGGGGGATTATTTTTTTTATTTCTTCCTGCGTCATCAGAGGCATAATTCTTTCCTTTCTTCAGTCCAGCCTGAACAGCGGCTGATCATACTCCACCAACTGTCCGTCGTTTACATAAACTTCCGCCACAATGCCGTCATACTCGCTGTTTATCTCATTCATCAGCTTCATACTCTCCACTATACATACAACTCCGCCTTTTTTGACCTTGCTCCCCACGGAAACAAACGGGGGCTTGCCGGGTGCGGCGGCGGCGTAGAATGTGCCTACAATGGGAGATTTTATTATTTTTCCGCTTACGGTCTTACCCTCCTCGGCCGTATTTACGCCGCTCTGAGTTTTTATATCCGCCGCAGGATAAGACGGAGTTGCCGAAATCGCCGGGATAGGCTGAATCTGGGGGATCGGAGGCGGAGGAAGACGCTTTGAAATTCTCACCCTAAGTTCTTCGGTCTCTACCTCCAGCTCGTCAATCTGCGCCTTATTCACTTGCTCGGCAAGTGCGCCCACAGTTTCCAGAAGCTCTTTTTTATCCATATTGTTTTCCTTTCAGGTATACCAATTTGTATAAATTAACACAAATTTCACTTTTTGTATAATTCGGAAACGCTGTCAAAAGCGTATCAATCCTTTACGGGCAAAAAGCAGAGACTTACGTTATGCCCTCCGAAGCCCAAAGAATTGCTTACCGCGCCTGTAATCTCCATTTTACGGTTCTCTCCCTTGCAGTTATCAAGATCGCATTCGGGATCGTCGTTCCGCAAACCTGCCGTAGCGTGAACAATTCCGTGCTTCATTTGCAGGCATACGGCAATGGACTCAACCCCGCCTGCCGCGCCCAAAAGATGTCCGGTAAGGGATTTTGTGCTGTTCATAACAAGCTTTTTCGCCTGTTCGCCGAAGGCGAGCTTTACCGCCGCAGTCTCGGTGCGGTCGTTAAGCGGCGTAGAGGTGCCGTGAGCGTTAATGTAATTTATCTGTTCAAAGGGTACTCCGGCTTCCTTTACGGAAAGCTCCATTGCCTTGGCTCCGCCTTCCCCGCTTGGATCTGGAGAAGTTTCGTGGAACGCGTCGCAGGTTGCGCCGTATCCCGCCAATTCGGCGTATATTTTCGCACCTCTTGCTTTTGCGTGTTCATATTCCTCTATTACAAGAACACCGGAACCGTCGCCCAATACAAAACCGCTTCTTTCCTTGTCAAAAGGAATGGACGCTCTGTTGACGTCCGTGCTTTTGGTAATGGCGTGCATATTGTTGAAGCCCGCAAAGGCGAAGCCCAGTCTGCAAGCTTCGGAGCCGCCCGCAAGCACAACGTCGGCATTTCCGTACTTTATCGCGCGAAAAGCCTCACCCACCGCATGGGCGCCGCTGGAGCAAGCGGATACGGGACAGTAATTAACCCCCTTGAATCCCGTCTTTATGGCAACAGTTCCCGCCGCCATATTGCCTATCATCATAGGGATGGTAAAAACACTTACTCTTCCGTTGCCCTTATTATGATAAGCGGGTATCTGCTCGTTGGTGGTATGAAGTCCGCCTATTCCGCTTCCGATAATGACTCCGCAGCGGTAAGGATCCAGATCCTTAAAATCGCTTCCGCTGTCCTCCAGTGCCTTTTTTGCCGCGTATACCGCGTACTGGGTCATTATGTCAATGCGTCTTCTTTCTTTTTTTTCAATATAGTCGCCGGGATCGAAATCCTTAACGTCGGCGTACACGTTTTTTTCCTCGCTCTGATCGGGAAACCATTCGGCAAGGGTAAAGCCGTGCCTTCCGTTTACTATATTGTCCCAGAATTCGTCTATTGTATTTCCGATGGGGCTTACCACACCTAAGCCCGTGATTACCGCTCTTCTCATTTATTACCTTTCCTTATCCGACTATATAATATTTATAAAAATTACATTGAAAGTCCGCCGCTTATCTCGATAACCTGCCCCGTAACATAGGAGGAATCCTTTCCCGCTAAGAAAGAAGCAACGCCCGCAATTTCTTCAACGCTTCCGTAGCGCTTCATTGCTATCATATCGAAAATTGCCTTTTTCTGCTCGTCTGAGAGGGCGTCCGTCATTGGAGTGCTTATAAATCCGGGAGCGATGGCATTTACGTTGATCCCGCGGCTGCCCAATTCCTTGGCGGCCGACTTGGTCATTCCGATTATGGCGGCTTTCGAGGCGCTGTAATTGAACTGACCCGCGTTTCCGTGAAGTCCCGCCACGGAGGACATATTGATAATCCTTCCGCTTCTCTGCTTCATCATAACCGGGACAACATACCTCATCATATTGAACACGCTTTTCTGGTTTACCGAAATAACCAGATCGTAATTTTCCTCGCTCATGCGAGCCAAAAGTCCGTCGCGGGTAATACCCGCGTTGTTTACCAATACGTCGACGGATCCGAAATCGTCCTTTATCGCCTTAACCATGGACTCCACCTGTTTTCCGTCGGAAACATCTGCAATGTATTTTTCGCATTTTACGCCCAAGGCTTTTATACGTTCCGTTATGTCGTTATTTTCAAAGGATTTTTCCGATATGTCGTTAAGGGCTATGTCAAAGCCGTCCTTTGCCAATCTAAAAGCTATGGCGGCGCCTATTCCTCTTGCGGAGCCGGTTATTACTGCTGTTGCCATTCTGTTGTTCCTTTCTTAATGACTTTGATTGAGAAGCGCTTCCGCTTCCCTAAACATTTCCTCTATCATATCCTTTGCCGGCTCTGTTTTTTTAACCAATCCCGCAATTGCCCCGCAAAGGAAGGAGCCTTCATCGAGATTTCCATCCTGCACGGCTTTTCTCAGGGAGCCTAAAGTTATGTTTTCAAATTCTTCGGGGGTAAGCGAACCGTCCCTTTCGCCGTTGGCAAGTTTTTTGGAGAACTTTGTCTTTACATTGCGGCAGGGATGACCTGTGTATCTTCCCGTCACTATGCTGTCGGTGTCTTTGGCGTCAACCACAAGCTGCTTATAGACGGGGTGAACCTGACACTCCTCCGCCGCTAAAAACCTTGTGCCTAACTGAACCCCTTCGGCTCCCAACATAAAGCTTGCGGCTATTCCTCTTCCGTCGGCAATGCCTCCTGCCGCTATAACGGGTATTTCCACCGCATCCGCTACCTGCGGCACAAGACACATGGTGGTATTTTCGCCGATATGTCCGCCGCTTTCAGTACCCTCGGCTACCACCGCGTCGGCGCCCGCTCTCTCCATTCTCTTGGCCAGCGCCACGGAGGGAACAACGGGAATTACCTTTATTCCCGCGTTTTTCCAGCCTTCCATATACTTTCCTGGATTCCCAGCTCCTGTTGTGACAATTGGAACGCCCTCCTCGATTACAAGCTTTGCAAGATCGTCGGCATTGGGGCTCATAAGCATTACGTTTACACCGAACGGCTTATCTCCCACCGCCGCCTTGGTCTTTCTGATCTGTTCACGAAGATAATCTATTGGAGCGGAGCCGCCCGCTATAAGCCCTATTCCGCCCGCATTAGAAACCGCCCCGGCTAATGTGCTTTCGGCGATCCACGCCATTCCTCCCTGAATAATGGGATATTTACAGCCCAAAAGCTCGGTTATTCTTGTCTTTAAAGAAGTCATTTCAAATCCGTTCCTTTCTCGCGCCTTTTTATCTTATTATGTCGTCAAATCTCCATATATATCGAGCCGTAGGTAAGACCTGCGCCAAAGCCCACAAGCGCCATTTTTTTGCCCTCTTTCAGCTTTCCCGTCCTGTTGAGCTCGTCGAGTATGGTAGGAATACAAGCGCTGGAGGTATTGCCGTGTTTATCCAGATTGACGTATATTTTTTCATCGGGTATGTCCATGGATTTCATGGCGGCGGCAATTATTCTGATATTGGCTTGGTGAGGTATCAGAATATCCACGTCGGAGCTTTTTACACCAGCTTTCTCGCAGACCTTTGCGAAGCTGTCCGCCATGGCATCCACGGCAAATCGGTAAACGGCTTTGCCGTCCATTTGAAGAAACTTGTTTTTAGCTTCCGTATCCAGCTTTTCCCTTATGTCTTTATCATAATTATCAAAACCGTCCGCAGGGTACTTTCCGGAATACTGTATGCGGCAGTAAAGAGCGTCGAGCATATCACCCTTGGCTCCGATAACGCTGTAAAAGGGCTTGTCCGCCGCTTCAACGACCACAGCGCCCGCCCCGTCGCCGAAAAGGAAGCAGCTTGTACGGTCGGTATAGTCCAGTTGGCGTGTCAAAAACTCGCTGGCTACCACCAAAACCTTTTTAACGTCGCCTGTACACAGATATCGCCTCGCCATATCAAGGGCGGTTATAAAACCGGTACAGGCGGTATTTACGTCTATGCACGAAGCATTGACCGCGCCGATCATATTCTGCACAAGACATGCGGTGTTGGGATAAAAAAAGTCGGTTGAACAGGTGGAAAGAATAATAAGGTCGATCTCTCCGGCCTTGATTCCGGAATTCTCAAGGGCATTTTGCGCTGCCTCCGCCGCCATCTGAAAATTCATTTTTTCGGTGGAATAAAAGCGCTGTTTTATTCCCGTCCTTGTGTAAATCCACTCGTCGGAAGTGTCGATAAACTTTACAAAATCATCGTTTGTAACCGTTGCGGAGGGGACATAACTTCCCGTACCCAAAATTTTAATACCGTTCATATTCTTTTCCATTTCCGTTAATTCATTTTATGCTTGATTTTATTATAAAAATAGTATATAATATTTTTATCTCCCCAAAAACGGGGCAAAAAATACCATTCACTCTATTTTACCTCAAACAACAGCCCTTTGTCAACATTATTTTTGAAAAGCGAGCTAAAAAAAAGGAAAATTTTTTTGAAAAACCGTATATTTGCCGTTTTAAGAGGGGTTTGGGGAGATTTTGTGTATTTTTAACAAATTTTAACAATTATTTTGTAATTTAAAGGAAAGGGAAAAACAATATGAAAACCGCGTTTTTATTTTCCGGACAAGGTTCCCAGTATCCCGTTATGGGGAAAGAGCTTTTCGAGGCCTACCCCGAAAAGGCGAAAACAATTATTGAAGCGGCGGACAAAACGCTGGACTTCGACCTTTGGTCATTGATTCAGAACGGCTCCGCGGAGGAGCTGGCGCAGACAAGGGTGAGCCAGCCCGCTATTTTCACCGTTTCGCTTCTGGCGCTTATGGCGGCAAAGGAAAACGGAATTGAATACGAAGGCGCCGCAGGACATTCTCTCGGAGAGTACGCGGCTATGGTGGCTTCGGGTATATTGACAGTTGACGAGGGATACATAGCCATAAAGCACAGGGCGGATGCCATGGACAGGGCTGCAAAGGCAAATCCCGGAGCGATGGCGGCGATAATAGGGCTGCCTGCGGAAAAAGTAACGGATGTATGCGAGGAAATCGCCGTAGGAGGAGACTATGTGACGGCGGTAAACTTCAACTCTCCCGTACAGACAGTGATAGCGGGCACTAAGGAAGCCGTTGCTAAGGCATCCGAAACCGCGAAAGCCGCAGGAGCGAAACGCGCCCTTCCTTTGGCGGTATCCGCAGCTTTTCATTCGGAGTTTATGAAGCCCGCCGCCGAGGAGTTTAAAATTGCTGTGAAGGATATGAACTTCAAAACCCCCGATGTAAAATTCTACTCCAACGTCACGGGGGCGGAGCTCACCGACTTTTCGGATATGCCCGAACTTATGTCAAGGCACATATGCTCCCCCGTAAGGTTTACAGACGAGCTTAACGCCATGAAAAAAGATGGTTTTGACGTTTTTGTTGAATTGGGTCCCGGAAAAGTGCTTACGGGTCTTGTGGGCAAAACGCTTAAGGAGGTAAAGGCGGTTAACATAGAAAATACAGAGTCTTTAAAAGTGGCTTTGGAGCATTTAAAACCGTAAAATATTCCCAAAAAAGAAAGGAATGACGACAATATGAATATTAAAAAGAGATACGATCTGATAGGTTACCCTTTGGGACACTCACTTTCCCCGCAGATACATACGAAGCTTTTTGAGCTTTCGGGAATCGACGTGGAGTACAAACTCACCGAAATAAAACCGGAGGAGCTGACGGGGCGGTACGATTATCTTAACGGGCTGGACGGCTTCAATGTGACCATTCCCCATAAAATACCCATTATAAAATTCTGTGACGAGCTGTCCGAGGGGGCGAAACGATATGAATCGGTAAACTGCGTCAAAAACTGCGGCGGAAAAAGTATCGGCTACAACACCGATGTTATAGGCTTTGTTAAATCCGTTGAGCAGCTTGGCGCGAGTCTTGAATCAAAGGTTTGCCTTTTAGGCTGCGGAGGAGTGGGCAGAATGATGGCGATTGAGGCCGCGTATAACAAAGCGGAACTAACTGTCGCCGTGCGTGAAGCCGATCTGGAAACCGCCTGCGGAGTAAAAGCGGAAATAGAAAAAGTCCTGCCGGAAAGCAGGGTTAACGTTATTCCGCTTTCTCAGGTAAAGGGCGGATACGATCTTGTTATAAACTCGACGCCGCTGGGAATGTACCCGAAAACCGAAGGCTCGGCGCTTCAAAAAGAACAGCTTGAGGGAGTGAAATACCTGTTTGACGCGGTATATAATCCCAAAGAGACTACTCTTTTAAAATATGCGAAGGAAATGGGAGTAAAAGCGGCTTCGGGAATGGCGATGCTGGTTTTGCAGGCCGTTGCCGCCCATGAAATATGGGACGGCTCGGAATACGGTCAGGGAGATATAGAAGCGCTTATAAGCGATATGGAGAAGCTGGTATGAGAAGCATTTATTTATGCGGCTTTATGGGCTGCGGAAAATCCCATATCGGACGGAGACTCTCCAAACGTCTGGGTATGCCGTTCGTGGATCTGGACGACTACATAGTGCTGAAGGAAAAACGAAGCATTCCCGAAATATTCTCCCAAAGCGGAGAGCCGTATTTCAGACGGCTGGAAGCGGAGTGTCTGAAGGAGCTCAGCGACGGTTACATAGTAGCTACCGGCGGCGGAACGCTTATAAACGAAGAAACCGCGCGATACGCAAACGCTCACGGAACAACGGTATTTTTAGACGCGATTTTCCCCGTATGCTACGGAAGAATAAAAAACGACGACAACCGCCCTTTGGTGGTCAACAATACCAAGGAAGAGCTGGAGGAAATTTTCAACAAGCGCCGCTCCGTTTACAAGGCACATTCCTCCGTTACCGTAAAAGCGGCGGGAACGGGGTTGGCAATAACAATGAACGTAATAAAAAAAGTCAATTTCTTTGAAAGGAAAACCGATGTTAATATACAACGCTAAAATTTATACCATGTCCGAAGCGGGCGTTATAGAAAACGGATTTGTGGAAATAAAGAACGGAAAAATTTCTTCAGTGGGAGCAATGTCAAGTCTTGAATCCGAACCTTCCTCTTATGATGAAAGCTTTGACGCGAAAGGCGCCAATCTTTATCCCGGCTTTATCGACTGCCACACGCATTTGGGAATGTGGGAAAACGGAATAGGTTTCGAGGGTTCGGACGGGAACGAAATAACCGACCCTTCCACTCCCCACTTAAGGGCGATCGACGGCGCCAATCCCAACGACTTTTGTTTCACGGAGGCGGCAAGAGCGGGGGTTACCGCGGTTTTAACTGGAGTGGGCAGCGCCAATCCGATAGGGGGCGATTTTATCGCTATGAAAACCTTTGGCAGCACACGCATTGACAAAAGGGTTATACTGGCTCCGGCGGCAATAAAATTCGCTTTGGGCGAAAACCCCAAAAAGTGCTATAACGACCGTGATGAAACGCCAACCACAAGGCTCGCCACCGCCGCCATAATACGTGAACAGCTTTATAAAGCCAAAAGATATATTGAGGACATAATAAATTACGAGTCGAGCATAGGTACCGATGACGAGGGATCGTTGCCCGATTACGACGCGAAGTGCGAAGCGCTTATCCCTCTTCTTAAGGACAAGGTTACGGCACACTTTCACTGTCACCGCTCGGACGATATTTTTACGGCGGTAAGGATAGCGGAGGAATTTAACTTAAAATACGTTATCGTTCACGCCACCGAAGGCGGACTGGCGGCGGAAGAGCTTAAGGAATGCGGATGCCCTTGCATAGTGGGACCGATTATATGCGACCGCTGCAAGCCCGAATTGATGAATCAAAGTATAGAAAACGCGGCAAGGCTTCATAAAGCGGGTATAAAAGTAGCAATCTGCACCGATCATCCGGAAAATCCGATACAATATCTTCCTTTAAGCGCGGGAGTTTGTATAAAAGGCGGTCTTGACAAAATGACGGCTTTGGAAGCCATTACAATAGCCCCCGCCGAGATTGCGGGCATAAGCGAAAGAGTCGGGAGTATCGAAACGGGCAAGGATGCAGATCTGTCCGTTATGGACGGCGAGTTTTACGATGTGCTTACAAAACCGAAGCTGGTGCTGGTGGACGGAAAAAGAGTGGAGCTTAAATAATCGAAGCCTGTACTCAAGAAATATCCCACGAGTCTTTTCGGCAATTTTTTTGCCGAATATATTATATTAATCTTTGATCCAGGTATAGACAAATAGTACGGATGATTAAAGATTGGCGCCAAACGGCTTCATCAAGAAAGGATCTGTCATATATGAAAAAAATAGCTAAAATACCGGCAAGCTTTGAAAGCCGCCTTTCCTCGGAGGAATTTGACCGAAAGGTAAGGGATACGCTTACGGAGCGGGAAGAGGAAAATGAGGAGCCCGCCGACGAAAAGGGACGTGAGCTGTTTCTCTGGGAAATAAGGGGAAACGGGGAATATCGGCTGAAATTCTATCACAGCTATAAAAGCGATATGTGCGACACCTCGTTTGTGGGAACCGTAACCAAGGGGCTTTCGGGCTGTCAGCTTGACGGGCAAATCAAAAAGCCTGGCGGTATTTGGGCTGTGTTCTGGGTGATAATCGGGGCGGCGCTTCTGATAATGACCGCTTTTGGGATAGCTCTGCTGTTTTCGGAGGTTCCCGAAATAGGACTTATACCCTTGTTTATGTTGATTTTAGTGCCTGTGGCTTTTGTGGAAATCAATCTTCTGATGTTCGACAAGAAAAGGCTTAAGGCTATCAACGAGTATCTGAGGGAATTCACCTCCGCAGAGAATATCGACATATTGAGCGAGGAATTAGAGGAGGACGAAAGATAATGAGAGAAATCAACGTTTCCGAAATAACGGAGCTTACGGCAAGGCTTTGCGAAGAGGCCAACCTTTTTCTGCCCGATAAAATGCAGGAGCTTATAGACGATATGGCCCAAAAGGAAGAAAGCCCGCTTTGCAAAAGCGTGCTTCGCGATATTTCGGCAAATGCGGACTGTGCGCGGGAATTGGGTGTACCTATTTGCCAGGATACGGGAATGGCGGTGATTTTTCTGGAAATAGGTCAGGATGTTCACTTTGTTGGGGGTGATCTGTACAAAGCGATAAACGACGGGGTGGAGAAAGGATATGTTGACGGGAAGCTCCGTCTATCCGTGGTTGCCGACCCGTTGAAAAGAGTAAATACCAACACCAATACTCCCGCCATAATATACACCTCCATAGTAAGCGGCGACAAGGTAAGAATCACCGTGGCTCCCAAAGGATTCGGAAGCGAAAACATGAGCGGAATAAAAATGTTTACACCTTCCGCCGACGCGGAGGATATAATAAAGTATATCGTTTCCGTGGCCGACAAGGCGGGGAGCAATCCCTGTCCGCCAATTACCGTAGGCGTCGGCATAGGCGGCGATTTTGAGTACTCGGCTCTGCTTGCCAAAAAGGCGCTTTGCCGTGATTTCAGGATAAGAAATTCCGACCCGTTTTACGCCGCAATGGAGGAGAGGTGCAAGGACGAAATAAACGCTCTGGGCATAGGAGCGCAGGGCTTCGGCGGCACGCAAACCTGTCTTTACGTGAATATCGAACAATTTCCCACTCATATTGCGGGATTGCCTGTGGCGGTCAATATCGGGTGCCATGTCACGAGGCATATTGAGGCTGTCGTTTAAAAAGCTGTTTATACTGTTAACCAATTAAAAATTGGAAAAATGGTTTTTAATTGGTTAACAGT
>CAJUFF010000048.1 GCA_910585505.1 uncultured Ruminiclostridium sp. | reverse complement strand
AATAACCATTTTGACTATGATTTTATCCTGTGTCAAAATGGTTATTAGTATAATCCCTTTTTAACTGAGGTAATACCCACAGTTTAAAAAGGGATTAGGTCTTGTTTGAAATAAGCACGATTCCCGATCGACAACAAAATTTGTCTATAATTTGATCGGGAATTAGTATCAAACCTTCGTTTGACAAGGCTTTTCGACGCAGAAGATGACCGTTTGGGGCGAAAAGACGGCGTTTCCGATTTTTCAAACAAGGCATAGTATTATTCACAAATTTGCTCAAAAAAAGCAAAAAAGGACTGCGACCCGCTTATACGAATCCGCAGTCCTTTATTATTTTTTTGAAATTATAAATCCGAATTACCTTCCATAACTTCAATACTCGCCAATTTTACCGCTGTACAGAAAATTTCTATCGCCTTTTTCAGCTCATCCACAGTGGGGAAAGTAGGTGCAAGTCTGATGTTTCTGTCACGGGGATCTATTCCGTAAGGAAATGTGGCTCCGGCGTCGGTAAGCACTACTCCGGCTTCCTTACAAAGCTGCACCGTTCTCTTTGCCGTGCCGTCAAGTCCGTCAAAAGCGATAAAGTAACCTCCGTTCGGCTTGTGCCAGTTTCCTATACCCAAAGGAGCTATCTCCCTGTCGAGAGCGTCAAGAACCGCATTGAATTTTGGCTCGATAATAGCGCGATGCTTTTTCATATGCTCCTTTATACCGTCAAAGTCTTTAAAGAAACGCGCGTGTCTTAACTGATTGAGCTTATCGTAGCCTATAGTCTGGTATGCCATCTGATTTTTTATAAAGTTAATGTTGTCCTCGCTGGCGGCAAGCACCGCCAATCCTCCGCCGGGAAAGCTTATCTTGGAGGTTGAGGTGAAAATATATACCATATCTTCCTTGCCTGTTTTTTTGCACTCCTCCAATATGTTCAGAAGGTGATCAGGAGTATCGGTCAGATGATGGACGCAGTAAGCGTTGTCCCAGTATATCCTGAAATCATCCGCCTTTGGCGAAAGATTGGCAAAGCGCCTGACCACCTCATCGGAATAGGTTATTCCCATTGGATTGGAGTACATTGGAACACACCAAATTCCCTTTATCTCTTCGTCCTTTGATACTAGCTCCTCTATCATGTCCATATCGGGACCGTCTTCTTTATAAGGAACGGTTATCATCTCAATACCCATACTCTCACAAATGGCAAAATGTCTGTCATAGCCCGGAGCGGGACAAAGAAATTTAACATGCTCGTACTTGCTCCATGGCTTTTTACCGCCCATTACGCCGAGAAGCATGGCTCTCGCTATGCTGTCATACATCATGCAAAGGCTGGAGTTTCCGCCCACTATTATCTCATATCTTCCTACTTCAAGCATTGCCATAAACAGGCGCTTAGCTTCGTAAATTCCGTCCAGTACTCCGTAGTTGCGGCAGTCTACGCCCGTTTCGCTTATATGAGCGCCGTCAAGGCAGTGTAAAAGCATATCGTCGGTAAGATCAAGCTGTTCCGTGGCGGGTTTACCTCTTGACATATCGAGTTTAAGTCCCTCTGCCTTGTATTCCTCGTACTTTGCTTTGACTGCGGCCTTTTCAGCCGCAAGCTGTTCTTTTGTCATATCCTTGTACATTTTTGCAACCTTTCCTTTCCATTAAATATAAACTCTGAACACAAATAAATAAAATTATTCAAATACGAAGCTTGTTTTTCTGTGCATTTTCTTTATTTACTTTATCTATTATATTTCAAAGCTGCAAAAAATGCAAGTTATTTTTTGATTCTTGCAAAACTAAACAATTAATTTGTAAGTAACTTCAAAAAAGGACAAATAATTTTTCTTTTTTTGGCGAAAAACACTATATTTTTGTCATGCCTATCTATAATCAAATTGTAGACTTTATTAAAGATGGGTACTATTCATCGGCTTCGTCAGTAACTTCGAGAAGCTTTATGCTTCCGGTTTCTCCAAGCTCCTCCACATCACGGAGCGCTCTGTTTATCATCCGTGTTCTTACGCCCACAATCGTTTCAAGAGTTTTGTCCGCCGTCTGTATCTGTTTATGAGCGGTTGACAGCACCTTTTCAAATTCCCCGAACTGCTTCTTAACCGCCCTCAGAATATCCCAGACCTCCTGTGAACGCTGTTCTATTGCGAGCGTTTTAAAACCGATTTGCAGCGATGACAGGAACGCGGATAACGTGGTTGCCCCCACGGCCGTCACCTTATACTTATTGCGCAGTTCTTCAAAAAGCGGTACATTCTGCACAACCTCGGCATAAAGTCCCTCGGTAGGAAGAAACATTAACGCGAAATCGGTTGTTTTCGGAGGTAAAATATACTTGTCCGATATATCCTTTGCAAAAGAACGTATCTTTGCAGCCAAAGACTTTCTCGCTTCATCAATGGCGGTTTTGTCTTCCGCGTCAAGGAGACGGTTATAATCTTCAATCGGAAATTTGCTGTCAATCGGAAGCAGCAAAGGAGCATCGCCGTTTCCGGGAAGCTTTATAACAAACTCAACTCGTTTTCCACCCGATATTTCCGCGTTTGTTTCATATTGCGAGGGAGCAAGAATATCGGACAGCAGCTTTTCAAGCCGCACTTCTCCGTAAGTTCCCCTCTCTTTGACATTTGTAAGAGCGTTTTTAAGGCTTTTCGCGTCGGCGGCAAGGGCTTTCATTTCTCCCAACCCCTGTCCCACGCTTTCAAGCTGTCTGCTGACCAGCTCAAATGATTGTGCAAGCCGTGTTTCAAGGGTTTTCTGAAGCTTTTCGTCAACCACGCCCTGCATTTGCTCAAGCCGCTTTTCGTTGCTTTCCTGAAGCGATTTCATCTTGCTTTCAAGGGTTAAGTTTATTTTTTCTATATTTTCGGCGTTGTTTCTTTGAATCGAAGAAAGACGGCCGTCAAGCTGTTCCTGAAATTCGCGGAGACGGAGATTGATTTCGTTCCTGTTTTCCTGTAATGTGGCATTTGTTTCCGTGCGGCTTGATTGCAGCGTTTCTCTCACCTGTTGTCCGTTTGCGGACAAACGACTGTCAAGCTGTTCCTGAAACTCGCGGAGACGAAGGTTTACTTCCTCGCGGTTGCGCTGCAAGGTTGACTGTACGCTTTCCTGTATAAGTCCGAAGCGTTTGAACTGTTCAGTCGCTCCGTCCGAAATTTGCCTGGCCACAATGTCGCGCTGTTCGTCCGCCTGACTCCGCAGCAGTGCGGTAATGCGGCTCAGATCCGAGGTGCGCTTTCCCATAAGCTGCAAAACAATTACTGCTATAAGCAGGACTATTATAATTACACCCAGTGCGATCTCCATTTTTATACCCATCTCTTTCTCTTGATTTATGCCGAGTTGCCCGTAAGGCGCAAAGACAGCGGGTATGAACGCCAATCAGATGTTATTTCAGTCTGTTTCGATTTCCGGCTCTTTCTCGCTTATTCTTAAGTCCACCTTATAATCACCGGTAATCCACGCCGTTCTGTACTGCCCGGAAACCCTTACGGTAACGGTAATATTTCTTACCCCGGGATCCACCTGTATTCCCAATAGATTGATGGTTCCGAATATATCGTCTGAGGAAAGATTCTTGACAATGTCCGAAGGCCCTACCGCCGTAACGTCTATCTGATTTGTCACGATTGAATAATCATAGGCGGGATCGCCGTTAAGTATTGTGAAGTGCGAGGTTGAAACAGGGAATTCGAGACTTCCGTAGCTGTCAATATTCTCAAAGCTTACCTGCGCTATCCCGACTCCCGAAAGATTTTTGTATCCGTCCGGAAGAGAGATTGGCAGTCTGATTCCGCCTTGAAGATCACGGGCGGTGACGTCCGTAAGGTTTATTTCTCCCACATCCACTCTTTCGAGGTTTTCAATGCTGGCGTCTCCCGCCGGAGCCGCAATTGTTATCTCCTGCGGGAAAATAGTGTATTTAAGACTGTTCGAATCAAAGGTTTGAGTCGGTATGACCGAAACGTTGAGGGGAAGAGTCTTTACTCTGTAAACAGGTATGGTTACGGTATAATTATCCGCTTGATATTCCAACTCGCTCGTCTGTATTTTTGTGTTTTCCGAATCGTAAAGGTAAAGCTTTCCGTTAAGCCTCATGGTCTCCGTTAATACCCCGTCAAATTCAGGCTCTATTACCGCTTTTGCCACCGAATCTACCAACGATTGCTCACCGGTTACGATTACGGTTGGAGAGTAAACATTTATATCATCCACTTGTATCTGTAGCTCATCTTCGACGCTAAGGGAGTCTATATTAACCTCAGGGGTTATTTCTTTTGATACAATCCGCTCCACCTCAATAGACGCGGTAAGGTTTTTGGTCATTATCTCATAATCCGAATTGGGTTGAAGCATATTTACGTTTACATTGACTATATGCTTGCCGGGTGAGGTTATCTCCGACAAATCCAAAGCGGCGGAAAAATCCTCGGCGGAAAGGGTGCCTATAACGTAGCGCTTGCCCATTATCTGAATGGAAACCTCCTTCTCAAAATCGGTTATGCGAAGGTTTTCCTGCTGCATATAACCGGTGGGCTCGGCGATGACCTTTATACCGTCCACATGATCGTATTCGTTTGGAAACACCTGTATCGATACGGCAAACCAGATAATAACGGCAAAAACCACCGACATTATAAGCGTTTTTAAGTTATTCATAAAGAAATTCAAAATATTTTTCATTTCATACTTTCCCTTATCGCTCTTAAAATAAAACAATTACATAGATCCGATAATCAATATCAGGACGAATCGACTTCTTGCCGCCTATTACAAATCGTCTGTCACAGGTGTTTTTTTGCGGCGTTTTTTCTTTTGCGTTTAATTTGGGATTTTTTTATTTTTTTTCTTGGTTCTTTTTCCCGCTCCTGCTTTTCTTCGCGTTTTCATTGGTCTCGGGAATTAGCCTTTCGGTAAGATATTTTCTGAGCGTTACCCCCGAAAAGTTTCTCGTAAGCTTTCCGTTTTCCGCAATGGAAATAACTCCGGTTTCCTCGGAAACCACCACCACAATTGCATCGGACACTTCGCTCATACCTATGGCGGCACGGTGTCTTGTGCCTAATTCCTTGGGGACAAGCTCTTCCTTGGCGGGCTTGGGCAGATAACAGGCGGCGGAAAGTATAAGTCCGTTTCTCATAATAACCGCCCCGTCATGGAGCGGTGTGTTTGGTACAAAAATGTTTCCGAACAGTTCCGCGCTCGGTTCGGCGTTGATATAGGTTCCGGTTTCGATCTGTTCCCCCAATTTTGTCTGCTGCTCTATTACAATCAGCGCGCCGGTCATTGTACGGGAAAGGTTTTCACAGGCCTTGACAATACTGTTGATGGCGGCGTTTGCCCTTGCGATCTCAGCGGAACCCGCCCCTTCAAGGAAGGGAAGCTTTTTTGACATTCCGGTAGTGCGGCCGACCTTCTCCAATATTCGCCGCAGCTCCGGCTGAAACATTATAATTACAGCCAATATACCTATATTCACAAAGGTCTCCGCGATAACCCCCATTACCTTGAACTGCATCTGATCCAAGACAAATAAAGCTACGCCAAGCAGCACAATCCCCTTTATAAGCTGCTCGGCTCTTGTTTCTCTCATGAGCTTTATTCCAAGAAACAAAATAACGGAAAGAAAAATAATATCAAATACATCTATTATTGTGATATAGCTTATCACACTTTTAATATTTTCCAGAATATCGGTTAAATAGGCAATCAAACCAAAACACCCACTTTATTTGTATATGTATTTCCCAGAAGAACGGAAAATCAACTGAATATAATTTTAACACAATCGAAGAGTGTTTTCAATAGCTTTTAAAATTTTTTTATAAATATTTGAAGAAAAAAAGCTTCCTCGCGTATTCAGCGGAAAGAAAGAGGATTTATATCAAATTTTAAACCTACGCATCTTTCATTAAGAATCTGTGCACATAGGGATGGTTATAAGTCTATAATTTGAGAATTTCACCCTGATCGGGAATTATAGCAATTTAAAAAAAGCTTAAACAAAATTACAACAGTGCAAAAAACACACAAGCTTTGGGGGCGTTGCCCCCGTCCTTTGGACTCCCCTACTTCCCTTTCGGAGTCCGAAAGGGAAGCGGAAAGGACAATTAGTCGCTTCGCTCCTATTTATTTATCTTTTTGTCGGATTGCTATAATATGAAAATGGTATTACTGTGCTCTAACTTGCCAAAAAAACAAAAATGTGCTATAATGCATTCAAAGTCTATTTTCAAATTATTCAGAATTTTCGTTTTATATCATGGCTTGCGGTATAATTTGAAATATGACGATAACAACTTTACGGAGGAACGAAAATGCGTCTTAAAAAAATAACGGCAATAATGCTGGTCTCGGCACTTTTATTGGGGGCGGCGGGCTGCGGCGGAGAAAACGCCGATAACGAAAGCGTTACAACCACCTCGGCACAAGAAAACGGCGCCGAGAGCGACGCCGGCACAAGTGATGCCTCACAGGAAGAAAATGAAAATAACGCCGGAGGAGCCAAAACTCCGGAGGATATCGGAATAATCAACGATACCGAAACCGCTCCCACCGTAGGCAGCAACGACGATTTCAGCTATGCGGAGAATGCGGAGGATTCGGAATATGCCTTAGGAGGAGCCTTAACCGACAGAATGGCGGTTCTTTCCGAGCTTAACACTGGAAATCAGGTTCGGCTGGCGGGAGCCATGAAAAAGGCTGCGGCAGGCGAAGCCATAACCGTCGCCTATATAGGAGGATCAATAACCCAAGGCTCCAGCGCCGGCGACAGCGGCTGCTACGCAAGGCTTGTCACCGACTGGTTTGAGGATACATATCCCGATTCCGCGATAAATTACGTGCGTGCGGGTATCGGAGCCACAGGCTCTTACATCGGTGTGCACAGGGTTCAGAGAGACGTGCTGGACAATAATCCCGATATAGTTTTTGTGGAATTTTCCGTAAATGATACAACCGAAGCCACCATGCGCAACGTCAACAGCTATGACAGCCTTCTGCGAAAAATCTGGAACGCCGAAAGCGCTCCAGCGATAGTATGCATAGGTATGACTCAGGACAGCGGAATATCCTTCCAGAATTATCATTACGACATTGCCAAGAGCTATGATCTCCCGTTTATTTCTTACAGAAACGCCATTCTTGACGTGATCGACAAGGGTTACATAAAATGGACGGATATTTCCGATGACAATATCCATCCCAACACGCAGGGACACAAGGTGCTCGCCGATATAATTACCCATTACCTGTCCTCGGCAGACAAAAACAAGGAAGATATATCCGGAAGCGAAAGCGACTTTTCTACCCCTTACACTAAGGATAAATTTGCCGACGCCGCTCTGATTACCCCTTCAAATAGCGACGCCTACGATCCCTCCGGCAAAATCGTCTCCAAACCCGAAAATAATTTTGGAAACTTCATAGGCTGCTGGACCGCCAGAGGATCTAATATTTTCGACGGCGAAAACACTTGTCTTATTTTTGAGAATGTGGAGGCAAAAAATATAGGTCTTCTGTTCGGCAAAGTGACGGGCGGCGGAACGATTCTCGACGTTTACATTGACGACGTACTTGTAAACAGTGTGGATACCCGATTCCCGGGCGGTTGGGGCAACTACGCGGAAGCAGCTGAGATCGCTTCCTTTGCCGAAAAAGGCGTTCATACCGTAAAAATAGTACCTCAGAACATCGAAGGCGCTTCGCTTATTTACATAAGCAGACTGCTGATAAGCTGACCTTTCGGATTTTTCTTGCCCAAATTTCTGCATTACCATTTTATTGGTTTTATAGTTTAATGCTATACATTAAAAGAGCGTATAAATCTAACGGTTTTATACGCTCTGTTTTTGCATGGATTATTTATTGCTTTGTCGCTGAAATTATGTAAAGATATATTTATGTTTAATTAACTACGGCGATGATGAAAGAGATTGTCGAAAATAAATTGCAGAAAATATGCGAAGCCATACCAATATATAAAGACAACACCGCACAATAATTATGTGTTGATTGCGCCGTCAGGCGGTCATTGCGCGGTGTTGCCTTAAATTGCCGCAACAATTTTGTCAATTCCTCAAACTGTAGCAATCCAGAAAAAGTTTAAACAAAATTACAACAGTGCAAAAAAACACACAAGCTTTGGGGGCGTCGCCCCCGTCCTTTGGACTCCCCTACTTCCCTTTCGGAGTCCGAAAGGGAAGCGGAAAGGACAATTAGTCGCTTCGCTCCTGTTTGTTTATCTTTTTGTTGGATTGCTATAAGTTTTCAACTTTTAAAAAAACACTTATGTATTGTAAAAACTACTTCAAAAAATCCGCATTTTTCGGAATTTTCTTAATATAATTTTACGGGACAGCCTATTAAATGTGAAAGGAAAAAGAAAATGACGGAAATATACAAAAATACGGTGTCTTTGCCCACAAAAGCTCAGATAAATAAAGATACGGACACTGTTATAAAAAAGCCCGAAAACGAAGAGAGCGGCTCCTACGAAAATGCCGCCGAAATAAAAGAAATAAAATTTTTTTCCGACCCCAAAACGGTGAAAAAAAAGACGCAGGGCAGCATATTGACCTTTCAGATAGCATTTTCAGTTTTGTTCTGCCTTTTTTATAAACTTACTCAGCTTCTGGCACCCGAACTCTATCATAATATAAGCACATATCTGGAGCGGCTTTTCGGATGGTAGAATTTATGTTGTGGGGAATGAGGATTCGCTTCGATTTTTCCTTTTTTGCGGCGGTGGGAATTTTTCTGGCATTTGACAAGGCCGGCTACGGAATATACTGCCTTGCCGCCTGCTTTTGTCACGAGTTTAGCCATCTTGCGGTGATGTTGGCCGAAGGAAAGCTCCCCGATGAAATAATTTTCAGCGGCGGAGGAATCTGCATAAGACAGCGAAACGACGCTTCGTGCGCGGTTCTGGCGGCGGGGTGTACGGTTAATTTCCTGCTTTTTATCGTATACTGCTTCATTTTGCCCAAAGACAGTATTTTTAAGCTTATGTTCGGAGGAGCCAATTTGGTTATAGGGATATTCAATCTTATTCCAATAGGGTCTCTCGACGGAAAAAGGCTGCTGGAAATAGCCTGTTACGGAACGCTTTCTTATTCCGCCGCTCAAAAGGTTCTTAATATCGCCGAAGTATTGGGTTATATTATTACTTTGGGTGCATTGACGGTATTGGTACTGAGCGGAGCAGTAAATATGACGGCGGTTTCGGTGCTGATCTATATTTTTCTCATGGATTTTTTGCTTAAATAGATCCGCGCCATTATTCGTCAAACAAATAATATGAAAGTCCGAAAATCAGTACTTTGGCAGCAATAAATATTTACTGCTTGTAAAAAATCAACCAAAACACGCCCCTTATCCGGGTTAAAATAATATTTTTGCCGAATTATCAAAATTTGCTTGCATTTTCCTCGCCGAAGTGATATAATATTAAAGCATTTAGTACCGCGGCGGTATTTTTTCATCCGAAATCTTATCGCCGGCGTGAGTAATGCCCGAACGGCATTGCCGTATCGACATAACTATTGACGATCCTCTGCATATTACCGCTCTTCCGGTGAAACCTTCAATGTATGATCGTCTGAAAAACGGAGGAATAACAAATGGACGCACTTAAGCTTATTGCACAGGACAGTATCAAGCAGGACGCACCCAAGTTTGAGGTTGGCGACACCGTAAGGGTACATGTAAGAATCACCGAAGGAAACAAAACTCGTATTCAGGCTTACGAAGGCACCGTTATCGCCAAGAAGCACGGCGGTATCTCCGAAACCTTCACCGTACGCAGAGTTGCGCACGGCTGCGGCGTTGAAAGAGTTTTCCCTCTCCACGCTCCTTCCGTAGAGAAGGTAGAAGTTGTGAGAATGAGCAAGGTTCGCAGGGCTAAGCTTTACTATCTGCGCAACAGAGTTGGTAAGGCCGCTAAGGTTAAGAGCAAGTTTAACTGATTTTTTGCGCAAAAACAGGAAACGCTTGCTGCTGACCGTTTACTGCTGTTTTTTAATCATACCGCTGCATAATTTAATGACGCATGATTTAAAACAGTGCTTCGGCTACGGTTTTGATTTCGCATATTGTATGCGGGTGAAATCAGAATCGTTATATGGAGCTTAAAGGCTGCATTGCATATCTTACGCCGGCGGGTGAGGCAGCTTTGTTCGGCACCGTAGATATGTAACGCAGTCTTTCCTGTTTTTGTCGGTTTATTTAAGGCAACACCGCGCATACGCTCGCATCTTTTCCGTCATTTTTGCCCAAAACTCCTTGAAATACGCCGGTATTCCTGCGTCGTTTTGAGCAATCTGACGAAAAAGCTGACTGCGCGTCCGCACGACAATCTTTGTGCGGTATTGTCTTAAATCGCAGTTTATGCTAATAACCATTTTGACATAGGATAAAATCATAGTCAAAATGGTTATCATACCCGAAGCACTGTTAACCAATTATAAAATATTTTTCTAATTTTTAATTGGTTAACAGTATTAAACAGTCTGCCGGAATTAAAATGCAATTCCGGGGTTTTGTAGAGGATAAAAATCCCCCAGCGAACCGAGAGATGCCCCCTAAAAGGCGGGAGCTATCGGGCAGCGGTTGTAACAATTGAATTGTAAAAGCGATTTTTCGGAAAGGAAACGAATATGCAGGAGGAAGAAAGAGAAAAAAACGGAACAATGGAATCCGTGGATCCCGATACAATGTACTCCGAAGGCGGATATTTCAACCATAAGGAGGACGGCTTCGAAAATGATACAATGGATGCGGTCGACCCGGATGAATATAAAAAATTTCTTAACGGCAGAGATGATAATCTTGATGAGGAGTTAAAACCCATAGAGGTCAAAAGCACCGAACATCTTGAATTGCAGCGCAGGGAGGAAGCCAAAAAGGAGGCCAAAAAAAACGCCCACACTGCGGCAAAGGAAGTGTTTGACTGGCTGGAAAGCGTGCTGACGGCCGTGGTTATGATAGTGTTGATTTTTACCTTCATTATCCGAATAAACACCGTGGACGGCACCTCTATGAATCCCACGCTTATGGGAGGGCAGAAGCTGGTAGTTTCCGACCTGTTTTACACCCCCGATTACAACGACATAGTTATAGTGCAGGCGGCGGAACTTGACGGCGGAAAGCCTATTGTAAAAAGAGTTATAGGTCTTCCGGGAGATTCTATTAAAATAGATTTCACAGCGGGAACAGTTTACCGAAACGGCGAACCGCTTGTTATTGAAACAAAAGACGGCTTTCTTTACGAGGACGGACACAAGATAGAAACCGCCACCAATCTCAGTCAAGATATGATAAGCGGAAAAGAGTATACCGTACCCGAAAACAGCTACTTCGTAATGGGCGACAACAGAAATAACTCAAAGGACAGCCGACTTCTGAGCGTTATCGGCTTTATTGACAAGAATTATATAGCGGGACGGGCTTTGTTTTCAATTTTCCCGTTCAGCACATTCGGAGCTATCGAGTGAAAGGCGCTTAAATGAACAGATATGTACCAAGGCACTTGGCCGCCGATGCGGACGAAAATGATATTAGGATAACCGCACCGCCCGGCACACCGCCCATATCTAAAAAAAACAACGTGACTGTTACTGCGGCAGTTCCCCCTAAAGAAAAAAAGAGGGAAAGCGCGAAGCCAAACGAAAATAAGTATCGTCTTGAAGACGAGGCGACACTCCACGATATAGACGATACGGAAGATGATATAATGTATACGTCGAATCAGGCCTTCGGATATGTCCCAAGGGTAAATTTCGGAAACGATTTCACATTTGACGAAGAGGAAAAGAGCGGGACGGAAAAGGCGAGAGACCGTAAAAACGAGTTTTATCTGTATATGCAGACGGTTCTCGAATCCATCGTCGCCGCTTTTATGATACTTACCTTTGTAATCAGCATAAGTATGGTAATAGGCGCGTCAATGGAGCCTACTCTGCTGGAAAACGACCGGCTTGTGATAATGAGATTTTTTTATAAGCCCTCCTACGGAGACATAATCGCCGTGTGGGCGGAAGGTCTCCCTAACCGTGAAACCGGCGGAAAAGGGGAAATGATCGTGAAACGAGTAATCGGCCTTGAGGGCGACGTTATAGATATCGACAGGGAAACCGGAACGGTCTACCGCAACGGAAAAGCCCTCAGAGAAGATTATATAAAAGAAAGCATCGACCCCAACAATCTGGGCAACGCAGACTATCCGGTTACGGTGGACGAAAACTCGGTATTCGTGTTAGGCGACAACAGAAATCACTCTACCGACAGCAGATATGTGGAAAACGCGGATACCGATTACTATGTGGGCTGTATTGATCTGCGCTATATTATGGGAAAAGCGGTTTTCCGCATTTATCCTTTGGACAGGATCGGAGTTTTATAATGAGTTATGAAGGAAATATACAGTGGTTTCCCGGACATATGACCAAGACCCGCCGTATGATTGAAGCGGATCTAAAACAGGTTGACGCGGTTGTGGAGATAGTTGACGCGCGGATACCCGAATCCAGCCGCAATCCCGTTATAAACGAACTGGTGGGAAGCAAGCCGCGAATAATACTACTAAACAAATGCGATTACGCCGACGATTCCGCTACCGAAAAGTGGAAAAGGCACTATCAGAAGCAGGGATATGCGGTATTATGCTGCGACTGTCGAAGCGGCAAGGGGATAAAAGGCTTTGTTCCCCTCCTGAAAAAAGAATTGAGTGAACTGCTGGAAAAAAGGCGCGCCAAGGGTATGATAGGCAGAATGTTAAGAATAATGGTATTGGGTATTCCCAACGTAGGGAAATCCTCCTTTATAAATCGTATGGCTAATTCAAGAAAAACCACGGTCGGGGACCGCCCCGGAGTTACAAGGGGAAAACAGTGGGTCACCATTGACAAAGAGGTGGAGCTGCTGGATATGCCGGGAATATTGTGGTCTAAATTTGAAGACAGGGAAGCGGCGGAAAAGCTGGCGTTCACCGGAGCGGTAAAGGACGAGGTGCTGGACGCCGAGGCTCTGGCGGACAGCTTAGGGGAATTTATTAAAATTCACTATCCGGACAGGCTGATTGAAAGGTATAAGCTCAAGGGGCTGGACGGAAGAACCTGCGAGCTTATTGCGAGAGCAAGAGGAATGATGATGGCGGGGGGAGAGCCGGATACGGAAAGAGCGGCGGCGGCTCTGTTAGACGAGTACAGAAGCGGAAAATTGGGCAAAATCACTCTGGAAGAACCGTAATATAAAAGAAGAAAAAGCGGCAAAGCCGCCAATTCTGCCAAAAACAAAAACTTAGGCCGCAAAACCGTGAAAAACGGTTTCGTTTAAGCCCGCCTTGTTTGTGTCTTCGGACAAACACTTCTAAAGAGGAAATAAACGGACATAAAAATGGACAGAAAAGAAAAAAAACTTAAGGAATGCATACAAAGATTTGAATACGACAAATCCTTAAGACAGCAATACGGAATAATCTGCGGCATAGACGAAGCGGGCAGAGGCCCGTGGATAGGTTCGGTTTACGCCGCCGCCGTTATCTTTAACGACAGTGCCTTTATAGAAAACCTTGACGACAGCAAAAAGCTGTCCGAGGAAAAAAGAGAAGCACTGTATGATGAAATAACCGAAAAAGCCGTTTCTTATTCGGTAGCCTGCGCCACCGTGGAAGAAATAAACAGTCTCAATATATTACAAGCTACCTTTCTGGCTATGAAAAGAGCGTCGGAAGGCCTGTCCCTGCCGCCGAATCTCGCTTTGGTGGACGGAAACAGACTGCCCGACATAGGCGTCAAAGCCGAAACCGTTGTAAAAGGCGACGGTATAAGCGCCTCGATAGCCGCCGCCAGTATTCTGGCAAAGGTAACAAGAGACCGCTATATGAGGGAACTGGATAAAAAATATCCCGAATTTAATTTTGCGGCAAATAAAGGCTACGGAACCCCACAGCATATAGAAGCGCTGAAAAAATACGGATATACTCCGGAACACCGACAGCTTTTTCTGCGCAACATTATTTCCGAAACAGGCGGATTGAAGGAGTACGGGAAATGAGCATGACCGAAGCCGCCGAAGCAAGAGGAAGAGCCGGTGAAAACGCGGTTTGCGAATATCTTGAGGAAAACGGCGCAAGGATTCTTAAAAGAAATTTCAGAATAAAGCACGGAGAAATAGACATTATTTCAACGGACGGAGAATTTATAATATTTACCGAGGTAAAGACCAGAAAATACGGAGCGTATGACGATGGTACGGGAGCAATGACAAAGGCCAAGATGAAAAGGATAATTGCCGCGTCCGAGCGATTTGTGGAGCTTAATCCGGAATATGAAGGCCTTTACCGCCGTTTTGACACGGCGTATGTGACCGTAACAACCGAAAAATATCCCCGCATTCTGGATATAGAATATTATAAATCGGATTTTACGGCGTTGAGCTGCCGATAATACCATTCTTTTGTCAAGGAAAAGACGAATAATATGGTTGACCAAAGATTGGTGCAAGCTGTTTTATATAAAAAGTATTTGCTTTTAGCGTAAATATATGTTATACTATCAATAAATTGTTTTAACGGAAAGGAAACCGCGATGAAATACAAAAGCACCAGAAATCCTCAGATAAGAATCACAAGCGCTCAGGCCATTGCGCAAGGTCTTTCTCGCGAGGGCGGTCTGTTCGTTCCCGAAGAGCTTCCGAAAATGGGCGAGAAGGAAATTCTTGATCTATGTGAAAAAAGCTACGCCGAAAGAGCATTTGAAATATTCAGGCTGTTTCTTGAGGATTTTTCCGATGAGGAAATAAGATACTGTGTGGAAAACGCCTACGGCGGCAATTTCGATACCGAAAACATAGCGGAAATTTCCCATCTTTTAAAGGGCACCTATATCCTTGAGCTATGGCACGGTCCTACCTGTGCTTTTAAGGATATGGCGCTTCAGATACTTCCCTATCTTTTGACCGTTTCCGCAAAAAAAACCATTCCCGACAAGAAAACGGCTATTCTGGTTGCAACATCGGGCGATACCGGAAAGGCGGCGTTAGAGGGCTTTAAAAATGTCGAGGGAACAACTATCAGCGTGTTCTACCCCGAAGATGGCGTAAGCGATATGCAAAAGCGCCAGATGCAGACTCAAGAGGGTGAGAACGTATTCGTATGCGCCGTAAAGGGAAATTTTGACGACTGCCAGAACGGGGTAAAGGCTATCTTTACCGATAAGAATTTTGCTTCCGAGCTTGAAAAGAACGGAATAGTGCTTTCCAGCGCCAATTCCATAAACTGGGGCAGGCTCTGTCCTCAGATAGTATATTACATTTCCGCTTATGCCGAGCTGATAAAAAATGAGGAAATACGGTACGGCGAGAAAATAAACATAGTTGTCCCCACCGGAAATTTCGGCAATATATTAGCCGCCTACTACGCAAAAGAAATGGGGCTTCCCGTCAATAAGCTTATATGCGCATCCAACGCCAACAACATCCTTACCGATTTTATCAACACCGGCGTTTACGACCGAAACAGAGAGTTTTATACCACTATTTCACCATCTATGGATATACTTATTTCAAGTAATCTGGAACGGCTTTTGTACCATCTTTCGGGAGAAAACACCGAGCTTGTGAATAAATGGTTCTCTTCTCTCAAAGAAAACGGAAGATACGAGGTTACTCCCGAAGTAAAGGAAAAGATATCGGAGCTGTTTTACGCGGGCTGCTGCAATGACGAAGAAACAAAGACGGCCATAAAGGCTTGCTTCGGTTCCTATTCCTATCTTATGGATACTCACACCGCGGTTGCCTATAAGGTATACGGAGATTATAAAAAGAGTACCGGCGACAGCACCAAAACGGTTATTGCCTCTACCGCAAATCCATATAAATTCGGCGCCGCCGTTTTTGAAGCACTCGGAGGCATTAACTCCGGTGGGAACAGGGACGAATTTGATATTATCGAAAAGCTTGAGGCTATGACCAAAACGGTTATTCCGGAGCCTCTGGCGGCGACCAAAAACAAGGCGGTAAGGTTCAGTGACGTTATAGAACGGGAAAAAATGCCCGAAACGGTAATGAATTTCTTAACCGAATAATTTTTGAAGGACAGCGGGTGATCATTTTCGGATGGCAGGTGAGATCAATTGAGTTTATATGTGCTTGGCGATCTGCACTTATCTTTGGGCACGGATAAGCCTATGGATATATTCAAGGGCTGGAGCAGCTATGTGGACAAGATTACCGAAAACTGGAACGGCCTTGTGTCGGATTCGGACACGGTTGTGGTGAACGGCGATATATCGTGGGCGATGAGCCTTGAGAGCAGCGAAAAGGATTTTTCCTTTATCAACAGCGAACTTAAGGGCGACAAAATCTTTATCAAGGGAAACCATGATTACTGGTGGAATACAAAATCCAAAATGGACGCTTTTTTACAGGATAAAGGCTTTGACAGGATAAAGGTTCTCAACAACAACGCCTATCTCGCCGACGGTATATCGGTATGCGGTACAAGAGGCTGGATAAACGACGATACCGCTCCGTTTGACGCGAAGCTGCTGAACAGAGAGGCGGGGCGGTTGGAAATGTCGGCGCGTGAAGGGCAGAATTTAGGCGGAAAGCTTGTCGCGTTTCTTCATTATCCGCCCATATTCGGAAGCGAAAAAAATTATTATATGTTAGACGTGATGAAAAAGTACGGCATCAGCCGCTGCTATTACGGACACGTGCACGGAGCGGCCGTTAAAAAGGCTTTTAACGGCGAATATGACGGAATTGATTTCAGGATAACCTCTTGTGACTGCGTCGGATTTACGCCCATATTGGTGGAGTGACAGATTATCGTATTTAATACTAACTCACGATCAAAGTATAGACAAATTTTGTTGTCGATCGGGAATTATAGCAATCCAACAAAAAAATAAATACGAGCGAAGCGACTAAATGTCTTTTCCGCTTCCCTTTCGGACTCCGAAA
>CAJUFF010000047.1 GCA_910585505.1 uncultured Ruminiclostridium sp. | reverse complement strand
GGACTTATCGCAGAACTTTCTCATCATGTCCATACAAGCGGTCCAGTCCCACTTGTCTTCCTTAAGGAGCTGATAAGGATCGGGAAGACCGTTTTCCTCGATTACGGACTTGTTGTAAATCAAAAGCACTTCCACTTCGGGGCTTATGGTAGCGACATAATGCTTATCTTTAAGCACGAATTTGTCGTTGATCTCCTTGCGGCTGCTCCACCATTCGTCGGTGAAATCAATATAATCGTCAATGGGCTGGAACATATTGTTGATGGCGCCCATGGGGAAAGCGTCGCCGTCCGCCGCAGAGAAGAAGTCGGGAGAGGTTCCCGTGGAAACCATTGCGGCAAGCTTATCATATCTCTCGCTGTCGCCTACCACTATATCCTCAATTTCTCCGCCAAATCTGGTCTGGAACAGCTCGATGGCTACGTCCTTGTTCTTTCCGTTGGCGGGATTTCTTGCCCATGATGCAAGGAAGGTTATTTTCTTGTTTTCCAGCTCGAATTCCTTTGTAGAAATCTCTTCCGCCTGACTCTGTTGCTCCTCCTGCATAGTAGAGGGAGGCGCAGTAGTACCGGGAGCGGCTGTCGTAGTGGTATTTCCGCCGCCGTTTCCGCCGTCACTTTGTGTGCAGGCAGTAAACATACTTAAAAGTATTGCCGCTGCCGCTGCCGACGAAAAAAGTTTTTTTCTTTTCATGATTTTTTCTCCTTTTCTGTTAATTTATGCCCTGATTTAAATAATTTACTCGTATACCTTCATTATGGCGTCAATAAGGTCGGTTGTATACCAGCTTAATTCTTTGCGGTTGAAAATGCCGAACAATTCGCCCGTTCCAAAGTGGGTTCCATTATCCCACCATACACAGGGTATACCCGATTCCTTGGCTCTTCCGAGATATTTGGTCACCCATTTAACATTCTCCGCATATCTGGGATTGGGAACCTCGGCAAAATTTTCTATTTTGTTAACCGAACCGTACTCCGTAATTATAACGGGTATATCTTTTGATGTGAAATATTTGTCTATAATTCCGAAAAGCCAGTCAATGGAATTTCCCACCGAGTCGTCGTAGCTGAAAATATTCTTGCCCTCGCTGAAAGTAAAATCATATGGAGTATATGCGTGCAGCGAAACTATCATATTTGGATCGTCGGGAACTTCAAAGTCTCCCAAAGCCGCGTCCGTTACCGCCGCCGCAAAAGAAGGAACCAGAAGGGCTCTCGTCTCATTGTTGCCGCCGGTAGCTCTTACGGTCTCAACAAAAGTTTTGTTCAGGGTGTTAAGAGCTTTTCTTCCGTCCTCGGTACCGCCGCCCCATTCGTTTTCTCCCCCTATTATTCTGGGTTCGTTAAGTCCCTCGAAAAGCAGATGGTCGCCGTATTCGGCAAAATTTTCCGCTATCTGCTTCCACATTGCGGTATATTTGGGTAGAAAGCTGTCCAGCTCGCTTGTGGCAGGTTTTATCCAATCTGTTTCGTGGTGGCAGTTCAGTATCACATACATACCGTTGGCGATACCGTAATTTACCACTTCGGTAACTCTCGCCATCCATTCTGGATCTATCTTATAATCTTCACCCTCAAGAAAATGCCGTTCCCATGTGGTAGGTATTCTTAAAACGTCAAATCCGGCTTTGGCTACCTCGTCTATCATCTCGCGGGTGGTTACGGGGTTGCCCCATGAGGTTTCCCCCTCGTTTGCGTCAAGAGTATTGCCCAAGTTCCAACCCGTTTTCATCTCCGCCACAAGCTCTTTCGCGCTCAAACCTCGCATGGCCTCGGAATAGTTCACAACATCGCCATCGACCGTTCCGGAAGTATCGGAAGTGTTATCAGCGCCTTCGGCATTGCTTTCGTTACAGGAAGAAATAACAAAAAGCATGGAAACCGAGAGCAGAATTGCCGCAAAATTTTTTAAACTTTTCATTTCCGCCTCCTTTATAAGTTTTTCTCATTTTCCTACTTTACAAGTGTAACACTTAGAGAAAATTTAATGTATCAAAATTTTAACTTTTATATTATTAATTTGTTATATTTAATTTGTAATATTTACTTGCCGCCGGCACAAAATAAAAGGGAAACGAAAAGACATAAACGAAAGGAATCATCATATATGCTGATAATAACTATCCGTACCGTACTTCTGTACTTTCTTATAGTATTTTCCCTGAGACTTATGGGAAAAAAGCAATTGGGCGAGCTTCAGCCCTCTGAGCTTGTAACTACAATAATGGTATCCAACATAGCTACCTTGGCATTGGAGGATGCTTCCACTCCTATGCTTATGGGCGTTATTCCCATACTTATGATAGTTTCCTTGGACGTAATTATGTCCGGAGTATTGCTTAAAAGCACAAAAATAAGAAAAGCCTTCAGCGGAACCGCGCGTGTTATAATTTCCGACGGCGTAATTGACCAGAAGGAAATGAAAAATTTAAGATACACCATAGACGATCTTACGGAAGCCATGCGGGAACAGGGTATTTTCGACATTTCACAGGTACAGTACGCAATAGTGGAAACCACCGGAAAAATAAACTTTTTCCAGAAGGAGCAGCCCGCGCAGAATCCCCCCGAAGTAATAATACACGACGGAGAAATAAACAAAGACGGACTGTACCGCACAAATTTGGGAAAAGGCTGGGTAAAATCAATTTTAAAGGAAAATAAAACGGAAATCAAAAAAGTATTCTTTATGTCGGCGGACAGGAACGGAGCCTATTTTCTTATAAATAAGGAGGACTTAAAATGAAAAGGATTGTTATCTGTTGTATTTTAGCGGGGGTAATATTTGCGGGCGGCATAATCGGCCTTATCCATACCGAAAAAATGAAAAACGGAATTACCGACGGTCTCCGTCGGGTTGCGGAGGCCTATGAAGCGGGAGATACGGAGTCGGCAAAAACGGCGGCGGCGGAAGTGGCGGAAAAATGGCAAAACTACAGAAGGCTTCACATCCTTATTACCGATAACGATCACGCCCTTGAAATCACAATGGCGGCGGAGCGGATACAAAAGCTTATCGAGCTGGAGGACGACGAAGTAAAGGTGGAATGCGGCATAATGGAGGTACTTGTTTCCGATTACTGTCGCGAACAGGAGGTACGGGCGGGAAATATCTTCTGATAATGATTTTTTGATTTTTTTATTCTGTGAACAGTTGAAATTCGGCAGTCGAAATGATATAATAAAAAGTAAAATGTAAAATAAAAATAGGAACGGCTGATAAAAAATGAAAAAATGGACTATCCGAAGCCAGAATCCCGAACAGATAAAAACGCTTGCCGCTTCCGCAGGTATAAGCGAATTTGCCGCCAAGCTGCTGTTAAACAGAAGTATCCTGACCAGAGAACAGGCTGACGATTTTTTTAACAACGATGAAATTTCCAACCCATTTAATATGGCGAATATGGACAAAGCCGCCGAGCTTATTTCCTCAGCGATTGAAGAAGGCGAAAAGATCACCGTTTACGGCGATTACGACTGCGACGGAGTCACGGCAACCGTGATACTCTACGGCTATCTGGAAGCGGTAGGCGCCGAAGCCGACTGGTATATCCCCTCTCGTGAGGAGGGCTACGGCCTGAACGCCGATGCGATAAAAAAACTGGCTAAAAACGGAACAAGACTTATAGTCACCGTCGACAACGGCATTTCCGCCGCGGATGAGGCCGAACTGATTTACGAATTGGGTATGCGGCTAATAATCACCGATCATCATCAGATACCCGAAAAGCTTCCGATGGCGGACGCGATAATAAATCCTCATCTCAGCGGCGATCTCTCCCCCTGTAAGGAGCTGGCGGGCTGCGGGGTTGCGCTTAAGCTTGTTATGGCGCTGGAGGAGGATATAGACAGCGTCGCGGAAAACTGGATCGACCTTGCCGCGATAGGCACCGTGGGGGATATCGTTCCTCTTGTGGGAGAAAACAGGATAATTGTAAAAAAAGGTCTGGAAAACCTCTCCGTAACCGAAAACGGGGGGTTGAAGGCGCTGCTTATGCAGTGCGGGATAAGCGAGGATATGGAGGTCACATCAACCACGGCGGCTTTCACCCTGTGTCCGAGAATAAACGCAGCAGGGCGCTTCGCCCACGCTAAGGAAGCAGCGGAGCTTTTCCTGTGCGACAATCCGAAAATGTACCGGAAAATGGCGGAAAATCTTTCGGAGCTTAACATGAGACGTCAGGACGAAGAAAAAAAAATCCTCTCGGAAATAGACGAGTCAATGAGAAAAGACCCAAAAATATTGAAGCAGCGCGTTCTGGTAATAAGCGGAAAAGGCTGGAGCCACGGCGTTATAGGCATAGTCGCCTCAAGACTTCTTAACCGCTACGGAAAACCCGTCCTCATCATTACGGAAGAAGGCAGTCTGTCGCGGGGAAGCGGAAGAAGCGTAGACGGCTTCTCGCTGTTTAGAATGCTCAACGAAATATCGGAATACACGGTCAAATTCGGAGGGCACACAAAAGCGGCGGGCTTTACCCTTGAAACCTCGAAAATTTCCGAATTTGTCCAAGCGGTATACGGCTACGCCAAAAAATATTATACGCAAATGCCTTTGGATGGGCTTATCGCGGAAATGACCGTTACAGGAGCGGAGCTTACCGTCGACAATGTAAAAAGCCTTGATTACTTCAGTCCTTTCGGCGAAGGAAACCCTTTGCCCCTGTTTCATATAAAAAATGCGGTGATAAAATCCACCCGTTCCCTTAAAGAAGGGAAATACATAGCTATAAACGCCGTTATAGACGGCTTTGAATATAAAGTGCTGAACTTCCGCTCCACATACGCGGATTTTTCCTTCTCGACCGGAGAAAAAGTCGATATGCTGGTAAACGCCGAGATAAACGAATACAACGGCAAAACCTCGGTAACGCTCAAGCTGGCGGATATACGTCGAAGCGGCTTTTCTCAGGAGCGCTATTTTGCGGCGCGGTCGGCTTATGAAAGATTGTGTCTCGGCGAGGACATAACCGAGGTTCCGCCGCAAAGAATCGTACCGGACAGAGACACCCAGATGAAGATATATGATATTGTCAAGCTGAACGGAAGAATTTCCGCCTGTGCCGACGCGGCGCAGAGCATGGGCTTCAACTACTGCCTGTTTCGGGTTACTTTGGACATTTTTGAAAGCGCCGGACTTATCAGAATCGACGAGCCTGGAGACAGGATAGAGAGAATCAGCGTAAACGGAAAAGTTAATCTGGATAACTGTAAAGTGTTATCGGACTTAAAGAGAAGGTTCGGTATTGCCTAAAGGCGGCACAGGAAATTCACCAAAGGAGGAAAAATTATTATGATATATACGATTGAACTCCTAACCGGCCGAATAAAAAGCGGCGAAAAGCAATATGATCTGGAAAAAATCCTTTCCGCATACGAGTTTGCGGAAAACGCCCACAAGGGACAGACCCGCACAAGCGGAGAGCCTTATATAAGTCACCCTGTGGCGGTAGCTTATATTCTGTTGGAAATGTGTATGGATACCGACACTATCTGCGCGGCGCTGCTCCACGACGTTGTGGAAGATACCGGCACCTCCCTCGATACTCTGAAGAAAAAATTCGGGGAAGACGTGGCGCTGCTGGTGGACGGCGTTACCAAAATAGGTCAGGTTCCCTTGAACACAAAGGAAGAGCAGCACGCCGAAAATATCCGCAAAATACTTATGGCGATGAGCAAGGATATACGCGTTATTATCATAAAGCTTGCGGACAGACTGCACAATATGCGCACCTTGGCCTGCCGCCCTCCCGAAAAACAAAGAAAAACCTCTCTTGAAACCATGAGCTTTTACGCTCCCATAGCCCATAGATTAGGTATGAACGACGTTAAGGAGGAAATGGAGGACGTGGCGCTTTACTACCTCGACCCCTACGGCTATAAAGAGGTGGAAAACGCTTTGGCCGCCAAAAAGGACAAAGGCGAAAGCTTTATAGAAACCATAAAAAAACGCATTGGAGAAAGGATAACCGACATTCAGCCGCCCCCAATCATCGAAGGCAGAGTTAAGAGCATTTACAGCATTTATAAAAAAGTATATGTAAAGGGCAAGAATATCGAGGAAATTTATGACATTTACGCGGTAAGAGTAATCGTGCACACCATTGTGGAATGCTATAACGTCCTGGGAATAGTTCACGATATGTTCAGACCCATACCGTTCCGCTTCAAGGATTATATCGCCACCCCCAAGCCCAACAGGTACCAGTCCCTTCATACTACCGTAATAGGAAGAGAGGGTATCCCCTTTGAAGTGCAGATTCGCACGCTTGAAATGCATAATACCGCTCAGTACGGAGTCGCGGCTCACTGGAAGTACAAGGCGGGACTGGGCAAAAAGGTGGCGGGAGAAAAACGCTTCGACTGGATACGCCAGATTCTGGATCAGCAGCAGGAGGCTGACGACGTAGAGCTTATCGCGGAGGCGGTAAAGGTTGATCTTGCCCCCGATGACGTTTATGTGTTTACCCCGAAGGGCGACGTAATAACCCTTCCATTAGGCTCAACGGTAATAGACTTTGCCTACGCAATACACACTCAGGTGGGCAACCGTATGACCGGCGCGAAGGTGGGCGGAAGAATGGCAACCTTCGATTATCAGCTTAAAACGGGCGACATAGTGGAGATAATGACCACCAACAGCCCCAACTACGGCCCCAACCGCCACTGGCTGGACATAGCCAAAACAAACGAAGCCAAAGGAAAAATCAGGGCGTGGTTCAAACGGGAATGCCGAGCCGAAAATATTGCCAGAGGCAAATCCGCCTTTGACGCGGAAATGAAAAGAAACAGCATTTTTCCCGACGACGAATTTTTAAAGCAGATAGCCAAACGTCAGCACTTCGACATTGTGGACGATTTTTACGCGGCCATAGGCTACGGCGGGGTAATGCTGAGCAAAATAGTCAGAAAGGCCAAAGAGGACTATCTGAAAATGCAGAAGCCTCCGTCTCCCCCCGAATCCGTCCATGACGTGGAAACAACGGTCAGTGAAAATATAGCCAGAAAACAGAGCAGCGGCGTTATCGTCGACGGAATAGAAGGCTGCGCGGTACATTTTGCCAGGTGCTGCAACCCCCTGCCCGGAGACGATATAATAGGATTTGTTACAAGGGGCTTCGGCGTATCGGTGCATAAGCTGGACTGTAAAAACGTAACGGAACAGCAGAACGATCCCTCAAACAGCGAACGCTGGATCAGCGTAAAATGGGCGGCGGGCGCCAAAGCCAACTATGAAGCAATATTGGATATAGTAGCTCAGGACAGGACGGCGCTTATAGCGGATATTTCCACCGCTATTGCCTCCGGCCGCATACCGATTCACGAAATAAACGCCCATAATTTAAAAAACGGCAACGCCAACGTTACGGTAACCGTGGAAATAAGCGGCTTGGAGCAGCTTAAAAACATGATAGTCAAGCTAAAAAAAATCGAGGGGGTCATTACCGTTGAAAGAACGGGAAAAAATTAAATGAATAATCCTGTAAAACTCGTGCTTCCGCCTATTGAAGAAAATTGCTACATTCTTCCCGACGGAGAGGGCAAAGCTATTGTCATCGATCCCGGCTCGGCTCCCGAAATTATAGAGGAGGAGCTGGAAAAACGAGGTCTTGTACCCCAAAGGATACTTCTGACTCACGGACATTTTGATCACATGAGCGGAGCCAAATATTTAAAAGAAAAATACGGAGCGAAGGTTTATATCCATAAAAACGACGAGTGCATGCTGTCGGATATGGTAAAATCCGGCGCCCTGATAGCCCCGTTTTTTGAATATGTGCCGGTGGAATGCGACGGATATTTAAAAGAAGGGGACGTTATAAGACAGGGGCGGTTGGAAATTATAGTAATGGAAACCCCCGGACACAGCAGAGGAAGCGTTTGTTTCATAGAAGGAAACAGTATTTTTACCGGGGACACTATCTTCCGTGGATCCGTGGGAAGAACGGATTTATATATGGGAGATTACAAGGAGCTTAACCGATCGCTCAGAAGGTTGGCGGAAACGGAAGGGAATTACCTCCTGTTCTGCGGACACGGAGAGGACAGCAGCTTAAACGATGAAAGAATGTCAAATCCTTTTCTGATTTGACTTATGCTAATCTTTGATCAAAGTACAGACAATTATACGGATGATCAAAAATCAGTGCTTATACTAATCCCTTTTAAAACTGTGGGATTAGTGTTTCAGGTGCAATCCCTTTTTAAACTGCGAATATTACGCCAGTTTAAAAAGGGATTGGTATTAGGGTGCAATCTTTAATCAAGTCTATAACTTGATTAAAGATTGGTATTATTGAAAACAGAAAGGTACCGTTATGTCAGAAATAATCACAGCAATTAAAGAATTTACGGAAACCGCCGCGAAAAAAGCGGATACAGCCTATAGGGCTTCCATGCTGAAGCTGTCCGCCGCCGCGCTTGCCAAAATGTTGGAAATACAATACCGCGAACTGGGATTGGCGGTTTATAAAATGTGCAAAAGCGAGGACAGCGCAGGAAATGAAGAGTGTGAGGAAATCGCCGCCATGACCGTTCAGATTGACGGCACACGAAAAAGAATCGCCGCGCTTGAAAAACGTATAGAGTACATTATGGGGCTTGTTCGCTGCCCCGACTGCGGGAACACAGTCAAGATGAGAAACGCTTACTGCTCCGCTTGCGGAAAACGGCTTGCCGCCGAAGAGGAAAAAGGTATTGAGGAAAACGAAAACCAGATTGAGAATCAAATGTTAAAAATTACCGATTAAATTTGCACTTATAATTTTGACTTCCTTTCAGATAATAGTAACGGGATTTTGTATCCCCTAAAAATGAAAGTAAATCGAAAGGAATGGTCATAAAAATGAATAAACTTAAGATTATTCTTGCAGCTTCCGTAGCTGCTTTATCCTTATCCGTCTCCGCGTTTGCGGTAGGTAACGTCATCGACGACATCGGCGACGGCGCCGATGACATTATCGACGGCGTAGGCGACGCGGCCGACGATATTGTGGACGGCGGCGATGACAACAACGATAATGCCCCCGGAGATGATAATAACGATAACGCCTCCGGAGACGATAATAACGACAATGCCCCCGGAGACGATAATAACGACAATGCTCCCGGAGACGAGACAACGGATGAAGGCGAACAAACCACAACACCTGCTATAGTAACTACAACTCCTGTCATAGTAACCACAACTCCCGCAATAGTTACTACAACACCTGTTGTGACTACCACACCCGCCGTTGTAACGACTACTACTCCCGCAACCTCTGTTGTTACCACTACTTCTGAGAGCACCAAGCCCGACGTATCCTCCGCCACTACCTCCGCCGCAATAACAACCACTAAGACCGCGGTAGGCAGTGTGGGCGGAAATAACCCCGGTACCGGTGTGGCTATCGGCGTTACCGCCGCCGGCGCAATCGCTGCCGGTATAACCGCCGCTGCAGCCAAGAAGCGCAAGTAACGCAAATTGATAAAATAAAAAGCCCGTAAAGCCGCTTTAAACCGTTAAACGAGGCTTTGAATACAAAAGGCTGCGATCCCGACAACACGGTGACCGCAGCTTTTTGTATATTTTGAGAAAAAATGCTTTATTTAATAAACTCTCCCTGAATATATTTTTTACATATCGAGCTTTTTTATAACGCCAATCTTTGGTTATATATCTTATAGCTTTACCAAAGATGAGTATAAGCCGTATGTTCCGAAAATTCCTCAAGAGCTTCCTTACTGTCAACATATGTTCTGAAAGAATATTTGTTTCTGCTTTCAAAATCAATGCCGCCCGATTGGTGAAACCCATCTTTTCCGTACTTTTTCAAAAACTCGTCATATTGCCAATCCGTAAGATCGTATAAAGCAATTTCAAAAATAAAAGCGTTTTCGTAATAATATTTCTCGTTAATGTTTTGATAACGATAATAGTATATATCCTCGGACATCCTCTTGGCCCCCGATATAATGTTGGGATAACCGAAAGGCCACCATCGGTAAAAGTCATCGTTATAAATTTTTGATTCTTCCGCCAGTTTACGGGAAATATTTTTCAGATATTCCTTATCCGTAACAATATATGAGACAACCTCCGATTTCCTGTAAAAGTATTTGGGAATGTCATCCTCATAAATGATTTGCCATCTGTACATCTCGTCCGATGTTTCCGTGTAAACAACATCAACATCCGACCCTTCGTATTCGCCGCCGTAATTATCGCGCGCCAACATAGTATCGTTACGTTTCGCTATTATTTCGGAATATTCTTCTTCGGTTTTTTCCTCAAAGTCGTATACCGATACAACAGCCATATTGCTGTTAAACGGTACGTAAGTAATCGGGATATTGGGAAAGACAATACCGCCTAAAATCAAAAAGTAAAATATCCCGTAGCCTGCGGTAAAAATAAATAAATGCCGTATTTTTCTGAATACGCCCCTGGGAGTGTTTTCAAAAATCATATTGGTAACAACAAAAGTGCCGAATATAATTATAATCATTCCCACAAGCCAGCCGTTGTTAAAAGTGCGGGTGATAAAACTTTCAAAGCTTTTTTTCACTCCGTAGTAATAGCTTGAAAACACAAGCATCGGTGTAAACGCCGCCATAAACATTATAAGATATTGTATGGGATACCTCGTATTTTGAAAAGCCAATGTGCCGTTTCCTTCTCCGCTGCGGATACGATGGAGAAGAAACGCCGCCGCAAGCTGTATACCCCCCATTATAACTGGCAGCATTCCAAGCAGCCGGTCGGCGTCCTCAGAAACAAACAACCGTACCGAAGTGAACGGAGTAAAAAAATAGATTATATTTTTTAAAGTAACAAAATAAATTCTTTCGTCCAAAACAAAAAGACTCATAAACACCGCGAACAGCTCCGCCACAAAGCCGTTCAGTATAAAAAAGATCATAATAAAGCTGAACACGGATTTTGAAAGCACCAACGCCAGCACGGTAGCCGAAGAAACCGTAAAATACAGCATAAATCCCGGAAAAAAGTATTTAATGCCTTCGGGAAAGCCAAGAATCCCGATAACGAAAAACAAAATCAGCCATATCATTAAAAAAGACATAAACGCCGCCAGACCGAAACCCCAGAAATAACAGCTCTTTTTTACCGGCATGGCGGTGTAAAAATCATATTCCTCCCGCTTAAGCATATGCTGAAACATTATAATGGGCATGAATACGCCTAACAGGCCGGAAATCGCAATAAATCCCACTTGTTCTCCCATACTGTAATTCCACGCGTTCATTGTCAGTATAAACGTTATCATAGACACCATAAACATAAGCACTATAAAAACTTTGTTTGAAGATAAACCGTACAAGGCTATCCTGAAGGTTTTTCTCATATATTCCTTTGCTCTTTCGCTTATCGCGCTTTTGTCGTTTGCATTCGCAGATGTTATCATTATATCTCGCCTCCTTGTTTTTCTCTCTTTTCTTCGGGAGCGGCTTCACACGACGCCTCGCAGCCCAACGCCTCGCTTATCTTCGAAAGTCCGCTCATTCCCGTTTCCTTAAGCTTATAGGAAAAAATTTCGTCAAGACTCAAAGGCAGCGCTTCCATATAAGCAAGCTCGTTGCCTTTGTCTCTCGCCGCCGCTTCAAGGCTTTTCCGTACAAATTCCTCATTTCCCGCCGCGATAAAACTTATTATCTGTCCGCTCTGTTTAAGCAATACGGGGCGAACGGGGTCAACAATATCAAGTGGGAAATTGTTGTTCCGAAACATTACCTGATATTTGTTCACCGAATCCTTAAGGTCGTCCAGCTCCGCGCTGAACACAAGTCTGCCATTGTCTAACAGCACTATCCTGTCGCATATATCCTCCAGTTCCTTAAGGTTGTGGGAAGCCAGCAGTATGGTGGCGCCCTCGTCCGCCACATTTTCAATAAATATCCTCTTGGTTTTTTCCCTTGTTATGGGATCGAGGCCGTCAAAGGTTTCGTCGCATAATATATACTTCGCTTCGCAGGACAAGGCGGTTATAACGTCGTTCTGCCTTCTCATTCCCTTGGAAAAGCTTGAAAGGCTTTTGTTTACGTTTAATCCAAAATCCTCAGCGAGAGCGTAAAATTTCTTCATGGAAAACCCTTCTCTTAAGTAATTGTACACGGACGCCATTTTCTTCATGCTCGAAGCGGGGCGGTAATACTGCTCGTCGCTTATATAGGCTATCTTCGCCTTTGCCTTGATGTTTTCGTAAACCGGATCCCCGTCTATCAGTACAGCTCCGCCGTCCTGTTTGTAAATGCCTGCCGCGATTCTTAAGAGAGTGGATTTTCCCGCGCCGTTAACGCCTATAAGCCCCACTATGCTGCCATCGGGGATATCCAAACTGATATTGTCTAAGGATAACGTATCCGAATCACGGTAACGCTTTGTTACATTATCTATTTTTATCATTTTCGCCGTTCCTTTCGTTTTTTTCCTTATAAGCCTCGTCAATGGCGGAAAGAGCCATTTCCGTAATGCAAGCTTTTTCCACGCCGCATCTTTCGGCGTTTTTTACACAGTGCAGAAGGGCGCGCTTTATTTCCTCCTTCTCTTCCGCCCTTGCTCCGGTAAGATCGGGGCTGACAAAATACCCTCTGCCCATAGCGCTGTAAACCACTCCTGCCCGCTCCAATTCGGCGTAAGCCTTGGCGATGGTGTTGGGGTTTATGTTCATATCGGTAGCAAGCTGCCTTACAGACGGTATCTGTTCGTCGGACTTAAGCTCTCCCGATAGAATCATGTCTTTTATCCCTCCAACTATCTGCTTGTATATAGGGCGTTTATCCCTCATATTTACCGTTAAAAACATTTCCGATGCTTCACCTCCGTTTTGTCAAAACTATGCTAATTGTATTATTATTAGTAGTACAGTTAATATTATAAATGTTTTGTAAGAATTTGTCAAGAGGTAAAATGAAATATGCAGATATTTTTATAGAAAGTTTTCCGATGTTAAAAATGCACAAGAGAAAGAGTTAACCTATGCTAACTTATAACATATTCAACAAAAATGTCGCTTCCGAAAAAAAAATAGAAAAAATACGTTGACAAAAACATTTTTTTAAATTATAATAAACTTAGTTAACAGGAGCTAACTATACAGATAGATAGACTCAGAGATATAAGAAAAAGAAAGGACACAACCATATGAATACTCTTAAGCAAGCCAAAATCGGAGAGACCGTCAGGGTTGTAAAGGTTCACGGCGAGGGAGCCATAAGAAGACGGATTATGGATATGGGAATCACTAAAGGAGTGACAATTACCGTACGTAAGGTTGCGCCTCTCGGCGACCCCATTGAAATCAACGTAAGGGGATACGAGCTTTCTTTAAGAAAAGCGGACGCGGAAATGATTGAAACAGAGTAAGATAGGGATTATTTTTTTGACAATGAGTTAGCCTATACCAACTAAAAGAAATTTCTAAAAAGGAGACATATAAAAATGGCTGTGACAATTGCTTTGGCGGGAAATCCCAACTGCGGAAAGACTACGCTTTTCAACGCGCTTACGGGATCTAACCAGTTTGTGGGAAACTGGCCCGGCGTTACCGTGGAAAAAAAAGAAGGGAAAATGAAAAAGCGAGAAGACGTTACCATAACCGACCTTCCCGGAATATATTCGCTTTCACCCTATACTCTTGAAGAGGTGGTGGCGCGAAACTATCTTATAACGGAACGCCCAGACGCTATTTTAAACATAGTGGACGGAACCAATCTTGAGAGAAACCTGTACCTTACAACTCAGCTTGCGGAGCTTGGGATTCCCGTGGTGATCGCCATAAATATGATGGACGTTGTGGAGAAAAACGGAGATAAAATAAACACCGATGAGCTTTCAAGGGCGTTGGGATGTAAAGTAGTCACCATATCCGCGTTAAAAAGCACCGGTATTACAGAAGCGGCGGAGCTTGCGGTTGAAGCCGCCCAAAAGGGAAAACCCATGCCCATGCACACCTTTTCGGGAGCGGTGGAGCACGCTCTCGCTCATATTGAGGAAGCCACGGTACACGACCTTCCCCCGGAACAGCAGCGCTGGTATTCCATCAAGCTTTTTGAACGTGACGAAAAGGCAATAGAACAGCTTAATATTTCCGACAGCGTAAAAAATCACATTGAAAACGATATACGCTCGGCGGAAAAGGAAATGGACGACGACGCGGAAAGCATAATAACCAACGAGCGGTACATATACATAGATTCGATAATAAAAAGCTGTTATATCAAAAAGAATACGGGACAGCTCACGATGTCGGATAAAATAGACAGAGTGGTTACCAACCGCTTTGCGGCTCTTCCTATTTTCGCGGTGATAATGTTTTTGGTGTACTACCTTTCAATAAGCACCGTAGGCACCTTATGCACCGACTGGATGAACGACGGAGTGTTCGGCGATGGCTGGCATTTGTTGGGGATAGGCAGCGCCGAATATAACCAAGCGTTGGAAGAATACGCCGAAGCCAATATCTGGACCGATACCGTCAAGGAAACGGCCGCGCTTGCCGCAGAAGCGGGAGTGTTAGGATCGGAAGATGTAAATTCCGCCATAGAAGACCGTGATTACGACTCCTTTGCCGAAGCGTTGGAGAGCTACGGCGATGTTATGAGTGAGAACGGCTTTGATCTTGCGGGAATGACGGAATCCGCGCGGGAAAATATTCCCGATACTTCCGATTACGGAATATGGGTACCGGGTATTCCGATCCTTGCCGAAAATGGGCTTGACGCGATAAACTGCGCGGGTTGGCTTAAAAGCCTGCTGCTGGATGGAATAGTCGCGGGTGTAGGCGCGGTATTGGGCTTCCTGCCTCAGATGATGGTGCTGTTTATCCTGCTTGCGTTTCTTGAAGCCTGCGGCTATATGGCGCGCATTGCATTTGTAATGGATAAAATATTCCGTAAGTTCGGACTTTCTGGAAAATCATTTATTCCCATGCTTATAGGAACGGGCTGCGGCGTACCGGGAATAATGGCAAGCCGTACCATTGAAAATCAGCGGGATCGGAGAATGACCATTATGACTACCACTTTTATCCCTTGCGGCGCAAAGCTTCCGATTATCGCGCTTATATCCTCGGCTTTGTTCGACGGGGCGTGGTGGGTAGCGCCCAGCGCTTATTTCGCCGGGGTGGCGGCTATCGTTATTTCGGGAATAATGCTTAAGAAAACAAAGATGTTCGCCGGCGATCCCGCGCCATTTGTAATGGAACTTCCCGCCTATCACATGCCGACCTTCGGGAATATAATGCACTCCATGTGGGAAAGATCGTGGTCGTTTATCAAAAAAGCGGGTACCATTATACTTCTTTCTTCCGTAATAATTTGGCTGGGGAGCAGCTTCGGAACCTATGCGGCGGAAAGCGGAACCGTATTCGGCTATTTAAACGAAAATGCGGCCGAAGCTATAAGCGTTCTCGACATTATAGGCGGCTTCATAAGTCCGATTTTTGCACCGCTGGGATTCGGCACTGAAACGGCAGCTGTCGCCACCATTATGGGGCTTGTAGCCAAAGAGGAAATCGTAGGCGTATTCGGAGTTCTGGATTTCGCGGCTATGACTCCTCTGGCCGGGTATTCGTTCCTTCTGTTCAACCTTCTGTGCGCGCCCTGTTTCGCGGCGATAGGAGCTATTAGAAGAGAGATGAACAGCGCAAGGTGGACGTGGTTCGCGATAGGGTATCAATGTGCGTTTGCATATGGGATGTCGCTGATTGTGTATCAATTGGGAAATATGTTTATAGGGAACGGGAATATTTTCGGGATATTAGCAGCGGCAGCTGTGTTGGTAATTGCCGGGTGGCTGTTATTCAGGAAGAGCAGGGTAAGGGTTTAACTATAGCAATCCAACAAAAATATAAATAGGAGCGAAGCGACTAATACTAATATCGGTTTAAAAAGTGGATAAAATGGCTTTTAAAACCGATATTAGTATATTTGTCCTTTCCGCTTCCCTTTCGGAGTCCGAAAGGGAAGCGGGGGAGTCCAAAGGACGGGGCAACGCCCCCAAAGCTTGTGTTTTTTTGCACTGTTTGTAAAATTTTGTTTAAACTTTTTTTGGATTGCTATAGTATAAAGAAAGGAGCAATCAATGATTTGGATTTCCGAAAACCTGTCCACAATAGTGATTTGTGTTGTCTTGTCGGTGATTGTAATAGGAATTTTTATGTCAATGATAAAAAGCAGGAAAAACGGGAAGTGTTCCTGCGGTAACGACTGCGGATGCTGTCCTATGGGGGGGAACTGTCACGGTAAAATGAATGACGACATTAAATAAAAAAAGCTTATTATTTAAAAAGAAGTGCATAACCGAGTTGTGCACTTCTTTTAAATTTAAAAAAGTATGGTTTTTTACAACCTATTTTTCACTCTTTTCCGAGTTTATTCAAGCTCGCCAACTATTTCTTTCAGTTTTTCAAGCTGCTCCGCAGAAAGTTTTTTTCTCCCCAAAAGAGCGGAAAAAAGCTTATCGGCAGAGCCGTCGTAGACCTTATTTATCAATTCGTCGGTTTCCGCCTCCTGAACCTGCTCTTTCGGAATAAGGGCGTGACAGAGGAAGTTGGGATCAATCCTCTGAATCGCGCCTTTTTTTATACACCTCTTTATAAGAGTATAGGTAGTATTGATATTCCAGCCTACTTCCTTCAATAAAATATCCGCTATCTGCTTGGCTTTTGTGTCTCCGTTTTTCCAAAGGACTTCCATTATTTTAAGCTCGGAGTCGTAGAGCTTGTTTGGAATGGGGTTTGACATTAAAGGCGCTCCTTTCTTTTTATACTACGATAGTAGTTTTATTAATAAGTATATACTACCACGGTCTTATAGATTTGTCAAGAGGTTTTTAGAATTTTTGGAGTTTTTTGTTTTATAGGGAGAATAGATTATAAAAGCAGTGTTTAATACTAATACTGTTAACCAATTAAAAAATGGAAAAAACGGTTTTTAATTGGTTAACAGTGCTTCGGGTGTAATAACCATTTTGACTATGATTTTATCTTGTGTCAAAATGGTTATTAGTATAATTCCCGATCGACAACAAAATTTGTCTATAC
>CAJUFF010000046.1:7321-17528 GCA_910585505.1 uncultured Ruminiclostridium sp. | reverse complement strand
TGACGAGGCTTTTTGACGCGGAAGATGACCGTTTTGGGGCGAAAAGACGGCGTTTTCGATTTTTCAAACAAGCCATAATCTTTGGTCAAGCCTGCAACTTGATTAAAGATTGGTATTAAAATACCCCTATCGAACGAAACACAACCACGTAAACAAAAATAGTCACGGTACTTACCAGACTTGTCCAAACCACCAATTGTCCCGCCAATTCGTCGTCGGCTCCCATTTCTTTGGCCATAATGGCGCTGGCCACCGCTACGGGAGTACCGAATACGGCTACGTATGTGGCAAAGTGCTCCCCAAGCAAGCCAGGTATAAAAAAGTACGCAATTGATAAAGCGATAACGGGTACCGCCACGGTACGCACAAAAGTACCGAAAACAATATATTTAAGCTGCCTTTTTACCGCCGAAAACTCGAATTTTCCGCCTAACACCAACAGCGCGAAGGGAGTACAGATTGATTTCAGATTTTCAATAGTCTTGTACAAAAATTCAATATCCCTTAATCGGAAGGTAATTCCGCACTGTACGAAAATTTCACGAATCCCCAAGGTCAACAATCCCGCAACAGTCGCCAGGATAAGCGGATTTTTTACAATTCCCAGCAGAATCTTTTTAACGTCGATCTTTCCTTTTTCTCCGTTCCCGTTAAATATGCTCAGGGTTATAACCGACAGAATGTTAAAAAGGGGAACGCAGAAAGCAGACATCACTCCTGCCGCGGCCGCGCCCTTGTCTCCGAAAAGAGCGGAAGCTAAGGGAAGTCCTATTATGGCGTAATTTGAACGGAAAGCGGACTGAATCAAAGCTCCTCTTTTTGCGTTATCCTTGGCAAACAGGCAGTTTATCACAATGGAAATAAAGAATATGGCGATTATCGCTAATACGCCGTAAAGGACAAATCCTAAGTTTATTTCCTCAAGACTTCCTATGCCGTAGATATTGTAAAATAGCAGGGCGGGAATAAGTACGCGAAAGGTCAGCTTGTTGCCGACCTCAAGAAAGCCTTGATTGAAAAGCTTTATTCTTTTTAAAACATATCCCGCCGCTATCATAAGCACTATGGGCAATACCGCGTTTGCGGCAAATACGAAAGCGTCCGTCATACTCTGAGATTCTCCATGGAATAATAATCCTTAAGATATTCCTTGGTTTTTTCCGTCATTCGGTTGAAAAGCTCCCTTCCGTCGGAAAGGGCAAGATTTGAACACAAGGGCTGATTTATAAAGGCTTCAAATATTTCCTTTACATTTCTGTGCTTTATTCCGTAATAGGTATTTTCAATATTTTGGGCGTTTCTGAGCACTAAAGCGTTTACGGCCTCGGGAAGCCTTTTCGCGGCAACCGGCTTCACGCTGTCTAAAGAGAATACGCAGTTTGTTTCCACCACAGAGCCTAAAGGCATATCGGGCATTTGTCCCACGTTTATCACATTAGCGTTGGAAACCGTGGCTGGGATAACCCCCAACAGAGCTTTCATCAGTTCCACCACTTCTTCTCCGCTTTTTTTAACTTCTATTTTTTCTTCCCCTGCCGCTATACTCTTTGACTGAGCTATTTTGTCAACTCTGTCCTTTTTTCGGTAGGATACGGGAGTAAGGTGATAAAGCCAATGGTCAACTGCCGCCTTGTCCTTAATGTACCATGAATTATTCATAAACTCAACCAAGTGTCTGTCTCCCGCCGCCGCTAAAATTCCGAAACGGTTGAACAGATCCATTTTCACCTTGTTTCCGTAAAGAAACGGATCGTCTCCGAATCCGTCCGGAGCAGTGCCCACCCGTTCACAGTAACCTTTTTCGTAAAATTTCTCTATAAATTCGGGCAGCAGCTCAAGCATATCGTGCCCGTTATAGTTTGCCTCGGTTATCCATGTAAAATGATTTACTCCGCAAGCGTCAATAATCATCTCCTTGCGGTTGGGGCGGGGAACTCCGAGAATTTCTTTGGCAACGCAGCACAGAAATTCCTGTGCGTTAAACACCTCGTGACAGCAGCCGAACGCTTTTATCTTCGGAAAAACGTCAAAAAGTGTCTTGGTACAGGCGGTCATTGGGTTGGTAAGATTTATCACCCACGCTTTTGGGCAGTGCTCCATTATTTCGCGGGCAAAGCCTTCGTAAATAGGCACCGTCCGCATTGCTCTCAGTACGCCCCCGGGACCCACCGTATCTCCCACAGACTGGTAAATTCCGTACTTTTCGGGAAGGTGTACGTCGCTTTCCATTTCATCAAAGGTTCCGGGCAAAATGGAACAGGCTACAAAATCAGCCCCGTCAAGCGCTTCTCCTATGTCGGAACAAACCTTATATTCCCACTTTGAAACAGTATTAGGGTCTTCGTTTATTCTTGCGCCTATTTTTTTATTGAGTTCTGCGGCGGGAATGTCAATATCGTAAAGAGCGATTTCTCCGCAAATCCCTTCCGCTAAAGCCAGATCGGTCATAAATACCCTTGCCCATGCTTTTGATCCGCCGCCTATGTAGGCTATCTTTATGTTTTTCATATCAGTTTATCCTTTTTACTTCGGTGTAGCACAAAAGGAATGGCGCCACACCCTTCGCATCGTTTTCGACTATCGGTTCGGAAATGTAATATTCATAGCTTCCGTCCCGCCTTCTGTTATCCTCAGGGCCTAAGCCCGCCACAAGGCAGATGCCTCCCAGATTAAGGTCGCCCTCATCGCTTACGGTAAGATATTTTTGACAGATTCCGTCAAAGGTTTTCTTGCCGAAATCCGAATACTTTTTGTCAATCACGCCTAAACGGGCGCCTTTCATCATGGAGTAAGCTATCATGCTGCTGCCGCTGGTTTCAAGGTAATTTCCTTCCCTTCCGCCTTGGTCGATAACCTGACGGAACATTCCCGTTTCCTTATCGACGTATTGAGAAACTCCCTCTATGGTTTCGGAAAAGATGGCTTTAAGTTCTGCTTTGGCGTTTTCGTCGTCCAGATAGTCTATATTGTCAATAAGTGAAACACAGAACCACCCCATTGCCCTCAGCCAGAAATTTTTGGAGCAGCCGGTGTTTTTGTCCGCCCAAAAAGCCGCCCTTGAACAGTCCATTCCGTGATAATAAAGCTTTTTATTGGTATCGTACATATATCTGCGCACGTTTTTGTACTGACTTACCGTGTCGGAATAATCTTTTTCGCCGAATTCCTTTTGGAATCTTACATAAAACACCTGCGCCATATAAAGACCGTCCAGCCAGATCTGGTTGGGATAAATCTGCTTATGCCAGAAGTTGCCGGTATTGGTTCGGGGTTGATTTTTCAACTGCTCCCGCAAAAGAAAAATCGCTTTTTTATACTTTTCCTTGCCTGTTTTTTTGTACAGATCAAATAAAACTCTGCCCTCGTTTATATCGTCTAAGTTATATTTGTCCATTGAGTAGCCCAAAATCGAGCCGTCCTCTTTAACATAGTAATCTATGAATTTTTCGGCAAAATCGAAGTATTTTTTCTCCTCCGTAATCTCCCCCGCGCAGAGAAGGGCGGTCATCATACAGCCGTCAATATAATTCCAATGCGGCTTTTTTCCCCCTTTTATGCTTTCGATATTCCACAAGGGTGCGTCCGGAGTGGAATTATTCAAAAGCTTTTCGATATATTTTTCTATGCGTTCGTACATGGCTTTTACCTTTCAGGTTAATTTATCTTAAAATTCCTTCACCAGCGTATCCACATGGCTTACAATAAGATTGGCGCCTTCGTTTCCGCTTATGTCTATGTTTCTGACGGTAAGAGTTTTTACGTTGTCGAAATACATTCCCGCCTTGCACATTTTTTCCGCGTTGTTTCTCATAGCGGGAACACCGGGCTGTGCGTTTTCATCATAGGTAAATTTTATATTTTCCACCGTTATTTCTTCGATCGGCATTTCGGGAAGTCCGTCGCAATAACAGGCGGCAACCTGACAATTCAGGCATTCCATATCCTTAAAAGTAAATTTTCCCAGATAAGGAGTGCGGTCGTCCACCGCCAGTTTTTCTCTGGTGGTATTGTATTCGGAATTACGATCGGGGTCACAGCAGTTGTACCACATATTTATAACTATCGGAGTGAGCACGCCGTCCATTTTGATATTTTCAAAAAGCACGCCGTCTATCACCGCGTCTTTTCCTCTTCCGCGGCGGGTCTTTATACGAAGCCCTCTGTCGGTATGGTTGAAGATACAGCGGTTAACGGTGAGATTTTTTACGCCGCCCGCCATCTCGCTGCCCAAGGTTATTGCACCGTGGCCAAACTGCATTATGCAGTTTCTGATGGTATGATGATCGGCGGGAGTTTTGTATTTTTTTCCTATTTCGATTTTGCCAGATTTAATGGCAATACAGTCGTCGCCTACGCTGAATTTGCAGCCGATTATGTTAACGTTATCGCAGGCTTCCGGGTCAAGAGCGTCCGTATTGGGACTGTCTTTGGGAGCGTTTACGGACACGTCCAGGAAATTGAGATTATGGGAAAAATAAGGGTGAAGCTGCCATGAAGCGGCGTTTTGTACGGTAACTCCGTGTAGTGTGATGTTTTCACAGCGATTGGCAAACAAAATTCTCGGTCTTCCCGTTTTCCTTTCTTTTACGTTTATCCACCATTCGCTGTTATGCGCGTTGCCCTCTATGACGCCTTTTCCCACTATTTGTATGTCCTCGGCGTATTCGGCAAACAGCAGCGCCTGATGCATGGGAATGGAGACTCCCTCCCATGTGCCCGTTTCCACCAGCTTGCCGGTAACCATATCGTTTACCGCTCCCGGAATTACAGGGTAACGGTTTGGGTCGGTGTTGCCCAATAAAACGGCTTCCTCGGAAAGATCTATGATTATATGGCTTTTAAGGCAGAGGGGAGCGGTGCTGTAAACGCCTTTGGGAAAGTGAAGGCGACCGCCTTTGGGGAGACAGTTTATGGCGGTTTGAATATTTATCGTATCATCGTGAATACCGTCGCCTATTGCTCCGAAATCTTTTACATTTACGGCACAGGTTTCTTTATTGGTAGTGAATATTACCGTGCCGTGACCGGTTGCTTCGAGAGTATATTCGGTATCGGGGGTGAGATTGAAAAGAGAAAAAACGTTTGTTTTTGAAGTAAACAAGTCTTTTCCGTTCAAGGTTACCTTGTATTCGCTTTCGGAATAATATGGGGTGTTGTTTTCCAGCTCGAAACATGCGGATACAGGGCTTTTGTATAAAATATTCAGCATTTTTATAACCTTTCCTTTCCTATTTGGGAGACGGTTGAAGGAACGTTTTGCAGTTCGTTCAAATAAGGCTCCCTTCAATTTTTTCTTTTTTGGGGCATTGTTATGATTTAACTTACAGGTTTATTTTGTCGAGGTGCATCCGGGCTTTGCCGTGAACCCCCGCTTTCTTTTTGGAACCAAAAAGAAAGTAAAAAAGATATCGGCGCAGCTTTGCTGCTTTTTATTTTTTTCCGTTTCCCGATTTCGTGGCAGCGTCTTTAAACACCTTGATAATCCCGTTCTTTACCGCAATAAAAAGCATATCGAACCCCATATACAAAAGTCCGAACAAAACAGGCTCAACCCCTATCGGCACTGTTTCCGCGTTTTCGGCAGATCCGACAAGTACCGTATTGACCACCGTGTAAAACTGCATCACACAGAACAGTATTACCGCCGAATACAGCACATTTATAAATACCGTCCAGAATTTTTTCGACGGAATCATCATCCACTTGTCATAGGCGCCCTTTTCAGGCTCAAAATGCCTGAGCGTATGATTAACCAACAAATCGTTGCATACCCCCAAACCGATGGCTAAAGCCGCCAGCAGGTCGAGTCCGACGAGGTAAGTGCCTAAACCCCAGAGGAAGAAATAGCAGATGGCTCCGCTAAACCAGAACTTTATAAAAACGATCTTCAGCCATGAGGGAATACGTATTCCCTTCCTCGACTTGTACTTTCTTATTTCCGCGTCCGACACTGGCGGTGCGTTCTTGGCATTTACCAGCTTTTCAATCGACTCGGTTTTCAGATCGTAATAGCTTGCGGTGTTCGGCTGCTTTTCGGGCTTTCTGCCCTTCTGTCCTTTTTGTTTATTCGACATATGTTCCCTTTTTGCAATTAAAGCAACACAAGTCTTAAGCTAACCTTCAGACCGATGCTGCTTTTCATTGGTTATTTTTTTATTATTCGTCCGAGATATCAATGGCTTCCATCTCGCCGTTTCCTTCAACGTCAATAGAAGTATTGATTTTTTTAAGAAGCTTTCCGTAAAGCGGTAACAGAAGTACGAGTACGGCGCATACCGCAACGCATACAATGTGCGCGGTAACCGTGTTCTGAGCCGAAAGTATGAAAGCGGTGTAGTCGTCGATAACAACGGGACTTACTTCGCGCGTCATCGCCTGAGTTATCCTCATAAGGTAAACGCCATCGACAAATACCAGACCCGCAAGCATCGCGTACAGCAATACAAGCATCATAAGCTTTGGCTTCTGTCTTTTCGGAAAAGCGCGCAGGAAGCAGACAAAGGCAAGTATCGAAAACAGCATCGCCGCAAACTCGCACTGCCCCATATTAGGCGAATTTATTCTCGCCGTGGTATTCGCTATGGAAGTAAGATTCAGCGAATATACAAGAAACGCCGCCGCCAATGCCACAAGGGCGATAGTCTGGGGACTCCGTTTCAGGGAAACGAAAAACTTTCGTATAAACTCTTTTATCCCTCTCGGCTTAGCGGACATCTGTTTTTGTTTCATCTGCCTTTTCTCCTTTATCCTAATCTTATTGCCTGAGTAGTTTCCTTGTCAAAGAAATGTTTTCTGTTAAATGAAACCATAACCTCGTCTCCGGCCTTGTAATTGCACCATTCGCGGAATTTACAGGTTATCTTGTGCTTCTTCATGGTGCCGTTAACAAGTGTGGTCTGACCGAGATTTTCGTTGGAAAATACGCGTACGCAGATATTTCCGCCTTCAATAATGTTTTCGGGGCGTACTCCGAGGGTAATCTGTCTGCCCTCGTATTCACGGAGCGCCGCCTTTTCGTCGGCTGTAAGCTCCTCCGTAAAATCCTCGCATACAAGCTGACCGTTCTTTACCTCAACGTCAAAGAAATTCATGGGAGGAAGTCCGATAAATCCGGCTACAAACAGGTTGGCGGGAGAATCGTAAAGCTCCAGCGGCGTACCTATCTGCTGAACGTGTCCCATGGACATACATACTATCCTGTCCGCAAGCGTCAATGCTTCCGTTTGGTCGTGAGTAACGTAAAGCATAGTTGCGTTAAGACGCTTGTGCAGGAGAAGTATTTCGCGTCGGGTGGCTCCTCTGAGCTTTGCGTCAAGGTTGGACAGCGGCTCGTCAAAAAGGAATACCTTCGGGGTGCGCACTATGGCGCGTCCCATGGCCACTCTCTGCCGCTGACCGCCCGAAAGCTGGCTGGGCTTTTTATTGAGCTGGTCGGTAAGACCCAATATATCCGCCGCCGCCAACACCTTCTGGTGTATCTCATTCTTGTTCTCCTTACGGAGCATAAGGGAAAACGCCATATTTTCATATATGGTCATATGACCGTACAAAGCATAGTTCTGGAAAACCATCGCAATGTCACGATCCTTGGGAGGCATAGCCGTAACGTCCTTGCCGTCTATTATGAGCTTTCCGCCTGAAATATCCTCAAGACCCGCCACCATACGAAGCGTGGTCGATTTTCCGCAGCCCGAAGGCCCTACGAGAACTATCAGCTCACCGTCATTTACGTCAAGGTTAAAATCAAAAACCGCCTGAACATTATTTTCATAAATTTTATCAAGATGCTGTAATTTCAAACTGCTCATCTTATAATCAATCCCTTCCAACGGAGAATCACCTGCGCCGACGTGCAGGCCACGGATCGGAAACGCACTCGATCCAATTCTCTCCGGTTGATTTAGAACTTATAATCCGTTCTTATACCGTCCCATATTTAAACTGATGCAATACCGCAAGTTTAAAAGGGATTGGTGCTAAGCAATCGCTTCCTTATACGGGCATATTCTTTCTGTCAAGCTCGGCCTGATACGCCGAAAGCGTACGGGTTTTATAAAACGCGATAACTCCCGCTATTATGCAAAGTGCCGCGGAGCTGATAAGATAAACGCATATGCGTGTGAATTGTCCGCTCCCCATTACCACCTCTTCTTCGCCGCTTAAAGTAACGATGGCCCGCGTCGCGTCCATAGGCAGTATAAAAATGCGTATTATCTGCCCCAATCCAAGAAGCACAAGGACATAGGAATAATTGAGCTTATAGCTTTTTACGCCTTCGGATGCGAGAAACGCGATAAGCATAAACAAAAGATTATAAACAACGGAAATTCCCATCATATACTGATAATAATAGGATCCCACGTCGGATTTATAGATACAGACAAAGTAAAGCGCGTTAAATACTATCGCCAACAGAGTAAGAGAGGACGAAAGCTTGTTCTTGGTGAAGCGGAGCCGATCTTTTTTTACGAGAGCGTCGTTTTTGGAAGTCATGCTTTCATCTCCTTTCGTGTGCCGATGAGACGTTTTTCTTCCTTCATCATGAGTACTTTCAAAACAAGATTGACAATAAGCAGTATCGTTACCAGCATAAGAAGCCCGAATACGAAATATGACGCATCAAACCAGAAGGTGGAATCCGTATAATAGGTTTTCCAAAGCTCCGAGTGCGCCTTGAGAGCCTCAAAGTCTATCTGCAGATACTGCGCTTTATAAGCCGATATTTCGGAAAGAGACCATATCGACACCCCAATATTGCACACCGACGAAAGAGCCACTGCAATATAATTGCCTATATAGTACTTTCTGCGGGAATGGGTGTTGGTCAGAAATAAAACCAGCGTAACGAGAATAAGCCCTATGGATATTTTGGTAAAGGCTGAGTTAAAGGGCTGCATTTCGTAATAGATGGACGAGCCGGCCACGGTTGATTCGGTATAATCATCGGGGTTCCTCATGGTAGAGTACAGGCTGTCATACAGATCGGTCATAATGCCGAGAGAGTATATAAATACCAGAGCGGCCGCCGCCAACATAGCGAAACAGACAATTTTCTGAAATGTTAATTGTTTCTTATACATATAAGCCCTCTTCCTTTATGTTATGTTCATTCAATAACATAATATATCAGGATTTAACAACTTTGTTTAAATGCCGCTTTCGGCGGGGAGATCGGCCTTCAAGGGAGAACGATTCCCGGCTCGGCCCGACGAAAAGTATTGCCTTTACTTTGGCGGCAATATTTGTTTTTCGCCCGGCCGAACCGAGGATAAATCCTCGGTTGAAGCCTTAATATTTGATAAAGATCAAATATAAGTTATAAATTGCTTTCACTGCGCTGAAAAAAGCTCTTCCGGATAATGGCGGCATCAGCCGTTAATCTCGTTGTAGTAGGTTACAAGTCTCTGCCAAGCGTCCTGTTTAAGAGCAAGATACTGAGCGCCGTTCCAAGTGTTGCTTACGGTGGTCATTGTTTCTTCGGCGGAAGAAGTACCTTCTCCGGAGTAACCTCCGCAGATGATGTTAACGAAGAGGTTCTCACCGTCCTTGTTCTGGCCGAACTTACCCTTTGCACCCAGCTCCGTGAAGGTGCCGATCATATCGTTTTCGGTCTTGGTGTTGGGCAGTACGGTAGGAACGGAGGTGTACCACGCGTTTTCGGTGAGCGCCAGCTCAGGGTGCTTGATTGTGCCTAAGCCGATGGCATTCGAAATGTATCCGGCGCCTTCTCTGCCCGCTTCGGATGTGCACTGATACTCAAAGGCCTGGCTCTTTACGAAGCTGAGAGTGGAGCCTAAGTACTTACGCGCATAGTTGGTGTAGTTGCCGCTTGCCTTCTCCCAAAGCTCGTCATATGTAGCCTGAGCGATCATGGGCATATCGGTGCCATTAAACTTGAAGGTCATATAGTTGCCGTCGGCGTCGGTCATAATGAAAGCGTCGGGGCCGTAGGACATAAGGATCTGTCCTTCGGGGCTGTAAGCGTAGTCAATAAGAGAAAGAGCCGCGTTAAGCTTGTTTGTATCGTCGCCCACGCCTGCCTTGGAGATTCCCCAGCCGTCGGTCTTGACGGAACGCCAGGATTCGGTAAATCTCATATAAACGCCGTCGCTGCTTGAACCGTCAAACCAGTGAGCAACTGGAACCATTGCGGCCATATACTTCTCGCCGTCTTCCTTCTGAAGCTTGGTTTCGTTAAGTACTGTCT
>CAJUFF010000046.1:0-7311 GCA_910585505.1 uncultured Ruminiclostridium sp. | reverse complement strand
AACACTCTTTCCCTACACGACGCTCTTCCGATCTATAGTGCATAAAGCCCATGTCGTTTTCCAGCATTGTTGAAGAGCTTTCCTTGGAGCTGTCGATAAAGGACTTGGAGATAAGGCCTTCTTCAGCCATGGCGTGCATTCTGTCCATAGCGGCGTAAGCTTCGGGCTCCTGACGCGCGTCATGAAGCTTATTGTCGTTGCCTACATAGAGGTAATCGGATCTGGATTCAAGACCGCGAACACCGAAGAGGGAACCTGCGAAACGGAACATATCAACTCTTCTCTGGTTGTTGTCGTCTTCACGGGAGAAGAGACCCTGAATACTGTCGGTGCCGTTAAGAGTCTGAGGGTTGGCCACTACGCAGCGGAGGAGAGCAACCAATTCGTCGGCGTCCCATGCCGCGTTCTGACCTACAAACAGATTGGAACGGGCGGAACCGTAGTATCCGTTATAAGTCTCGTCGATGTATGTACGGAGCATGTTAACGGCCTCAACACCGCTAATAGCGCCGGCTTCGTTCATCTTGGCGATGATGTTTCCGCCCTTGTCGTAATCTTTGGTAACGGTTTCCGTACCGGATCCGTCAAGTTTAACTGTTTCGATTTCAACCTTGCCGCTTGTGGGCATATAAGGCTGATATACGGGAGCCGCAGTGGTGTTGCTGGCGTCAGCCGCGAAAGCGCCGTCGCCGTCAAGCAGCTTGGCTACCCAGTCAACTCTCATAAGAGGCATACGCTCTATATCGTTTACACCGTCGAAGTAAGGGGAGAAGTAAATAGCACCCTTGGTATCTCCGGAGGTGGAGCCTGTAATGGAGAGACGAACGATGGGATTCTGCTCGAGATATGCCTTGAAGTTGGGCATGCTGTCCAGATAATCGGCGATGTTGACGAGAGCGCCCGCCGCACCGTTTTCGGTAAGGAGGGAAGCCGTACCGCTGACCATATCTACCTGATCAAGCTGAGCCTGCCAGTACTCAAACTCCTTGGTTGAGTTGTTGCCCTGATACTTATCCTCAATGACGATGTTCAGTCTGTTCTGAACCTCTACCCATGTAGGTTTAAGATCGCCTGTGTGATAGGTGTTGCCATCTGCAAGCTGGATTCCTTCACCTGCAATTTCGGCGTCAAAACTAAGACCGGTATCCTTGCTGTTATAGCCGGTAGCCATGCGCAGAACAGTGCCCGCATCATAGGTAAGAGCGGAAGCGGGATTGCTTTCCGCGGTGGTTGTGTCTCCGTCGGAATTGCCTTCGGTAGCGGCCGGAGTGGTGGTGGTTGCCGCAGAGGCGTTGTTTGATGTGGTGGTTGCGTTTTCATTGCCGTCGCTCTGATTGCACGCGGTAAGCAGCGTGGTTGCCGCCAAAGAAACGGCGATCAATGAAGACGCGATTCTTAACTTTCTCATTTCTTCCTCCTTAAGGATAATGCTTTCTGATTTTGATAATACCGTGAGAGTTCTTGCCGCATCAGCATCCGTGCCGTCTGTTTTTACGGTATTACCGCTTTTTATATCGACCGCAAAAGCGATTGACAACTTTATTTTTATATTTTTCCATTTAAACATCAGATAAATTCTTCTGTTTAAGAAAAACGGTTATTGGTTTTACTCCTTTACGCCGCCTACGTTTACGCCCTTGGCGAAATATTTCTGGATAAAGGGATAAATAATTAAAATTGGGACAATCGAGCATACGATGAGGGCGTAAATTATTGAATCAGAAGCGTATGCTTCATTCCATGCCGCCATCTGTTCCGGATCCGTATACTGCTCCAGCTTCAGTCTTATAAATACCTGAAGCGGGTGTTCGTTGGAATTGGAAATCATCTGTCTTGCCCAGAAGTATCCGTTCCAGCGGGAGATTCCGAAAAACAGAGCCACCGTTGCTATTATGGATTTGCTCATAGGTATGTAAACGCGCCAAAGCACCTGCATTTCCGTTGCGCCGTCGACTATTGCCGCCTCCTCGATTTCGGACGGAACCCCCTCAAAGGAGTTTCGGAGCAGTATTATGTTCATTGCCGCCATACCCATGGCAATAACTACCAGCCACTTGTCGTCCATAATACCCACCGCGTTGAACACTCGCTTTGTATCCAGATAGTTCAGATACTGGGGAACAAGCCCCGCGCTGAACCACATGGTGAATACAAGAAAGAAGTTAAAGCCCTTACGGAACAAAAGTCGCTTTTTGGAAAGTGCGTAAGCACCGAAAATAGAGGTAAACAGCGCCCAAATAGTTCCATAGAAGGTTATGAACAGTGTGTTTGTATAGGCGTTCCAGAACATATTGTCGTTGAACATTCTCGAAAACGCATCAAACTGAATATCCTTGGGAAATAAAATCAGTTCGTTGTACTCTACCGCGTGTCTTCCGCTTATCGAAGCCGAAATGGCGTACAAGAAGGGATACAGGCAGCAAAGCGCGAATATTGTAAGTAAAGTGTAGCTTATAATTTTGAATATAAGCTCGGAAATTTCGAGTTTTCTTTTCATATAAACCGCTAACTCCTTTATCCTTTAATACAGCGACACATCGGACGCCTTGCGCGATATCGTATTCGCGCCGATTACAAGCAGCATTCCTATAACATTGTTCATCATTTCCGCCGCCGAAGCGAGACCCTTCATGGTACCCGCGATACCGTAACGGTTGGCGAAGGTGGAAACAACGTCAGCGGTGACATATGTGTTGGGGTTGTAGAGAAGCAGAACCTTTTCGTAGCCGATATTAAGCAGAGATCCGATCCTTGTGATAAGCATGATTACTATGGTTGACAGTATGCAGGGTAAAACCACGTATCTCATCTGTGACATCTTTCCCGCGCCGTCTATCTGCGCCGCTTCGTAACTGGTAGGTGAAATTGCGATTATCGCCGCAAAGAATACGATGCTGTCGTAGCCTGCGCCCTCCCAGATTCCGCTTATCTGATAGATCGCCCGGAAGAAGCTCGGATCATTCATAAGACCCGCATATGCCGTATCGCTGCTTATTGCTCCCAACTGAACGAGAAGCTGGGAAAGGATACCGGTACCGGATGTAAGAGATCCCTGTTTAACCAGCATCATTACAAGAGAGGTCATAACTACCGTCGACATAAACTTAGGCAGATAGGTCATAACCTGATAAGTGCTGCGGAGAATGTTGGAGCGGATTTCATTGAAAAACAGCGCGATAATAATGGGCATGGGGAAACCGAAGCAAAGTCCGTAGAAGCTCAGCAGGAAGGTGTTGCGGAAAGCTCTCCAGAATTCGGTGGTAAGCGTTCCCGTACCGACAAGGAGCTGTTTGAAATAAGAAAAGCCCGAATAAAATTGTTCCGCAACCGGCTTTACATCGTCGGTTACCTTGAAGCATCCCAACAGCTCGTACATGGGAAAGTAACGCCACAAAAGGAATACCAAAAGCATAGGCACAAGCATCAGGTAGAGCCGCCAGTCTTTCAGCACCGTCTTTAGAACGTTCAGCCAGTGATGCTTTTCAACATCATCGCGTACAACCTGTTCCGGATTTTCAATGTAAATTCCGCTTTCCTCATCGAAAATCAGATAATCGGTAGCGTTCAGTTGCATCTTAAAATCCTCCTGAAATAATATTTTCCGATAAAATTAAATTTGGGTTTCGTAAAATTTTTTCGGATTATTGCCCGTAATAATCCTCCGCATCTTTTTTCTTTTTTGCCTTATCCATGCGGATCAGATAGCTTTTTTGATCCTCGAAAAGTCCGTCGGCCTTACGGGAAATCAAGACAATTACCACGGAAAACAGCAGCGACAACATATCGGTTGCAAGAAACATTATAATGGAATCCGCCGCGCCGCCGCACGCAAGCCCCACTAACCATCTTCCGATCTGGGCGCCTATGTATGCGGTCAGGACGAATAACAGGGTATAGTAAAATTTATCCTTAACTTTCTTTTTTCCCGGAAGTTTAAAAAGCAAAAGCGCAAGGAGGGCAAAGCCGTTTCCGACTACATAAACCAAAAATTGTTTTTCGGTCGCTCCCGAAGCAATACAGAAAACCATTCCGCCCAAAGCCGCGTTTATTGCGGCAAAACCGTTCCAGCGCATCATAACTATGCACACCATGGCTATGGTGGGAGAAACCGCATACAGCTCGCCCGGAAACCATTTTGTGGCGGCAAAAGCGGTAATAGCTTCAAACACCGCGGTAACGACTGCCAGTATCGTCAGGTCAATGGCTCTGTATTGGTTAAAGGAAATATTTCTCATAAAAAACTCTTTTTCTGATAATTTTTAATAAAAATATCATCTTTAAGCGCATATGCACTAAATTGTTTGCGGAGCAATGCGGCGAGTCTTGTGATTAAGACAAGAGCATATTCGGATATATAGAAACAAGAAAACATATTGATAAAAAATTATCAAATAATTTTTACAATGTAATATTTTTTTGTAGATAACCCACAAAAAAACTATTTTACTAATTGTAACCTAAAAGACGCCGAATGTATACGTCAAATACAAGACAATTTATGGACAATTCGGATATATATTTTTTTTGTTTAAAATTATATCATTTTTCGGTTTTTATCATTTTAATCAAAATCGCTAAAAAATTAGGAATTTTTTTGTTGTTTTTTTATGAAAATATGTATTTGCTGTTGAAAAAAGAGCAAATAACATATATAATCGAGAATGTAACCAAAGGAAAAAAAAATATCATATTTAGTCATTGCGCAAAACGAAAGGAAAAGCCGATGAAAAATATTTGCGTTTCGCCGAACGACAAACTGTCGGAGGTGTTGAAATATGTATCCGAAAATACGCGTATAGTTCTTGAAAAAGGGGTATACAGGGAAAAAATTGAAATATGCGTTCCCAACGTGGAATTAGTAGGCGCGGGAAGGAACAGCACCGTTATTGTATACGATGACTATGCAAAAAAACTTGACGAAATCGGTCGGGAATACAACACCTTCCGTACATATACGGCGGCGGTCCTGGCCGACAATGTGAGCTTCAGAGGGCTTACCGTTGAAAACGACTCACATTCACCCGAAATAAAGGGGCAGGAAGTCGCGCTGTCCGTTTGCGCGAACGGATTTACGGCTGCGGACTGCGGGTTTGTGTCCACACAGGATACCGTTTTCTGCGGACCCTTGCCGACCGATCTTATAGAAAGATACGACGGGTTTTTGAAAGACGGCCTGCGCCGAGGCGGCGAAATGAGGCAGATATTTCAGAACTGTTTCATAGCGGGAACAGTGGATTTTATATTCGGCTGCGGAGACGTTTTGTTTGACCGCTGCGAAATAAAGTCTGTTCATGACGCAAGGGGACATGGATACGCCGCGGCGCCTGCTCACTCGGCCGCTCAGGAAACCGGATTCGTATTTAACCGGTGCCGTTTTACTCAGGGGGATAGAGTAGCCGACGGCTCAATATATTTGGCACGTCCTTGGAGGGATTACGGTAAAGCGTGCTTTATAGAATGCGAGTACGGAAGTCACATTGCCCCCGGGGGATTCGACAAATGGAACGATACCGAAAGAGATAAAACCGCGCGTTTTGCCGAATACGGAATTGACAGCCTTACGAAAGCGGGGCGTGTAAAATGGAGCCAAGTCCTTTTGGAATCAGAAAAAGACAGACTGCTTGAAATATTTAAATAAAAAATATAAAGTGAAATCGGAGACTTTTTCGGATTTTATTGATAGACAATATAGCGTACTGTTTATATATTAGCAATAGTTGTTGGTTGTTTTTATCTATTTACAACATATTTTATTTTTTGATTTGGGCAGATTACCGCACGCCAATCCTTGTCAATATATAGACAAATTTATATGGTTGACCAAATATTAGTGTTTAGAGTGCAATCTTTAATCAAATCTATAACTCGATTAAAGATTGGTGTAATTTTGAAAAGAGGTTCCGGATGAATAATATAGTTTACATCGGCAAAAACCTGATAACCTTCTCCATGCACCGTCATTCCCATGAAAGCTGGGAATTGGTTTACTGCACCGGCGGCAGCGGACAGTTCGTGTTTGACGATTCCACCATGAGCTATAATTCCGGTGACATTGCGATCATTCCTCCGGGGGCTTCACATATGAACAACAGTGATGAGGGATTTACCAATATACATATCAATATAAAGGACGCAACGTTTCCCTTCAGAAATCCCATAGTCATTTCGGACGATAACGACAATCACATTCTTACCGCTTTCAACGGCGCTTTTTACTATTTTAACAGCAAGATTCACAATCATCAGCTTATAATCGAAGCCTTTGGAAATCTTATCGTGAATTACGTCATAGCGTTTCAGAGCACCAAGCCGCTCAGAGACGTAGTGGGGGCGATAAAGAGCAATATCATGCAAAACTACACCGACTGCGATTACGAACTGGATAAGTATTTGCAGACCATACCGTTCAGTTATGATTATTTAAGGAAGCTGTTTAAAAGCCAAGTCGGTATGACACCGCATAATTATCTGGTAAGCCTACGTATGCAGATGGCGGAAAAACTGCTTTGCTCTGTGGGAGATATCGAGCAGAATGTGTCGCAGATTGCTTATGTCTGCGGATTTGCGGAACCGCTTTATTTTTCAAGGGTATTTAAGAAAAATTTTGGGTGTTCGCCGAAGCATTACGCGGAAAAAATGAAAGAAAAAGGAAAATAAAAAATTTCAATGTTATAAGTTATAAAATTTACGATATTTATATTTATAAAGGAGTAATTGACATGATTGAAATAAAAAGAAATTACGACGCCGACGACTTTGTTTTTGAAGCTAAAACAAACGGAGAGCTTTTGGCGGAACTTCACGGTAAAATCGCTGAAGGAGTTTTTAACATATCAGGATATGACGGCGACAAGTACCTTTTTGACGGCGTTTGCCGCGCGGCGTTGAATAACGCGGAGCATGAGGGGGCAAAATCGGCGGTAATAGAAGAAAGCGTGCCGGAGTGGCTGTTGATGCTGTTCGGATATAAAAGGGAAATTCCGTCCGTGGCGGAGTTTTTTGAGAACGATAAGTGTGACGGCTGCGGAAAATGCGGAGGGTAAGCCATCTGTTGCAAAAATATCATTGACTTAAGGCGCCACCGCGCAATGACAGCCTGACAGCTTTACATGCGGCTTGCTTATATATTTTTCCTTCATCTTGCACAAATCCTCCTTAAATACGCCGGTATTCCCGCGTCGGGACTTCATTGATTAGAAACGCTCCGCCCGCCGCCTTTGTCTACTTTTTATTTGGAATTATAGCAATTCAAAAAAATAAACAAACAGGAGCGAAGCGACTAATTGTCCTTTCCGCTTACCTTTCGGACTC
>CAJUFF010000045.1 GCA_910585505.1 uncultured Ruminiclostridium sp. | reverse complement strand
AAGGATATGTGTAATTAAATCTTTTTGCTGGGGGATTGATTTAATTATACCAGGTGCAAAATGATGTATTTAACAAGAAATAAAAAACAGAAAATACGAGAAAAAGTCAGTAATTTACTAACTTATTATAATCTCGGCTCTTCCAATCATGATAATATTGATATAGTTAAGTTTGCAGGAGCTGTCGGTTTTCGTGTCGGAGAATCAAAGAAGCTGTTGGATATTGAAGATGGTTTTATATTCATATCGGAAAGCCGAAAGGAATATTTGATTGGAGTAAATTATAACCGCACCTTAGAAGAAAAAAGATTTATTGTAGCATATGAATTGGCTCATTACTTTTTACATTATGATGAAAATTCAAAAGTAAATTATTTACATCGAAAGTACATTAAAAGAAAAAAAGAAAAAGAAAACGATACGGATTTTTTTGCCAAATGTATTATGAAGCCTGAATAAAAATTCAGAATTCTAAATTTGAATTCAATTTTAAAACGAAAGGACTAACAAAAATGCAGAAAACAATGTACCTGTTTTTAATAGCAAGAACGTCAAACGAAAAGAAATAGGGCAAAAGCTTAAGTTTATTGATATCCAAAGGGTTGACAAATCCAAATAAAAATAATACAATATGAAAGAAGAGAATTTCTATGAAAACTGAATCTATACCTGAAAAAGCAGAATTGATGAATAATGTTGACAAAATAGTATGTGATAACTGTTTTGAAAAGTATCTTTTTCATCTAAAAAATCTAAACGGAGAATTTACCGTCGGTTTGACGGATATTCTCAAATGTTTGGCATTTGCGGAGAAAGAGGGGGCGGTTCCTCCGCTCTCTGCGCAATGGTGGTTAAGCGTTGAAAGCCATTTTGGCGACTTGGAAGGTTAACTTAAGGAGTATACATGCGTAACTTCAAAACAAAAACCGGAATATCAAGAATTTATGAAATCAATAAGGAAGAATTTGAACTTGTAACAGCTCAAAAAAAGCCGTATTACAGCTATAATGAAAATAATGAGCTGGTTCAGTATGCTGTTTGCCCTATTTGTGATAATCCAATACAAATACTTGGTTTTTATAAAGCTTTAAAAAACACCGATAAGCCTTATGGAAAACATTTAAAGCGTTCAATTAATGGATTAGCGGATTATAATCAGCAAGCTTATGATTTTTGTCCTTATGCCAATAAGAACAAAAACGTTAATCGTTACAGCAGGAAATCTCATCTTACCGATTTTGAAAGAAACATATACAATCTTTTGCGCGATCATTTTGACAGAGTAATATATGTGCTTGCAAAACAGATTGATATTAAAATTTCAAATCATCTTGCTAAACAAATGTTGATTACATATGTAAAAGGCAAAGGCTGGCTTTATCCTTGGTCAACGCTTAATAATCTTCCTTGGGTTTTTGGTCATTTAACATGGTCAAAACCGCTTTTCGGACAACCTATTCTAAAAGACAGTCCTATTTATTTAACCATATTAAATAAATGCCCTGCCGCAAAGTTTGTTCCGTACCAATATAACAGTAAATATGATGTTCTTTTGTCTAAAGAAGGAATGCATTTAGACTTAAATTACTGTATTATTGTTCATAACAGAAGTGTTGAAAATAAAGAACTTATTGAAACTATGAAATTTGTTGTGTCTGAAGGCAGTATAGAAAATAAAAAAGAGATTTTTGTCAAAACTCTTACAGTTGACCAAACATATTTTCTTAACCTTGTTAATCTTTCAAAGGAAAAAAGTTATAGGAACAATAAACTAATTGAAATTGCAAAAGAAATAATGCCTGATATATGAAAATGACATAAAAAGAAACTCCGTTATGGAGTTTCTTTTTATGTAAAAAATAATTACAGAAAGGACTAACAAAAATGCAGGAAACAATGTACCCGTTTTTAATAGCAAGAACGTCAAACGAAAGTATTTTAAGAGAAATAGGTCAAAAGCTTAAGTTTATTGATATCCGAAAAATTATTCTGAACGAACCTACCGCGCTTATGAACTATGTGGGTCAAATGAGAAATTTTTCCGCCAACACTCACATGGTTATCGACGTTTCGGCAATTTCCGAGAATGACGAGGAATTTGTAGAGGCTCTCGAAGGTATTCAGCTTCAGCGCGACGATATGAAAATAATTATTTACGCGGTTGACTTGAAAAACGGAAAAGAATTTTTAAACACTCTTGTCCGGAACGGTTACACAAATATTGTAGCCGTTTCGGGCGAAGCTGCTGAGGAAACCGCAAAGTGGGAACAGATAAAAAGCGATCTGCAGGAGTGTTTTTCGGAAGAAGGGCTTTCGGAAAAACGTTGGAAAACCTACCGGATAGACGTCGAGCCGCCATTGGAAAACATTCAAATGCAGCTTAAGGAAGAAAATGAGCAGGAAATAAAAATACCCGATTTCAGCGATACGCACGTTAAAATATGTGTTTTCGGCACAGACAGAAGAGTGGGAACAACAACCGCGGCTCTAACGATTGCAAGCTATTTTTCGGCGGGAAAAGCGGACGTAAAAGTGGTTTTGCAGACAGCGCAGCATATTATGTCCTTAAAAAGTTTTTACGGTTTCGACAGCGCAGATACGGAGGTTTTCAATTACAGCGATAATGTAGTATTCTCTTCATCCGCGGAGCAGGATGAAAATGATATTTTTAACGCCGTTGTTATTGATATGGGAAAATACGGAAGCGTGCCGCTTCAACCAAACGCTGTAAACATAATAGTTGCCGACGTAAGCTTTGACAGTATCTCAAATTCTATTGGACAGTTTGATTCCGCATATCTTATGGAAGATGAGCCGTTTAAGGTTATAATCAATCTTTGCGGTGAAGAAGAGTGGAACAAGATTCTTAAAAATGGCTTGATAGATCAAAATTCATTTGATTATATCAGTAATCCGCCGTTGTTAATGCCATATATAAAGGATAAAATGGCCTTTGATAAGACGGATGGAAATATAAAAGCCTTTAATTCGTTTTTTGCATGTAATGATGAGCAAACATAGAATAAATCGGGTTTTGTATAATTTGGCAAAAATAAAATAGAGTTGTTGACTTTTGAGTAAAATCGACGTATAATAAAAATGTTCATATAAAGGCTATTGCAGAATGGAGATAATATTTTAATGACATGTATAAATGATAAATACTCAATGTCGCAGGAAAAAAATATTTTCTTGGCAAAAAGACTTCTTGTTGACGTTGTATATAAAAGCGCTAACCTTGAGGGTATTGCCGTTACTTATGCAAATACTGTTGACATATTGAACGACGTAGGCGTGGAAAAATTAAAGCCGTCGGAGATCAGCAAGGTGTTTTGCCTTCGTGACGCTTGGCACTATGTTTTGGATAACATTAACACCGACGTGAATTTAGGATTCTTACAATCCGTCCACGAAATAGTTGCAAGATACGATGTGAGTTACAATGAACTGGGTAAATTACGAAGCAGCGATGATATTCTGGTCAGCGGTACACTTTGGCGTCCCGATATTCCAAACGCGGAAAAGCTCCATTTTGAATTGCAGGAGCTTTTGAAAATCCCCGTTGTAACCGACAGAGCGATTTCGGTTATGCTTTGGATAATGCGAAGTCAGATGTTTGCGGACGGCAATAAAAGAGTGGCTTCAATGGCAGGCAATAAAATACTGATACAAAACGGCAGAGGTATTTTTTCCGTTCCTGTTGAATTGGACGGTACATTTAAAACCATGCTTGTTAAATATTACGAGACTAATGATATGCGATCTTTAAAAGAATGGATATACGAAAACTGCATTGACGGCGTTAATTCTGAGGTTAAAGATCAGGTGATCACAGAGGAAACCGAAAACGAAGAAGGTCAAGAATCGGAAATTCAGTAAAATATAAAAGTTATGCATTTATAAGAAACTCCGGTATGGGGTTTCTTATTATTTTTAATTTTTCTGTAAAAAGCTTGACTTTTTTGATTTAAAGTGATAAAATTATTTTTAATAGGAGAAAAAAATGACAAGACTTGAACACGTTCAAAATGTGTATGATAAGGAAATCGAAAAGATAAAACAGTCCGAACTTTGGCTGCATACTCTTGAAAACATTGCAAGGTACTATAAATTCAGCTTTGCGGAAGCCATGCTGATAAACGCGCAGTCGGAAAATGTTTCGATTATGGCTACAATGCACGACTGGAACAGATTCGGCAGACACATAAGACGCGGTGAACGCAGCATAGCCGTTTTCACCTCGAGAACCGACACCGCTTTGAAATACCTTTTTGATATTTCTCAGACTTATGGTCCGTCGATAGAAAAAAGCTGGAATATAAAAGAGTCGGCCGATCAGCGCGAAAAGCTGATACGAAGATATAATTCAAAATACGGTACCGATTATACCGAATTAAGCGGGGTGATCAACAGCGTATACCGTTCCGCTATGGAAAGCATACTGGAGGATATTGAAAGAGAAATAAGCATTTTTGAGTACCAAAACGAGGCTGAAATCAAGAAGTTTATTTCCGACAGCGCATTTTGTATAATAATGACAAGGTGCGGCTATGAAATACCCTCGGATACCCTTGACTTTTCCTCGGTATCCGAAATTATACCCGACGGCTTGCTGATAACGGCGGGAAATTTATCAATGAAAGCAGCGCATAACGCGCTTATGGAAATCGAAAACGCAATAAGGAGGAAAGATTATGAGCAGTATCAGATTCAGGGACACAGTGCCGGAGTACGAGGAGAAGAACGGAGCGCTTTATCCGAAATTGAAAGCGCCCAAGAGCAGGGCGGAGTTGAGTATAAAAGCGAGGAGAGCGATAGATATGCTGAACGGACTCAGCCCCTCGGCATTGGACGTGGTGAATATGAGCGGATTGGGCGAACGGATATGGGAAGAGATAGCCGACAGAGCGGACGAGAGGGAGCCGAAATAATGAAGGCTATGCGGAAGAACCTGCCCAAGAACTGGGACGAACGGGTGCAAGCGCTGGCGGAAATACAATTGGAAGCGCAGCGGCAGGGGAACGAGCTTATGCAGGAATTAGTAGCTCGGCTGAGGAAAGCGGCGATGACCTTACCCCACCTGTCAGACGTGAGGGAGTGGCAGCTTCCGTAAATAATATTAAAACAGCGGAGTCGTCTGAAAATGACGACTCCTTTTCTTTTTCGGATATCGGGGACGGCGACGCGGTTGTGGAAATATTATGGTCTGAAAGCGAAGCCTTTGAAGACGGTGAGATCCTTTCCTTTGCGGAGGCAAATACTTTGTTTGCTTCTCTTGACAGCGAGCAGCGTATAAATCGCGAAAAAGAAGATTGGACGGGATCATGGTACGATAAAACCAGATTTAATATCTACGCTAAAATTTACGGCGAGGAATACACATATTCCGGACGTTACGATATAGGCGACGGCGATGGAGCGCTGATCGAACATCTGGAAACGATTAATGATTGGTATCTGAAGGAATATGAAAGCGACGATCTTGACGGAAGAAAAACTCTGATTCCCTATCTAAGAAAATTGTGCGATACTGCTTTTGACAAAGAAATATCCGAAACAGATGATCAAGAGGAAAAAATTAAATCGGTTATTACTCATAATCCGGATTTTCGGCAGGAAGAGTTTTTGCAGAAAACGTTTTTTTCGGAAGAATACGAACAGGACGGCAGCGAGACTGTTATACGGGAAGAACTGTTGATTGGAAGCGGATTTGCGGGTGGAAAAGAACGCATAGAAAGATTTTACACCGAGAAACAGCCCGATAAAAAGGCTTTTTCGGAAATGCTGAAAAAAGAATATGGAATAGGCGGTCACAGCGGAAAGGGAGATGTGCGGTTTGTTAACCACAACGGCAAAGGTATTTCCATTTCATTTAATAACGATAAAAAAATAAGCTTGACATGGAATGAAATCGCCGAAAGGATTTCCAAACTGATTGACAACGGAGAATATCAAGGAATACCCGACAGTCGTTTAAAAGCCGAAAAGCTTGAGCATGAAATTATCCAAAAATACAATAACGTTGATAAATATTATATTAACTCGGAAAATGAAAGCATTACCCAAGTATATTACAATCCGGATAGCAGCGAGGGCGGGCAATTAGTATATAATTACTTTTCATTCGATGATCTGAAAGAAGCGTTTAAGAAAGATGATCCGCTTGACTATATTTCACAGATAGGAAAAGTTTCTCTTATTGATATTTCATCGGAGAGTTTTATCGGCAGTGCGGAAAGTTTTCTCGAATCCAAAGAAAATTTCAACAGCCGTGACACTTCTGCTATAAATAAACTAATAGATATTTTAGTTGAATTTGAGAACACGGAAAAAGAAGTTGCCCCGGCTTCACAAACGGCTCAAACACAAAACGAAATTCTGACCGCCCAAAAGAACGTTGGTGATAGTGAACAAACGCAAGACAATAATCAAAGCATCAATGGCGGCGAACCGAACAATTTCACAAAGCCTTCCGTTCCACAAGTTCCTGTTAATTTCCATCTTGACGAAAATATTAACATTGATTACGCGTCGGGTGAAAAGGCGAAATATCGGGACAATATAGCCGCCATACGTACGCTTTTGAAAATCGAAAAAGAAAAACGCTTTGCCACAGCCGAAGAACAAGGCATTATGTCAAAATACGTAGGTTGGGGAGGATTGGCAAAAGCTTTTGACAAGGGTGCCGCCAATTGGGAAAAAGAATATATCGAGCTTAAAGCCCTACTCTCCGGTAAGGAGTATGAAGCAGCTTTAAACAGCACCTTAACCGCATTCTACACGGATCCCAACATAATTCGTCCCGTTTATCGTTGTTTAGAGAGGTTTGGCTTTAAAAGCGGTGAGATACTCGATCCCGCAATGGGAACAGGCAATTTCTTTTCGGTTATTCCCGAAAATATTTCCGAAGAATCTCACTTATACGGAGTGGAGTTGGACAGCATTACGGGACGTATTGCAAAGCAATTGTATCCCAACGCGGATATACGCATACAGGGCTTTGAATATACCGGTTATGAGGACAATACCTTTGATATAGCCGTAGGAAACGTCCCCTTTGAAAACTATAGGGTTTCCGACAATTCGTATTCGGAGGAATACATTCTGCACGATTACTTTTTTATAAAAGCTTTGGATAAATTAAAGCCGGGCGGGATTGCGGCATTTATAACGTCTTCTGGAACGCTTGACAAATATTCAAACTCCGCGAGAGTGGAAATAGCGAACAGAGCCGAGCTTATAGGTGCCGTGCGGCTGCCCAATAACGCTTTCAAAGAAATCGCGGGCGCAAAATCGGTTACAACGGATATAATTTTTCTTAAAAAAAGAGAACAGCCGAAAAGCTACGAAATGGATTCGCTTGATTTGCCCGATTGGGCAAGGGCTCCGGAGGATTTTTATAACCGGCGGGGAGATTTTATAGGCTGCTTTAACCTTTACTACCACACGCATCCCGAAATGGTTCTGGGCGAACATAAGATAGTAAAGAGCGCTTACGGTATGAACTTACAATGCCTGCCCCAAAAAGATGTTGAGCTTATTCCCGCATTGGAAACCGCGCTCGGCGCTTTAAAAGCGGAATTTACGGCGGAACCTACTGTGATAGTTGAAGAAAATATAGAGGATATTGAAGAAAGCGGGCTTCCCGCTCCCAATGATTCACAAAACTACTGTTTTTATGTTGACAGTAACAATAGCTTGTATTATCGGGAAAACGACCTCATTTTTCCCTATGAGACCAAGTCGGTAAAGGCGGAAAACGCGATAAAAGCCATGTGCGGTCTTTCCGAGGAGCTTCGTGAGGTAATAGACGTCCAATTAAAAGGATCGGGCGATTTCGCGCTCCGAAATGCGCAAAAAAAGCTTGAGGAAAAATACGATGAATTTGTAAAAGAGTACGGATACTTAAACAATCCAGACAATTCAAAGCTGTTTCGCGAGGATATGCGAAGCTCGCTTCTCCTTTCACTGGAAGAAGAAACAGAGGAAACGGAGATAAACGGTATATATAAAAAGGCCGAAATTTTTACCAAAGCCACCATTTCTCCAAGTAAATATATTGAAAGCGTCGACACGCCTCAGGAGGCTCTCGCGGTCTCGCTGAATTTGAAAAATAAAGTGGATATACCGTACATCGCACGTCTTTGCGGAAAATCGGAGGAAGAAGTCATAACCGATTTAGGCGATAAAATCTATCAGAACCCCGCGGGATATGACGGTTCGCCTTGCAGCGGCTGGGAAACCGCCGAGGAGTATTTAAGCGGATATGTAAAAGATAAATTGGGTACCGCAATGCAGTTTGCAGAGCAGTACCCAAATTTATTTGACCGCAATGTAACGGCACTGAAAGAAAATCAGCCGCTCTTTATCAACATTTCCGACATTGACTTTTCGGTAGGCGCAGTATATATTCCCGCTGATATGTACAGGGACTTTATTTATGAAACCTTTGAAACGCCGCCGTATTATCGAGTTATCGGTTCAATAAGCATTGGCAAGTCCGTTGACGTAGAGTACAGCGGCCTGCTTAATCAATGGAAGATTACCAATAAAGGCGTGTCGGATTCCATAACGATCTCCCAAGTGTACGGTACCGATAGGGTGAACGCATATGAAATAATGGAGAGTTCTCTTAATCAAAAAAGAGTTGCCGTAAAGGATCCCGTTGAGTACATAAATCAAAAAGGCGATAAAGCCGTAAAGTACGTACTTAATGTAAATGAAACCCAGATCGCAAGAGCCCGTCAGACAAAAATTGAAGCTGAATTCAGAAATTGGGTTTTAAAAAGTCCGGAACGTATCGAAAGAATTGAACGAATATATAATGACCGTTTCAATAATATTAAGGTCAGGGAATATGACGGAAGCTACATAACGATCCCCGGTCTTAATCCTCTTTTTAAATTTCGCCCCCATCAGCTTAACGCCATTGCGAGAATAGCTTCGGGAAACAACGTAATGCTTGCTCACGAGGTCGGCGCGGGAAAAACCGCCGTTATGGCGGGAGCGGGAATGTATCTGAGAAGCATAGGCGCAGCCAAAAAGCCTCTTTATATCGTACCGAAGCCCATAGTTGCGCAGTGGGGCAGAGAATTTGCCCGTTTTTTCCCTGCGCCAAAGGTTCTTGTAACAGATGAAAAGGATTTTGAGAAGAGCAATAGGCGAAGGTTTTTGGGCAAGATCGCCGCGGGAGATTTTGACGCCGTTATTATGTCCCACAGCCAGTTTGAAAAAATACCTTTGTCTCTTGAACGGCAGGAGGCTATATTCAACGATAAAAAAGCTCAGTTGATGGCGGCTAAGGAAAAGGCAAGGGCAAGCGACGGAAAGAGGGCTTTTTCCGTAAAACAATACGCTTCCGCAATTAAAGCGCTTGATAAAAAGCTTACAAAGCTCCGCGCCGATTTCAAAAAGGACAGCTTTATGAATTTTGAGCAATTAGGCTGCGATTGCCTTTTTGTGGACGAAGCTCATATTTATAAAAATCTTTATACCGCCACTAAGCACACGAATGTTGCGGGAATAAATTCGAGCGCCAACAGTCAGCGTGCCTTTGATATGGATATGAAAGCCGCTTATTTTCAGGAGATAAACAACGGCGGGGGAGTAACGATGGCGACTGGCACGCCGCTGTCCAACTCCATAGCCGAATGTTATGTTTTTCAGCACTTTTTGCAGCGTCCAATGCTCCAAAAAAGCGGTATTGACAGCTTTGACGAATGGGCTTCGGTATACGGAAACATAACCGTGTCCTTGGAGGTCAAGCCTACGGGAAACGGTTGGCGAATGCGCGAAAGGTTTGCCGAGTTTAAAAACCTTCCCGAATTGTGCAATATGCTTTCCCAATGCTTCGACGTGGTAAAAACCACCGATATTGAGGGTATAAAGCTCCCCGAAATAATAGGCGGAAAACCTCAGATTATTGTTTGTGAGCAGTCGGCGGATCAGGTACGTCAGGTTGAGGAAGGAATGAAACGCGCCGAGAATATCGAAAATAAGAAAGTAAGCCTAAAAGACGACAATATGCTTGCCGTATGCGGATATATGAGCAATGTGTCACTTGACCCGCGGATAAACGATCCGGACGCGGAGGATTGGGATGGCTTAAAAATCAATGTATGTGCGGTTCAAATTTGCGAAATTCAAAAGCAGTTTCCAAATTCCGCTCAGGTAGTTTTTTGTGATTTAAGCGTACCGAACAACAAAGGAAAATTTACCGTTTACCAAGAATTAAAGGACAAGCTTATAGAATCCGGAAGCTTTCTGCCCGAAGAAATCGCTTTTGTACACGACGCCGACAACGACAGGAAAAGGCTTGAGATGTTCGACAAGGTAAACAGCGGTACTATTAAGGTTATCATGGGCTCCACGTCTAAATTGGGCACCGGCGTTAATATGCAGCGGAATCTCATAGCGGCTCACCACCTTGACGCGCCTTATGTGCCGAAGGATATCGAGCAAAGGAACGGACGAATTGTCAGACAGGGCAACACCAATTCAGAGGTATTTGTAAATTATTACAGCACCAAAGGTACATTTGACAGCTACCGCTGGCAGCTTCTCGAAAAGAAACAGCGGCTGATCAGTCAGGTTTTGTCCGGAAAAGCGCCCTCAAGAAGCTGTCAGGACATAGACGAAACAGCGCTTACCTTTGCGGAAATGAAAGCCGCAACCGCCGACAATCCCCTTATAGCCGAAAAAATGCAAACCGATAATGAAGTTGACCGCTTAAAGCTTCTGCAAACGGACTGGCTTAGCCAACAGTCAAGATACAAATCCGACATCGAGGTTTATCTGCCGTCCAATATTGAAAAATTAAACAAGCTGATAAGCAAGCTTGAGGAGGATATTGCCCTTTTAAATAATAATCCTCTGAAATCACAATTTGAAATGCAGGTTGGAGATGTGAGATACGCTGAGCGAACAGAAGCGGGAAATGCCCTTATTGACCAATTTAACAAGTATCTTGCTTCCGATAAATATAAAAGCTGCGAACCGAGCGGTACGGTGGGCAAATTCCGCGGTTTTGACATCGAATTCTATGCTTTCAGGCAAAACGCAACCGTTCGTTTAACAGGCAGAAGCGGTTTTATTTACGACAACACTTTTACATTAACAAGTGTCGGCATTTGTATTAAGATTGAAAATCTTGTAAACGGTATTTCCGACAGAAAACAAGCGGCTGTCAGAGAGATTGAGAAAATCGAAAAAGAAATCGAAACCGCAAAGGTGAATTACGGCAAGCCATTTGAGTATGCCGATGAGCTTGAACGGCTTATGATGAAGCAGTCCGAAATTGACAGCAGGCTGGAATTTGGGAAGGCAAGGGAGGTTATTGTTGATGAGGGTGATGAGTGGGAGGGGGATGAAGAAATGGTAATGTGATTTTTAGGTTTTTATATGAGAAGGCGTTTAATTTCTAAAGATTAGTATTAAACGCCTTTTTATATTTATTTTAACAAAACCGCACAGTTTGACAAATAAAATCAGAGGTGATATAATTGAAACAACAAAATCCTTTAATATATTTTGCCCCGTGTTTAATACCTATTATATATGGATTTTGCATACCATTATGGAGGAACGGAAACGTGAATGCAGAAATAATTACAACCATAATTACAGGGACCGTTACTATTATCGTTGCCATCATTGCTTTTGCGGGATCTTGTAAAAGCGGAAATAATGTTACAAAAGAGGCAAAATCCGATTTAAAGCTCGAACATAAAGACTTAAAAAGCACTTTACAGTCTGATATTTCAAAGAGCCAAAATACAATCGAGGGTAAAATAAACACAGTCAAAGAAATAATCAATACAGAAATTGCAAAATCGGAAGAAAGAAAAAAGTATCTTACTCCGGAACAGGTTACCATGCACCGGGTCGCGGAGCAAATCAATAATATGCATTCCAACTGGCTCGAGGCAAATGCAAAAATAAATCTTCTTGAAAAAGAAAGAATAACCTTGAATAAAAGGATTGCAGAATTGGAAAACGAAAACAGCGGACTTAAAGAAGCGCTTGAAAAAGCGCAATCAGAGTATATTGCTATGATGGGAAAAAGAAGTATGTATAATGACGTTATTATTGAAACGCAGGATGGGGAACAGGAGGGTAACCGGGATCAGGAGAATATGGAAATGTAAACTTTGTTTTTTAATATTAAAAGGCGTTTAATTTTAAAGTTAAACGCCTTTTATATTTATTTTACAACACATTTTATGTTAATCAGAAAGGAAAAATGTTATGGAAAAATCTATGCTTTATAAATGTAAACATTGCGATAAACTGTTAGACAGCGGACATGATTGTCTTGATTGTCTTAAGAAAACTTTGAAGATCGAAGAAAAAATTCCGAACTTAAATCTAACTATAATCGGGAAATGCGGAGAGGGACATAGGCATAAGAGACATAATAATGAAGGTAAATTTTAAATGGCTTATTATTTTTTATGTACTTTCTTGTGATTGCATGTGCTTTTTACATTTAAAATAAATTCACTTGGATATTTTAGGTTAATCTTAACACGTATTATATCGGTAATTTTCAACATCCATAATACGGCAATCATCAATAAGATTGTTGCAATTATACAAGGTAATAACAATATAATAGTTATTTTTTTCATTTTGCTTGCTCCTTTTTTTTATTTTTCTTTAGGCAATTGTAAAATTCTTGAAACTGATACTATTATAATAGTTTTTTATAATTGTCTAAAAGTTGCTGCTTATATTATAATCATATGCAAGTGCAAACAAAATATAACATTTTTTGAAAAAAAATTTATTTTTTAGACCAGTGTTTCTATTATTTTCAATTTTATAATGTTTTATAGGTATGGACATTAAAACAAACGCATATTTATAGGAGGAACCATATCATGTCAACCACATTCATAAAAATCCCCAACAGCATTGTAGGAAACCTCAAAAAACACCGCTGCACCATATACCTTTATTTACTCTACCTTTGCACCGTGCAGCAGTCCGACTCCGTAAAAGTAAGACAGGAAACCATAGCTCAAAAATTAGGCATAAGCTTCAAAGAAAGCGTTAATGTAACCTTGCGTTATCTGCAAACCAACGGGTACATAACAATGGAACACAATATAAGCCCTGTGACAGGCAGACAGACCTGCAATACGATAACCGTCTGCAATTTTGATCCGCAAAGCGACTATTTTCTCCTGCCTTCGGAATTTATTTTCGTTGAAATGCCGTCGGTGGCAACGGAGCTGTTATTAACCCTGTATATGTTTGCTTTCAACGATCCTTTCTGTTTTCCGTCGTTTACGCAAATTTCAAAGACCGCCAAAATGGGCGCGTCATCTATTGTGAAAGCCTATACTGTCTTGGAGAAAAAAGGAATCATAAAAAAAGAGAATTATATGAAAAAGGACGGCAGCAAGGGGCATAACCGTTACTTCCTTATAAAAAAGATAGAACGTATTGTCGGCTCCGAAAAGACGAATAAGCTGCTTAATTGGATCAGAAAACAAAAAGAAATATGTTTTGAACTTTGGCAGATCATAAAAGAAGTTTTAATGGGCAATACGTCTATTATCAATGAAATATGCGTTCAATTTGATTGCTGTGAGACGAGCGAAGAATATCAGGATTTTGAGTATAAACCAGAATCGGATAATGTAAGCTTGGATTGCGAATGCCAACCCGAAGAAGCTGATACCCTCACCAGTGTGGCACCTGTATTTGGAGAGTTTTTAAAGCAGAAGATAAGCCGGATTCGCAGCAGGTTTCGGCATTTTTTTGCGTCTGTTTCTCAAAAATTTAAGATGGTACTCCCGTAATGTTATACAAGTATAATCTAACAAGACCGTTATACGAGGAAAGACGAAAAAGAAACATTTTTATGCTTGTTTATTATGTTTTGATAACTGCGGTCTGATTTTTTATGTCAGGACGTTTTTGGGTATGAAATGCTGCTAAAAGTATGCCAACGTTTTTTGCTCAGCTGAAAAGATTATTAATATAAAATTCGCCGGAAATAGGGAAATTTGCGCTTGATTTCAATTTTCCGTTTTTCTTTTCAAATTTCCGCATAATTGCTCTTTATATGAGAAAATAATCACAAATTTTTTACAATTTTTAAAAATTTTTCATATTCTATTGACATTTTCCGAAAAAAGGTTTATAATAAAAACATATAAATTTCTTTGAAAAACATAATCGGGCAAAGGAGTTGGTCGAACAACTCCTTTGCCCGTAAACCCTCAACTGTTACCAGCAGTCGAGCGTCTTAGATTATGCTTTAAGCGTGTATACATTTTAACACGTTTAGATACATTTGTCAAGGGTGCGTTCACTGTTTTGGTATGGCAGTGAGCGCACTTTTGTTTGTTTTTCGATATTCGCTGCTTTTGATTGCTTTTTAAGCAATTGAAATACACCGAAAAATTGTCAGCGTTGTGATAATGCGGTTAATTTTTCGCTTCCGGCAAAGTCAATGCACTTAGCCGTACAAATTGAATAACCCTCCTGCAAGAAACAAGTTCCTCTGTTTCCGTAACAACTGCGCCGTGACTGAGTATCATAGCGAGTATATACACCTTTTCGGTTGAGCTACCTCGGAAGCAAGTACAGGGGCGTGCGCCGTTGTGCGTTGCTGGGTTGATACGTCAAAAGAAAAGGTAACAGGAGTTTGGATTCATTTGATTTTTTGCACTCGGCGGAGTGTTGACGCGCTTCGCCGTTTGCTTTATTTGCTTTAAATAAAAAGATACACTTTCATAGGCTTTTTGATAGAACCTATGAAAGTTTACCTTTATGGTCGGAGTGACCGGACTTGAACCGACGACCTCTACCACCCCAAGGTAGCGCGCTACCAATCTGCGCCACACCCCGACTTATTACTTAAATAATTATACACCTTTTTTCAAAAAAGTCAATACCTTTTTAAAAAAAATTTCAAAATTTGTAAATTTAAATTCCCCGAGAAATCAAAAACTCTCTTTCTCCGCTCCTCACGCATTTTTTTAAATCGCAGTTTAGCCGCTTCAATCCCAAAACCTCACCTTATGAATCTAAGGCAACACCGCACAACAAATCCTATAACAACACAAACAAAGGGCGGTGGCTCTTTAGGCTGTTGCTCTTTGATTATCGATTATCTATTGCTGTCGGTTGATTTAATTACTTTGGCGGCTTTCAATCAGAGGGATATATATAACGTCTGCTCATAGCACTTACAATCCCGAAATAGCAAATATAAAAAACTATAATACACGCCCAAAACTCACTAGCTAATTTGAGCAGAATATTATTCAAAGAAGCTGGCAATATTAAGTTCATTTTTCCATTCAGTAACGGTATGCAGAATAAAATAATCAATAAAGCCATTATCATTGGAGAGGATAATTTAATTGCTATCTGCTGATACACAAGTCTTGCTATCTGCTTATCGCTTTTTCCCATACAGCGCATTATCTGATTGCTTTTTGAATTTTGCCTAATCTCTATAATCTGCTGCAAAGATAATATCGAAAAATAAATAACCAGAAACACGATACAGATACTTATTTGTGAAGTTCCCATCCACTGGCGCATAGCCGTATCAAAAAGCTGAAATTCCGGCTGCAATATCAGTATTCCAGTTACAAAAGAAGCCCCGGAAAACAAAAAGCATATGCAAAAAACAGCATTAACCATAGCAGCCGTTTTAAAATTTGATGTAACATTTGCCGTAATATATAGCCTGTCTTTTTGATATATCTTAACGGATTTCATTCGCCTGTACGCATATAAATAGCCAAACACCCATTTGTAAAAAGCAAAAACGGATATTAGCAAAGGGATTGCTGTAACAGATACGGGATAAACAATATAAATTTCCGGCAAAAAAACAATGCTACAAATGCAACCAATGAAGCACACAAAACACAAAAAGAAAATAATGCCCCATTTTTTATAGTTCCTTATATTTTTTACGCCTTGATTGCGGTTTCTTTCATCCATCAGCTCCCTTATTTGCAGCTTGTCTAAGCGTTGCTTCAATCGAAAAGAACACACCGTTTCAATAAGGCAAAAAAACAGAAACGTATATAACATACTTTTTCCATAAAGGAATCCGCAATGTTTCATTTCGTGCAATGGCTCACGGAAATACCAAAATCCATATATGGAAAAACCTATTGTTGTTCCTGCTATATAGCAGCAAAAGCCAATCAACAAGACTTCGCATAGGAACAGCTTGGTTAATCTCTTTTTTCCCATACCCAATAATAAATAACTTGCAAACTCTTTTGCCCGCTGCTTTAGCATGAAAGTGTCTATATATCCAACTAAAACTATCTGAATGGCTGCTATCAACAACGGCAGAGAAATCACTTGAAAACCGGCTGCTTCTCCTATAATGGTTATACAATTAGATACTTCTATAATCGCCAAAAGGACGGTCATGGTAACAACATATAAAAGATAATTTATAAAAGACCGCTTGGCATTACGGATTGACAACTTCAAGTACATCATGGCTTTCTTCCTCTATCAATTCTATTTTCTTCAAAATGTCTGCGAAAAAGGTCTGTTTGTTTTCCTGTTCCCGGTTTAAGGCAGCTTTTATTTCGCCGTCTTTCATAAACAAAATACTGTCACAATAGCTGGCTGCCATGACATCATGTGTGACCATCAATATTGTTGCGCTGTACTCTCTGCAAAGCATAGCAAGGGTGTCTAAAAGCTGTCTGGCAGCGTGGGAATCTAATGCCCCGGTAGGCTCGTCCGCAAGTATAATATCTGGATTTACCGCAATAGCACGGGCGCAGGCGCAGCGTTGCCGTTGCCCTCCTGATACCTCATATGGAAATTTATCTAATATTGCGGATATATCCAGTTTTTCAGACAAACTTTGAATCGTTGGACGAATGCTTTCTTTGGAAACCTCTTTAATTGTCAAAGCGAGCGCAATATTTTCATAGATAGTTAAAGTTTCAAGTAAATTGTATTCCTGGAAAACAAAGCCTAAATGTCTGCGGCGAAATTCTGCGGTGGCTTTGTCTGGTATATCCACTATATTCTGCCCGCGTATTCGTATCGTCCCATTTGTGGGCTTGTCTATTGTGGCTATTAAATTAAGCAATGTTGTTTTCCCAGAACCGGAAGCTCCCATAATTCCAACAAAGCTGCCGTGTGGTATCTGAAAACTTACATCATTTACAGCTAATACTGAATTATTTTCCGTTTCATAGAGTTTGGAAATATTTTCAACTTCCAAAACATTTTCTGGAGTTGTATCACTTTCTTTTGATTCCCATTTATCGTGTCCTAACCAATTTGTAATCACGTCCATAAGTACCTCATCTGCTTTTTCTTTCAATTTTTCTTCTGCAATGCACTCACCCGCAAATAGTTCATTCAAAGTAACGTCTAAAAGAGTGCATAAAGGCATAAACAAAGACAAATCCGGCATAGACCGTCCTGTTTCCCATTTTGAAATAGCCTTATCGGTTATTTCCAGTTTTTCTGCCAACTGGCTTTGCGTCCAGCCTTTTGCTTTCCGGCGTTCGGAAATAAAAGCTCCAATCTTAA
>CAJUFF010000044.1 GCA_910585505.1 uncultured Ruminiclostridium sp. | reverse complement strand
AAAGTATTACTGGTAGAGATTGGATTTTATCGTGTTTTTAAATGGTTATTAGTATGAGTTTGTATTGAATATGTTTTTTATGTGGAGATGGAAAAGGGCGGCAAGCCTTTCGCTTACCGCCCTTTGAGGTCTGATATTTCTAAAATTGTACTGATACCATTACGCCTTGTGATGTGTTTTTGATTTCGATTGCTGCCCCATGCAGATCAAGAATTGTTTTGACAATGTATAAACCCAATCCTGTACCGCCAGTCTGTCGGTTTCTTGACTGATCTACACGATAAAACGCCTCAAACAATTTTTGAATATCCTCGTCAGAGATATGTACCCCTGTATTCTCAATCGTCAAATGCGCTTTTTCAGCTGCCTGCCATACTTTAACCGTTATTCGTTCCCCCGCTGGGGAATATGCGGCGGCGTTTCCCAAAAGGTTGTCCACCACTTTTTGAAGAAGCTGCAAATCGCCTGAAATGCAGATTTTGAGGGATATATCTTTTTCAACTGTTAATTCCCTCTGCATAAACAAATCTTCATTTGCCGTCAAACGGTCATTGATTAGTTTATCAAAATGAATGTACGAGGGATTGAACGTATATCCCGGCGTATCCAGTCGTGATATTGTCAAAAGCTCCTGCACCATTTTCTCTAAGTTATCCGTAACTTCCAGAGATTGTGCAAGATAGGTTTCCCTGTCCTTATAGCGTCCCACCTGATAGAGCATACCTTGTAGCTGGCCTTTGATAATGGTAATAGGTGTTTTTAGTTCGTGGGAAGCCGCCGAAAAAAACTCTACCCGCTGGCGTTCAAGCTGTCGCTCCATATCAATATCAGCTTGCAGCTTCTGATTTGCACTCTGTAGCTCCGACAAGGCGGACGATAGTTTTCTCGACAGGTCATTTAAGCTGTCAGCGAGAACACCTATTTCGTCTGTGCGCCGGACAGTACATAGGCCGCTGAAATCCAATGCCGCCATTTGTTTTGATATTCTGCTGATTTTTTTAATGGGTGTTGTCATGTAAATGGTATAGAAAAAGGCTGCGATGGTGGAAACAACAATAATCACAACACTCAAAACAGGAATTGCTTTTTGAAGTGCCTCCACCACCTGACTTTCTTTTTCTGTGTTTTTAGAAAAGAATACTATGTACTCATCTGTGCTGTCCGTAAAGGTTAGTCGGCACCATTGTGATGTGTCATTTTTGTTAAACTGCTTAAGTTCCTCGCTATTGCTTTGAAAAATGCGGAAAACAAACTCATCATCATTTTTTTCAACAATCTGATTGCAATAATCCTCAATAACAAATAATGCTTCCTCTTTTGTAAAATGGGAAATGTCCTCAACGAAATAAGGCAGTTCCTCATCTATCGTAGAAAAATCATGCGTATATATGTATGGAGCAAATTGGGTTATGATGAAATATGTTATAGAACAGCAGGCAGCCATCAGGGCGGCAGTAATCATAAAAACTTTTGCAGACAGGCTGCTTCTAATTCTCTTTATCAATTCTATATCCCACCCCTCTGATCGTTTCTATGTAATCTGCGGCTCCGAGCTTTTTCCGTAAGTTTTTGATATGCGTGTCAATAATCCGTTCTTCTCCGAAAAACTCATATTTCCAAAGAGTTTGTAAGAGATTTTGCCGCGTTAAAATCCGACCCCGGCGCGTTATCAGCTCCCGTAGGATTTCAAACTCGCGGGGCGTGAGGTCGATGTTTTCTTGCTTTGTGTATGCCCTGTACCCCTCTAAATCCAAAGTAAGGTCTTTGTAGGTAATCGTCTTCGGTTCGTCTGACTGTTTTGCTGACCGGCGCAGGACGGCAGCGATTTTTCGCAGCAAAACAGGCATAGAAAAAGGCTTTGTGATATAATCATCGGTCTGCATATCCAACCCTTTGATCTGATTTTCTTCCCCGTCCAATGCAGTAAGCATGATGATAGGCACATCTGACTTTTGCCGGATAACCTCGCATACACCGTAACCGTCAATTTTGGGCAGCATAATGTCAAGCAATATCAGGTCAAAGGGCTGCTCGGAATATTTTGCAAGTGCTTCCACCCCATCAAACGCTGATACGACGCTGTGGCCTGCTTCCTCAATGAAGTCGTGTAGCAACGCCTGTATGGATAAATCGTCCTCCACAATTAAGATTTTGCTCATGGCGCACCTCCTCACCTATAGATTATAACAGGGAAATGTGAATCTATTGTGTAGATATATTTTTTTCTCCCTCCTTTTTTGGCCTTTTTACGTTCTTTAAGGCCATCCAGATTATTGCCATATATGCAATACTGGTGATACGTTCTGTTTCTTACCATCGGATTTATACTTGATTTGCTCAAAAAAACATTAAAAAAGCTTACCGCGCAGCCTTTATCTGTACCTGCTCCGCACTGCTCTTCTCCGTAACGGAAATTTTTCTCTTTTCCGGTCAAATCGCCGCGGCGGAATCCGGAATAGCTCTGCTTATTTTAACATCTGCTATATTTCAATTCAGCGCGCGGAAGGCTTAGGATAATAACAATAAACCTAACGCACACATAGTAATACCAATCCCTTTTTAAACTGTGGGTATTACGTCAGTTAAAAAAAGATTGGTATGGTATGGTATGATACGATATATTTGACACTTCCTTAGCCGCACGGCACCCATTTGGCTATTCGTATTTTTTATTGTCTCTTACATAATGCCTTATTCTCAAAGGAATACCGCAATCCTTCGCTCTTTCCGTACAACGCTCAATTTCTTCTTCCCCCAGATCACAATTAACAACGGTAAATGAAACCTCCGGAACATACTCTTTTACCCTAAGAGCAAAATTCAGCATTGAATTATAGGAAGGCAGCCCGTATTCGGAGTTGGTCAGACGAAAATACTTATCGGGATCGGAAGCGTTCAGGCTTATGGAAACCTTGTCTATCCTGTATTTCAAAGCAGCTATATCAAAATTCGGGTTCATCAGGGAGATGAGCCCGTTTGTATTTATGCGTATTTTCATATCCGTTTTTTCCTTAACATACTCGGCGGTTTTAAGCAAAATCTCCGCCCTCATCATAGGCTCGCCGTAGCCGCAGAACACAAGCTCGGACAACCCCGTTTTGTCAAAGCGGTCAAATGCCTCGGCAATTTCTTCAAAATCAGGCTCGTGATCAAGCCACAGACTGTCGCTGCTCCCTACGCCGTCTCCGTTCCTGCGTATACAGAAAACACAGGCACAGGGACATTTATTGGTAATATTCGCGTAAAGCTTACCGTCAAATTCATAGAAAATTGTCATAATCGTTTTTACCTTTCTACTTTACAATGTGATATCAACGCAATACTCTTCATCTATTAAAATATAGTCACAGCCGTACTTTTTACATGCTTCAAAATTCTTAAGATTTTCACTGATCATGTTATGTACATTCAGGAATTCCGGATCGTCCTTTCTCGCCTCAATAACCGAAGCATATTTTTCTATACTGTCATAATTGTTTTTTATATACTTTTCCGACATTACAAGACAGAAAAAGCGGATCTCTTCCAAGTATTTCTCTTCAAAATCCTTCTTCCAGTCGAAAGGAATATAAGCGCCTTCCAATATAAGATTTTGTTTATTCTCAACGGCAGTTTTTACTATCTCCTTTACAATTCCCCATAAATAAGGCACCAGTTCTTCATCATCTTCCGGAGTAAGATCGGTATTGCCGCTTCGGATAAGCCCCATTTTTAGATGATCTATCGAAAAATAAGGCATACCGTACTTTTCAAGCAGCTTTTGTGACAAAAGTGTCTTCCCTGTATGTGAAGCGCCCATTATTAAGATTACCATTTTTATGATCACCTTTCAGCTTGTCCATATTCAAGCGCAGCTTTAACAAGCTGCCGTCCGCCTAATACCAATCTCTGAGCATCCGTATTATTTTTCTGTACTTTGATCAAAGATTAGGGGACATACGGCAGCGGTTATATATTTGAAGCAGTATCAAAGCCAGATAGCCCAGTCTCCGTAATTAAAGGTTCCCGAACCGTGACAAAGCTTTCCGCATTCTTTAAGCTTTTTAAGCTCGTCCCTCATTCTTACGATGATTTCAGGTTGAATATCAAGAGAATGATGAGCGGGAAAAACCCTTTTCGCGGGAAGTCGCGCAAGTTTTTCCAATGATTCCAAATAAGCTTCCGGATCCGTCGAAGGATAATAAGCAAACAGGGTGTCCTTGTACACAAGATCGCCTGTAAACAGGTAGCTTCGCTCCTTCTCCCAGAAGCACATATGCCCAGGTGAATGACCGGGAGTGTGCAAAACCTCCACAATGCGCCCGCCGATATCCAAAATATCTCCCTCTTTGAGTATTTTTGAAGGCGTTCCCTGAAAAATTTCGTATTTTTCAATATCAAAATCTTCCGGAATGTTGCAGCGGTCAGTAACCATTTCCCTGATGGTCTTTTCCGACAATGGAAATCCGCCGCTGAGCCAGTTCAGCTCGTTTCCGTGTGCATAAAATTCGGGGAAAAACCTGTGACCTCCTATATGATCCCAGTGAATATGTGTAGCCACAGCGGCAGTAAGCGTATCGGTAAGCTTTCTTACCTCCTCGGATATATCACATATTCCAAGTCCCGTATCAATCAAAAGACTTTTTCCTTTTCCTTTCAGCAAATAAGCATGTGTTTCTTCCCAATGCCGATATTCGCTTATAATATAGGTTTCCGAATCAATCTCATCTATTGTGAACCAATCCCGCATTTTACCGTATTTCCTTTCCGACTTCATTTTCCATATCATATATATTTCTGTATGCTTCATTACGTCCGCTGTTCAAAGCGCCATTTATAGCGTCGCTTACCTCTTTTTCCCTGAGTCTTGCAATAAGCATAGGCGAAAACCTTTTTCCGTCCAAAGATATTGCCGATTCTCTCGCCTCCTCGAAGGTCTTGTCCATGCCCCTGAAAATTCGTGTATCGTTGTAAACAATATTATCCAACCAATCCATAAGTCCTATAACGTCCACCATCTGACGGTATTCGCATTCCAGACGCTTATAATCGTCCGGATAGCCTCGCGAACCGTCGTACCATCTGTGATGCCCCAAAGCAACAGCCGCGCAGCGCGATGTGGATCGCCTTTTTTCAAGACACGCCATACCAACAAGCGTATGAAGCTGCGCCATCTCGTTTTCATCCTCAAACCACTGTCTGCCCACATTTGTATATAAACTCATAAAATTCATTTTCCCAATATCGTGAAGCAAACCGCACTCAAAGGCATAATCGGCAATGACACGTTTTTTTTCTTCAACATCTACTATATCTCTGATAAATCCTATATCATCAAAATAATCAGGCTCCTCATCGGCTATTATTTTACACAATACCGACGCCGCCCTCCCCACCGCGCAGGAATGGGCGTAAATCACGGGGGCGAAGCTCATTTCAAGCTTTATAATAAAATCCTTATATGAAATACTGTTCTCCGTTTCAATATAAGTGAAGGAAAGCTGCCTGAGGTAAAAAAACAATTTTTCGCTTAGCTCCCGTTCCGAAAAGCTCTTTACATAACTCAACGCCCTTTTATTCAGTACTCCAATATAATCCAGACGTTTTGACAAATATTCCGGGTTTTCTTCAAGATACTGACAGTAAAAGGCAGGCAGAGAAATAATCCCATACATAGTATCCTCTGAACGGTCGTTAAAATCCGCCGAATCCATAAGCTGTTCAATTTTCGTGAGCAGCTCCTCAAAACCGTACAGTCCGCAGTAATATTCCGCTACGCAGTAAGAAAACATTGGGCGTATCGGAGTACGCTCGTTATTTTCCTTTGCCTCCCTGAACCGCGTTTCATATATGACATATACCGACTCCATAAAATCAGCCACGTCCTGAGGAGTAAGGTCGATTTCTTTTTTATAGCTTGCGCTAGATGCCATCTGACGGTGTATGGTGTAAACATACTTGTCCCATGGAAGGTCGGGCGCTTTTTTACGATATTCGGGATCCTGAAATATCATAAGGGTACGCTTTACCATACGTATTTTTTCTACGTTTGCCTTAAATCCGCCCAAAGACATATTCGCCCTTGAACGCAGTATATAACTCCTTGTTTCCGTACTTTCAAGCTCGTTGAAATATTTCAGATAAGCCGCAGCCTCTGCAAAACAAAGTCTCATCTGCGAATAATATTTTTCACAAACCGAATATTCGAGACCAATAAGCTTGGCGCACATACTGTTATAGCCTATGCCGAGCCAATAAAGCTCCTCTATCATCGCGCAGCGTTCCTTAGTCAGCCGCGCGTAGCTCAGCATCGACCTTTGTATCTGACAAAACAAGCCTATATCAGTCTCAATTGCGGAGTTTAAAAGCTCCGAAGAGAATTTCTTAAGCTCTTCGAGCTCCTTTTGGTCAGCATCAAACATATTATCCAAAAGCGGAAAAAGATGTTGACGCAAAATAAGCATATTGCGCTTTATTGTCATTTCAGCGCACTCCCTGTCACGGAGCAGTTCCGCACAGTATTCATCAAAGCTTTTTCCAACGGCGCTTTTACGGAGATTCAATGCGCGTATTTTCTTTAAATTCTCGATATATTCTTCCTGATACCGCTGCATACTGCCCACACTTTCCGGTTACTTTTCAAATCTGTTTTTCAATATTTCGCAAAGCTTATCGGGATCCACAGGCTTTGAACAGTGTTCATTCATTCCCGCGTTTCTCGACATACGAATATCCTCCACAAACGCATTGGCCGTCATAGCCACTATCCAGACCTCTGCTGCATCGCTTCTGGAAAGAGCGCGAATCCTCCTTGTCGCTTCGTAACCGTCCATAATCGGCATTTGTATATCCATAAAAATAATATCGTAATACCCTTCGGAGGATTCCTCGAATTTTTGAACAGCCTCGGCGCCGTTATTTGCCACGTCAACATTTATCCCCGTAACCGAAAGCATTTCCGTAACTATCTCCTGGTTTATCTCCACATCCTCCACAAGCAAAATACGGTATCTGCTGTAATCCTCCGTCTCGTTCGATCCGCCGTCCTGTACCCCCGCGCTGTTTATCAGACCGGCAACCGTATTAAGCAGTCTGCTTTTGAGCAGAGGACAGGGAACAAAAGCGTTAACACCCGCGCGGGAAGCGCTGTATTCAACCTTAGTCCAATCCTCCTCGGACACTAAAATTATAGGAAAATCCGGCCCTGCAAGCTGTCTTACATGAGCTGCCAGCTCCAATACCGGCATATCGGAAAGAGATTGACCAAGCAGCATCGCACAGGGCATATTATTTTCATAAAGCCTTTCCGTAAGCCATGTAACCGAATCCATACCTCCCGAAGTCCGCACCGGACTCAAACCGCCGCTTTTAAGATAGCCCTCTATACGGTAATAGCCGTCGTCTCTGTTTTCGGCCACCAGAACGGTTCCACCGTCCGGAAGGCTTAAACTCTCTCTGCTCTGAAGAGTAACGGATACGGGGAGCCGTACCGTAAATTTGCTACCCTTTCCCTCCTCGCTCTCCACCTCGATATTGCCGCCCATACTGTCCACAAGGCTTTTCACTATAGACATTCCCAAGCCCGTTCCCTCAATTTTTCCTATGGTGGAATTTTTTACGCGTTCAAAAGGCATAAAAATACGCTGCAAAAACTCTCTGCTCATTCCCATGCCGTTATCCTCGCAGATAAACAGCAGCCAAACCTTCTCGCCGTCCGCTTTGCAGTTCTGAGTCCCGTCTTTTTTATACTGTGAAAAGCTTACCTTTATATTGCCGTTTTCCTGAGTATACTTTACCGCGTTTCCTATAATGTTTACAATTATCTGACGCAAGCGCAGCGGGTCGCCCAAAAGATTCTCCTCATAAATATCCGTTATATCAAACTGAAGATCCTGATTTTTCAGCATCGCCTGAGGGCGCATAATGACTACTATATCGTGAATAAGATCGGCAATTGAGAATTCCTCTTCGTTAAGCGTCATACGCCCGCTGTCGATTCTTGACATATCCAGAACGTCGTTGACAAGACTCATCAAATGAGCGGAAGCGGTCTTTATCTTTAAAAGACAGTCCTGCACCCTTAATTTTTCATCTATATGAGCCAGCCCGATAGACGTCATTCCCATAATGGCGTTCATTGGAGTACGTATATCATGTGACATATTTGATAAAAAACTGCTTTTGGCGCAGTTTGCCTCCTCCGCTGCCTTTAAAGCATCTTCTAAAGCCTTATTTGAGCGCTCAAGCTCCGTCAGCCTTTGCCTGTAATTGTTTACCGTATCCAATATCCATAAAAAATGGGTAGAATCAAAAGGTATTTTCGTCACCTCAAGCTCTTCCGTAACCTTATACGGATCCGATTGCAGAAGTTCATCCGCCGCAATTCCGGTAAGAGCGCAAGCGGCTTCGTCTGCATATATAATACGGTTTGCTTTTATATGTTCTGTTACAAGGTAGCCTTTCTCTTCCATATACTTGCCTTTGTGCTCCTATCTGATCTTCAAATCCTGTGAAGACAGGTTCTTAACCGTTTTTAATAACACTTTATGCGATAAATTTCAGAATGGTGCTTTGTACGATTTTAATCAAATCTGCAATTCAATTAAATTGACATAACAATTTATTCTATCCGCATAAAATGTACGTACAAAATCCCTATTCCCGCAATAAACCGACAGACATAAAATCAAGCAAAAGGAGACTTTTGCCTGTTATAAGCGATTTGTTTATCTCATAAAAAAGTCGGTATCCTATTTTCTCCATAGCGGATGATAATTCTTCTCTTCCTATATCACAATGGACGGCGCTCAAACCGTCGAATGTATGAGAATACGGAGAATCGGATACAAATCCGCTGTCCTCATTTACCTGAACGACACAGGAAACATATTTTGGCTTTGCTCTTAAAACAATATTTGTAAAATTTTCGTATCCTATATATTCTATCAGAAGATCCGCTATTATCATTTCCGCTTCGGGAATAACAGCATTTTTATCCGTTAGATCAATACAAAGGCATTCCAAAATATCGCTTATATCCGTATACCTTGTCCGACATTCATTTAAATACCCGAGGTTTATATCAATTCCGTATACCTTTTTAAGCTTTTCCTTTTTAATATGCTCAAGACCGTTGCCTCCCGCAATGCCCAATACAATTACAGACTCTGCGGGATACCTGTTAAGCTGACCTTCCATTAAAGAATTGAGACACTGAAGCTGTCCGACCGTTTCATGGCGCATATGCTTTTCATAATCAACAAGCGCTATTTTTTCCCATGGATTTTCCATAATATTACTCCAATACAAGAAAAGTTTTTATCACAGCTTGATCATACGCCCCGAAGTCTTCATACGAATACGAAGCTCATCGGAAATAAGCGCGATAAATTCCGAATTGGACGGCTTTCCTCCGGTATTCCTGATAGGATGACCGAAATACGTGTTTAAAACCTCGGTATTTCCCTTTTCCCAGACTAATTCAATAACGCTTCTCAGCGCCCTCTCCACACGGGTGGGAGTAGTCTTGAACCGTGCGGCGACGGTAGGATAAAGAAGCCTTGTTACGCTGGTAAGCATATCGGTATTGTCAACGCAAACCATAATAGCGTACCTCAAGTAATAATAGCCCTTTAAATTCGCAGGTATTCCCATCAATCGCATAATATCCGTAACAATGTATTCCAGATCCTCTATTGACGGTTTTTCCTTAAGAATTCCAAAATCGGTATTAAATGCACCGATTCTCTTTCCGGCGTCGGAAATGCATCTTATGAGCTTGTTCACGTCAAAGGGCTTTACCAGAAAATCTCCGGCTCCAAGGTATATCGCCTCTTCCCTTACTGATACCATTTCATAATCGGCTGTGACAATAACAACGGGAAGCTTGCCTAACTTTTTAAGCTCTTTTATAAACCCGATCGCGTCAAGACCGGGCATTTTCGCTTCGATAATTATTACGTCCGGAATTATTGAATCCTTTATGTACTGAAGCAGACTTGGCCCGTCAGACTTTCTTGTCACCGCGAAAGCGCCTGCGGATTTAAAGGTGTTTGCCCACAGCATTCCTTGATCCGGAATATCATTTCCGATCAAAATTCTCAAAATGTCCATTTCTCTGCCTTTCTTAATTTTGATCAATAGTAGAATCCCCTGCACCTAAGCAGCTTCACATAATCAAACAGCATACCGGAGTCGCAGTCACTGTCAAAAACAAAACTGAATCCGATTTCCTTTTCTTTGCTTTTTTCAACATTTTCCCGAAACTGCGAGAATGTCATATCGGCAGAGTAATAATCGGCAAGATAATCCTCAACACCGTACGCCTCAAAGGGGATATTGTTAAATTCGTCAAAAGAAAAAGACATCACCTGTTCCCGTTTAAGCTTCGTGGATACTGTAATCTGCCCTATCCCAATCTCTATATCGCAAAAGCCTTTCACACTCACAACGGGTATTGGGAAATAATCCATCACATACTGTCCGCTTTGATTTTTGCTGTAATGACCGTTATACCAACCGTATTCGGCTTCAAAAATACGGCTCGGTACAAAACGCTTCAATATCTCGTTTGCTTTTATGTACAGCGGATAATATACCCCATTAAGTTCATCAGTTTCCATCAACGTCACCCTCCCTAACGAATTATTTGTACATATAGTATACCACATAAATCGCTAAATAGCAAGCAAAAATGAATAAAAATAACATAAATCTAATAAAAATATTTTTTTTCGACAACAAAGTAAGTAGTGCAATTTGCATAAAAACCACTGTAAATTTTTGTATTGTGCAAATTTGCTTGATATTTGGAGTGCAAATAATTGTCGATCTAAGTATAGGAAAAATTGAAACAGACCGGTATTCCTGCGTGGATTGTTACAAGCTGACCAAAACAGACAACACAATCGTACAACAAAGGTTGTGCTAAAAAAGGATAACATTCTATGTATTCAGTTTTTTTCTGTACCCATAAGGTGTGGTTCGGTAAGCTCTCCTGAAACTTCTTATAAAATAGCTTACGTTTGCGAATCCACAGTTCTGTGCGATTTCCGTAACACTCATATCCGTTTCTGCGAGAAGCCTTTTGGCCGTATCAAGTCGGTACAGCACTATATATTCGGAGGGAGTCTTTCCCATATACGCTTTAAAAAAACTTTCAAAATAAGCCGTACTGTATCCCGTCAGCTCCGCCAAATGATCTATATATATTTTTCGGGAAAAATTTGTATGGATATACTCTATTGCGGAAAGAATATTTTTCTGCGGCGTTCTTGCGGGAAGCAGATCCGATTCAAACAAGTCTTTTTCCGCAATGGTAAGGTAAATGTCCATAAGGGCTTTTTTAGCCTTCAGCTCATATCCGAAGGGTCTACCCTCCATTAAAGCGCATACATTTTTTACCGCCTCAATAATAAGCCTTTCTTCCATAATATCATCTCGGAAAAGTTCCCGTATATCCCTGTCAAAATATTTATTGCAAATATCCTCCGCCGCGAAAAGGTAAGAACGGTTACAAAGGAGCGCCTTAAAATGTATTTTCCCTTTTCCCTCCGTCATCATTGAATGAAGCTTAAATCCTCCGCAAAAAGCGCATCTTCCCTCCTTCAGCAAAATGTGCCTTCCGTTTATGTTATATTCAGCCTCACCCTCTACCATATATATGAATTCATCTTCGTTATGCCACTGATGAGTTATCGGCCACCGTGAATCGTATAACGCCACAGGGAATGAATCCGTACCGTGCTTTGTGTTTTCCTTAAGATCGGATATATTCATATATGGCCTGCCTTTCTTTTATTATCATCGAAAATTTGCCGCAATAATCGGACGAAAATCAAATAAAAAGCGGTGTAATATGCGTATATTGACGGCATTTTTAACAAAGAGAGTTTTCATAGAAAAAATATCACCTACATGACTTATTGATAAAGAATATGATATAGTGTTATTTTACGGTGTTAAAATGCAAGATTTTTTTATTTTTATATGCTATAATTATATTATTCCCAATCGGATAAGTCAATACAAATAATGAAATTTGATGAGTTTTTGAAAGGAATAAGATATGGGACACGTTGTAATCGGAGAAAAATACATCGGCTACACCGCCCGCGACGAAATAGTGAGAGTGGAAGCCTACGGAAAGGATCGTATCCGCGTGCGGTCAACAAGAAACGGCAGCTTTTCAGAAGAAAGCTGGACACTGCTCCCTCCGCTGTCCGACGAGTGCACCGTTACGGGAAACGGGGAAAGAGGCGTCCTCACCAACGGCTGTCTTTCGGCGGAGGTTGTAAAGATGTGGGGAATATACCACATTATCTTTTATAAAAACGGCATGGAAATATTACGGACAAAAAGAGAAGGCGACATAACAAGCCAGTACCGCCATGTGGAGGGCAACAACTATCGCATAAAAGCGATTTTTGAGGCGAGATACGGCGAGCGGCTGTACGGATTGGGTCAGGAACAGCAGGATTATTTCAACAGAAAGGGCTGCTCCTGCGAACTGGTACATTACAACACCAAAACCTCCATGCCGTTCCTGTACTCGTCATTGGGCTACGGATTCCTATGGAATAACCCCGCGCCGGGAAAGTGCGAAACAACCCTGAATCATACAATGTGGCTTTGTGAAAGCGCGTATCAGGCTGATTATATAGTAATAGGCGGAGACAAGCCCTCCGATATAATGCGTAAATACTGCGAGCTCACCGGTTTTGCGCCCAAATTCCCTCAATGGGCGGCGGGCTTCTGGCAGTGCAAGCTCAGATACGAAAGTCAGGACGACCTGCTGGAGGTTGCACGGGAATACAAAAAAAGAAATATTCCCATATCCGCCATAGTTATAGATTACTTCCACTGGACGGAACAGGGTGAATGGCAGTTTGACCCCAAGCTCTGGTACGATCCTAAAGCTATGTGCGACGAACTTAAGGAAATGGGCATACAGCCGATAGTTTCCATCTGGCCCACCATAAATCCCAACAGCAGGAACTACGAAAAAATGAACGACGAAAATATGCTGGTGCGCACCGAAAACGGACAGTACGGGATTTTTCCCTTCTACGGCCAACAAACATATATCGACGTTACAAATCCCGAAACCCGCCGATTCGTCTGGGAACAAATCAGAAAAAATTATTATGAATACGGCATTAAAACCTTCTGGCTCGACGAAGCGGAGCCGGAAATATTCCCTCAGCAGTTTGACAACCTCAGATTTCATATAGGAAACGGCGCCCAGACTGCGCTTTTGTATCCATATTACTACTCAAAAATGATCTATGACGCATTAAAGGAAGAGGGGGAAAAAGAAACGGTGCTGCTTACGAGAGCCAGCTATCCGGGAAGTCAGAAATTCGGCGCCATAGTATGGAACGGAGATATCCCCTCCACCTTTATCGCGCTCAGACAGAGCGTAATTTCGGGACTTTCAATGGCAATGTGCGGCATCAACCTTTGGAACAGCGATATAGGCGGATTCTGCGGCGCGGATACCGAAAGCGATTATTTTCGCGAGCTTATTGTCCGCTGGTTCCAGTTCGGCGTGTTCTGTCCGGTTATGCGCCTTCACGGGGCAAGGCAGAAAACTAAAAATCAGGTTGACAGGCACCCCGAGGTTCTTGAAAGAAGCGGCGGAGACAACGAGATATGGAGTTTCGGCGAAAAAAATTACCCTATACTTAAAGAACTTGTACAGCTAAGGGAAAGACTTATGCCCTATATTGCAATGCATATGGACATTGCCTCCGAAACCGGAACGCCGATAATGCGTCCGATGTTTTTTGATTACTATGAGGACGATCACTGCTACGACTTGGATACTCAGTACATGTTCGGAAGCGATATTATTTTTGCCCCTATTCTCAATGAAGGCCAAACGGAGCGCGAGGTGTATCTGCCAAAGGGAAAATGGATTCTCACCAACGGAAAAAAAGAATACGAAGGTGAACAAACGGTATTCTGCCACGCTGAATTAAACGAATTTATTGCCTTTGTAAAAGCGGGAAGCGAGATCCTTAAAGAGTTTACATAAAAAATATAAACAAAAAGGCTGTAATCTTACGGATAATAAGATCATAGCCTTTTTGTTTATAGTATAATTACCCTCCTTGCAGACCTACCCATTCGGCCTTATCCTCGATAACCGTACCGTCCGAAAATCCACCCTTTACAACTATCTCGTTTGTTTCATATTCGTTTATAATTACATTTTTCCATACAAATACGGTAGAATAATTCGGATCAAGCTCCGAACGGTATATTTTCCCCTTAATAATACCGTTAACATACAATTCCGCAAATTCCGCGTTTGAATATGCCTTTACCTCCGGAACCACACAGGCACGGCGCTTAAAACCTTTTTCCGTAAGATAAACCATAGGGGACAGATTCCACACAGATTTATAAAAATAATACGAATCCTTTGGTACTCGTTCGCGGGTTGCGAGTCCCTTATCGTTCTGACCAACCGTATCGCCCTCATGCCTTCCGTTGGAGGCGAAATCAAACATGCACCAGATATATTTCCCCCACAGATAGCGGCGGCGGGAAAACTGCGCCCATATTTTTTCGTGCATTGCCGACTGATAATTCTGATAGTGTCTTTCGCCCCAGGGATCGATTTCCTCAATCCAGTTTATATTGTCTTTGAACTGTGACAATGCGCCGCCACCGCCGTATTCCGACACGCATACCGGACGGGATTCCTTTGATTCGTGATATTCGTCCAGCCAGCTTCCGAATCCCTCAACGGGACCCGCCTCCTTATACCAGCCAAAATAACGGTTATATCCAACCACCTCGCCGGGAAGCTCCAAGAACCTCCCCCAGAACTGTGCGTCCGCGAATGTTGTAAAGCGGGTTTCATCCTCCCGTTTCGCAATAGCCCTCAGCTGGGCGTACAAATCGTATATTTCGTCCGTCATCTGATGAAGCTCGTTGGAAATTCCCCATACTATTACCGACGGGTGATTGTAATTCTGCCGTATAAGCTCGGTAAGCTGCGTTTTCGCGTTTTCGGCGAATCCCTCCGACAGCTTATGGGTTTCCGAATCATCGGCGGACATTTTGTTAACTATTCCTATCTCCGTCCACACCGTAAGCCCAAGCCTGTCGCACAGCTCATATTCATAACCGTCATGCTGATAATGCGCCATTCTCACGGAGGTACAGCCCATATCAAGCATCATTCCGTAATCCCGTTCCCGCTGCGAATTTGTCATTGCCCAGCCGTTTTCATAGCTGTCCTGATGATAATTAACCCCGCGGAGATCAAGGTATCTTCCGTTAAGGAAAAAGCCCTCCTTCGGATCCATGCTATAGGTGCGTATACCGAAGCTCTGACGGTAACCGTCAAGAGTCTTATTATCATTTTTAACGGTTATCAAAGCCGAATAAAGATAAGGCGACTTTACTCCGTCCCACAACTTTGGCTTTTTCAGCAAAAGAGAAATGCCGATTTCCGACTTTTGACCCGCTTTCACAATTTTTTCGGAGCATGAAACAGCCGCCGTTTCCCCGTCCGCGTCTAAAATTTCCGCCGTTACAGAAACGGCTTCGTCATGTTCGCCGTCATTGGCCAGCCTGACAAGTATCTCAATATCCGCCGATTCCTCTGTTATATTTTTCGGCGTAACGAAAATACCCGACGAACCGAAATCGGTAAGGTCAATATGAAGCGGCTCAACCGCAATAAGATTTACATCACGGTATATGCCGCCCATTTTCGTAAAATCTCCCTGATCCGTAATAGGCGCTATGTAATCGGTGGGAGCATTGTTTACTTTTACGGCAATCATGTTTTCCGCGTCAAGCTCAATATAATCCGTAATATCGAATCTGAACAAGGAAAAACCGCCCTCGTGCTTTCCGAAAAAACGGCCGTTTATAAAGAGTTCGGTAATCGTATTTGCTCCCTCGAATTCAAGAAAAATCCGCTTTCCCTGATATTTTTCCGAGGAAAAAAACAGCTTTTTCCGATATGCTCCAAGCCCCCTGTAATAGCATTCTCCTCCTTCGTCCTTTTCAAAGCTTCCCGCTGCGCCGTCCTCCGCATTCCATGTGTGAGGGAGATCAATCCTTTCCCAACCGCTGTCGTCAAACTCCGCCGATTCTGCTTTAATAAAGGCCAAACCGTCCTTTTGCTTAAGCTTAAGAAAGCGCCAATCTTCATCAAGACTAAATGCGCTTCTTCCAAAGCGGTCGGTAAATTTATCCGAATTTATTACGCCGTTCATTTTCTGTCCTACCTTTCCGCATATTGCAGATAAAAAAATGTGTAATAATATTATACAGCATTGACTTTTAATTGTCAATCAAGTATAATTGACATATTGAAAAATTTCAGAAAGGTGTAAGCGATATGTCAGAAAAAATAAAAAAACTTACAGCCATAATCTTATCGGTTGTCGTCACGGCACTTTCCTGCGGATGTTCAACCGCTGCCCCGACGGATCATATTCCCGAAGATTCCGTTATTTCTTCGGGAACGACTGATGATACCGAAAAAGAAAGCTCCGTCTCCGACTCCGCCCCGCAGAATTCCGAAACCGCTTCCGATACGGTTTCTGACGAGGAGGATACCGAAAAAACAACCTCAGCCGCTGCCGATGCTTCGGAAACAACCGTAAAAATAGAAACAAATACTTCCGCTGCCGAAACCGTAAGCGAGTCCGTCACAACCGCGGAGGAACGCGTCCCCACCGCCGAAACAAACAACTCCCCCGCCGAGACAACACCACCGAAAGAAACATCGGTAACCACGGCGGCCGTTTCGGAAAACACAACCGCAACCCAACCGACTCATACCGCAGCCGTGACTACCACAACCGCCGCAGTCACAACTATAACCGCTGCGATCACCACCGCGGCAACCACAACATCGGCCGCACCTGCCGAAACTTCACAAACCGTAACGGAAGTTGAGACGAACATACCCGCTTCCTCTCTATCCAACCCGAATGCCTCCGAAGCGGCAAAAAAGCTGTATCAATACATCTCCGATACATACGGAAAAGCGATTATTTCTGGACAGCAGGAGTCCACATGGATGGGCAGCGATCAATATGAATTTGATTACATTTTCGGCAAAACGGGAAAATATCCCGCCATACGCGGACTGGATTATATGAACGATGATTTCAAAGGCGTAAATAAGCGCGCCAAAGAATGGTATGACAAAGGCGGAATCGTTACCATATGCTGGCACTGTGGCTGTGACTTCAGCGGAAGCTGGAGCGAGTGTATGGAAACCGAGCTTAGCGACTGGAACGCCGTTCTCACAGAAGGCACCAAGGAATACGACGCCTTTATTGCGGGAATGGATAAAGCCGCAAAGGCGCTGAAGGAGCTTAAAGAGCAGAATATACCCGTGCTCTGGCGGCCGTTCCATGAGTTTGACGGCGGCTGGTTCTGGTGGGGAAAGGGCGGCGCCGAAAACTTCAAAAAGCTTTGGAAAGTCATGTATGACAGGTATACGAATTACTGGGGACTTGACAATCTCATTTGGGTCTGCGGCTTTTCCGGCAACGGCGCCGACTATGACAAATGGTACCCAGGAGACAGCTATGTGGATATCGCGGGAGCCGATTCCTACACCGACGGAGCAAACGCAAATCTATACAATCTTGTAAAAAATACAGCCGGCGAAAATATTCCCATATGCTTCCACGAATGCGGACGTATTCCCACCGCGGAGCAGCTTAAAACCGGAAAAGCGAATTGGGTATGGTTTATGACATGGCACACCGAATTCATAACCGATAAAAACGACGTTGGCGATCTGAAAAACATTTTTAACGATCCTTATGTTATCACGCTTGACGAGCTTCCGGATTTATATTGAACGTCATACTAACCTTTGATCATCCATATATTTGTTGTCTATCCTTTTAAAGATTATACTAATAACCATTTTGACACAGGATAAAATCATAGTCAAAATGGTT